>NZ_JBBEUD010000011.1:0-177276 GCF_037402475.1 Caulobacter sp. CCG-8
GGGGGGGGGGGGGGGGGGGGGGGGGGGGGGGGGGGGGGGGGGGGGGGGGGGGGGGGGGGGGGGAGGGGGGGGGGGGGGGGGGGGGGGGGGGGGGGGGGGGGGGGGGGGGGGGGGGGGGGGGGGGGGGGGGGGGGGGGGGGGGGGGGGGGGGGGGGGGGGGGGGGGGGTGGGGTGTGGGGGGGGGGGTGTGGTGGCATTAAGCGTGTGGGGCCGGCAGTTGTGATGGGGTGCTAGAGGGTAGCCACCGGGGCCGGGGCGGGGCCGCCCGCCGCGCCCGCTGCTGTGAGCGTGGTCTCCGCCGCCTTCGCGCTTTTCGCGGTGCTGGCGCCCCACCTCGGCTCGGCCGGGGCGGCGGCGGTGGTCGCCGCGGTGGCCGCGGCCATCGTGGGCGTCGCCGGCCTGATCGCCGCCTTCAAGGCGGAGGAACGGCATCGTCCGCCACCCGCGCCGGATGCGCTGGCCTTCGCCGAGAAGGCCATCGAGATGGTCAAGGAGCGTCCGATCCTAACCGTCGGCGCCGGCCTGGCGGCGGGGATCATCGCCTTCCGCAATCCGGCCCTGGCCGCGATCGTCGCCAAGGCGTTGCTGGATTCCCAGAAGCCGCCCCCGCGCTGAGGCGGGTCCAGGCGACTTTCGACAAGACGAGCTTTTCCCGCCTCTGGTTTTCTGGGCCTCCCCGCCCATCTTCCGGGGGCGTTTTGCCCTGGAGCGATCATGTTCAAACTCCCCGACCTCCCCTACGCCTATGAAGCCCTGGAGCCGACCATCTCGGCCAACACGCTTCATTTCCACCATGACAAGCACCACGCGGCCTATGTGAACGCGCTCAACGGCCTGCTGCCGGAAGGCGACACGCGCCCGCTGGAAGCGGTGATCCGCGAGGCCAGCCCCGGCAAGGTGTTCAACAACGCCGCCCAGATCTGGAACCACCAGTTCTTCTGGGAATGCATGAGCGCCGACAAGGCCGGTCCGGGCGCTGAGCTGTCGGCGGCCATCGCCGAGGCCTTCGGCGACCTGGCCGGCCTGAAGGAGAAGTTCGTCGCCGAGGGCATCGGCCACTTCGGTTCGGGCTGGGTCTGGCTGGCCGTGCAAGGCGGCAAGCTGGTGGTGATCTCGACCCACGACGCCGACGACACCCTGACCAAGGACGGCATCACCCCGCTGCTGGTCTGCGACGTCTGGGAGCACGCCTACTATCTGGACCACCAGAACAACCGGAAGGGCTTCCTGGAAGCCTGGTTCGACGTCCTGCCCAACTGGGCGTTCGCCGACGCCCAGTTCGCCGCGGCCAAGGGCCAGGGCGCCGTCTGGACCTACCCCGCCTAAGCGGTACCGGATCTCAGACCTTGAGCGGCGCGACCTCGGTCGCGCCGTTTTCGTTTGGGGCCTTGGGGACGCAGCGGCGCGGCACGGACCAGGTCCGGAAGGTCACGAACTCGGTGCGCTCGAAGGCCAGGGCGGTGATGCGGATGTCGACGTCGTCGACCTCGATCACGTTGAAGCCGGGCGGCACGCCGCGCTCGCGCACCGACAGGGTGCCCGAGCCGACCGCCTGGGTGCAGCCGTCCGAGAACGGATAGGGATGCACGAACGGCGCGTGGATATGGCCGGTCAGGACCAGGTCGACGCCCGCCTGGGCGAAGGTCTGGGCGGCGGCGGTTCCGCCGTGCACCTTGGCGGTCATGGGGCCGCCGATCATCTCGATCAGCGGATGGTGGCAGACCACGATCTTCAAGGCCCCCGGCGCGGCGCCCTTCAGGTCGGCGCAGACCTCGCGGACCTGGCGGCGCGACACCGCGCCCTTGGACCAGTTGGCCCGCAGCTGGAAGGCGCGGGCCGAGTTGAGCGTGACCACCGTGGCGCGCGGATCGTCCCAGTCGCTGTTCATCCGCGCGCCGAACCGGTCCTCGTAGCGCCGCCAGGGGGCGACCAGCCGGGTCAGGATCTCGCGCGGGCCGGCGAACGGGACGTCGTGATTGCCGGGCGAGACCAGGCGCGGCTGCGGCAGGCGGTTCAGCCAGGCCAGCGCGGCGTCGAACTCCTCGACCTTGCCGTCCTTGGTCAGGTCGCCGGCGGCGATCACCAGGTCGGGGCGCTCGGCGTGGATGCGCGCGACGGCCGCCTCGACGGCGGCCTTGTGCTCGCCCCCGAAGTGGATGTCGGAGACCTGGACCAGCTTCAGCGGGGTCATTTGGCGGGCGCCGTGGGCGTGGGGACCAGGGCGCGGAAGGCTTTCGGTCGGAAGCGGATGCTGACGGTGTCGTCCAGCCGCGCGGGCTCGCCGTCGAGGATGGCGGGGATCCGCCCGCCCGCCCAGACCTTGCCGATCCGGCAGCGGCCGACGATCACCGACGGGTCGTTGCGCCAGTTGCCGGTCACCGTGTTGACCCCCAGGCGGAAGATGTCGAGGGCGCCGGCGGGGTCCAGGGCGGCCGCTTCCAGGGCCTGGTCTTCGGAATTCAGATCGGTCGACACCAGCGGCGTCATCAGACTCAGGGCTTCGGTCTTGCCCTTGGGGCGGCCGTCCAGGACGTAGCGCAGGCGGCTGGAGAAGGCGCGGCGCAGGGCCCGCCGGGCCCGCAGCAGGGCCAGGTCGGCCCGTCCGGCCCGCGCCGCCTCGCGGGCGTCGGCCCACAGGGCGGGACTGCCCAGGATGGCGGCGACGAAGAAGAGGCGGCCGTTGATCTCGCCGCCCGAGATCATCCGTTCGTGACCGCCCTTCAGGCAGTCGGCCATCGCCTGCTGCCAGGGCACGGCGCCGTACAGGGCGTGGGGCAGCATGTTCATGGTGCCGCCGGGCAGGGGCGCGACCAGGGGACCTTCGGGGCCCGCCATCTCGGCCGCGGCCCGGGCGGTGCCGTCGCCGGCCACCACCAGCAGGGCGTCGGGCTTGGCGTCGAGGGCTTCGCGCAGGCAGGCGGTCAGCTCGCCTTCGCTGGGGGCGTGGACCCGCCCCGTGACGCCGTGCTCGGCCAGGATGGCCTCGGCCTGGGCCGGGGCGTCCTTGCCCACCGAACCGGAGGCGATGTTGGTGACGACTTCCACACGCATGCGAAATTCCAGAAGGCGCGGCCGTGCGCGGGGAGGCCCGAAGGAAACGGCGGCGCTTGAGCGCGGTTCCCGGAACCGTTGTCGTGGCGAGGTCGTTTGCCTGCTTGGGACAAGCTCGAACGGAGAGCCACGATGAACAAGACTTTGATCGCCCTCTTGGGCGTCGGCGTGCTGGCCAGCGCTTGCACCGCAACCGGAAACACCGAACGCAACGCCGCGGCCGGCGCGGGCCTGGGCGCCCTGGCGGGCGCGGTGGTCGGCAACAATGTCGGCGGCGGCAGCGCCAGCACCGGCGCCCTGGTCGGCGCGGCGATCGGCGGCACGGTCGGCGCCGTGAAGGGCTGCCGCGAGGACGGCGGCTGCGGCGCCACGAACGTCAATCGCCGTCAGTACTATGACGAGCGAGCCGGACGGTATTACTACTATGACTCGCGCAGCGGTCGTTACTACTGGGAAGACGGCAGCCCCCGTTAAGTCGGGCCTGGCCTGAAATCTTCAGAAGGCGGTCGACTCGTGTCGGCCGCCTTTTGCGCGCCGTGACGTCAGAGAGGGCAAACGATGAAGAAAGTCGGATTGGCGATTGTCGGCGTGGCGGTGCTGGGGGTCCTGGCGACGGGATGCGCGAGCAAAAGCCCGTGGCCCAAGTCGAGGTCCCAGATCGTGCAGACGGCGCCGAGCTGCGAGGACTTCTCGGTCCAGATCTATTTCGAGAGCAAGTCGGCCAAGCTGACCAACGAGGCGCGCTCGGTGCTCAAGGGAGCCGACGCCCTGGCCACGGGCTGCAAGGTGGCTTCGGTGCGGGTGATCGGCCTGGCCGACGCCGTGGGCTCGCCGGACGCCAGCCTGACGGTGTCCAAGCAGCGGGCCGACATCGTGACGCGGGCCTTGGCGAAGATGGGCTACGGGAACGTGGAGTTCGACGTCGGCGCGGCCGGTGACGCCGGCGCCACCACCAGCGACGGCGAGGCCCGTCCCCTGCGGCGACGCGCCGACATCCGGTTCGATCTCGACGGCAAGCTGTAATCGTCGCGGCGACCCCTCTTCGGGCGCTTCAGGGCGCATCAAAAAAGGCGGATCCGAAAGGGTCCGCCTGAAGGGCAAAGAGGGGGGTGCGGAGGCGACAGGCTGGCTTTCACCAGCCTCAAGTCGGGGGGGCGTCGCCGCCTCCGCAAATCGAAAACGTGGCTCCCCCGACCGGGTTCCCGCCGATCGAAACTTTTTTCGCCTTTCCCGCGATTATTTTTTCAGGGGCCCGCGAACCCCTTCCGGCAAGGGCCGAAGGGAACGTCGCCAGGGACGGGACGTTGATTTTCCAGGAGGCCGCCCGGCCTCGCTCTGGGGAGCTACGTCGTGATCCGCACCTATCAGACCGAACACGGTGGACTGGCCTTCGAAACCACGCTGACGCGCAAGCAGAAGGTCCGGCGCAACCGCGTGGCGGCCCTGGCGGTGATCGCCGCGGTGGCGGCCTCGGCGGCGCTTCTCCAGCGCTTCAACGACAACCTCGCTCCCAGCGGACCGGCGGCGCCGGACGTCGGGACCTATTCCGCCGCCCGCTAAGGAGGCCCTCCATGCCCGCAGACCTCGAACACCCTCATCCCGCCGTCAACGCCACCCGGGCCCGCCAGGGCCGCTGGGGCAAGCATGTCTTCTGGGTGCTGGTCATCTCGACCGTCCTGGCCGCCGCGGCGCTGTTCGGCGCCTGGGGCCTGCGCTCGGGCGACCTGGCGTCGGTCGAACACACTAAGGGCGCCACGACCCAGGGCGAAGCCCAGCAGTATTCGACCGAGCAGGCGCCGGTGAAGCAGACGCCGGCCGGCTGATCCCCTCCGCGTCCAACGACTAGCGCGCGCGAAAAAGGCCCCGGTTCGCACCGGGGCCTTGATCGTTTCAGGACCTGACGTGGATCAGGCGGCCTTCTGGGTCCGGCGCGGATGGAAGAACAGCGCCTGGCCGATCGCCGCCTTCACCGTTTCCGGCTGGAAGGGCTTGGTGATCAGGAAGGTCGGTTCCGGACGCTCGCCGGTCAGCAGGCGCTCGGGGAAGGCGGTGATGAAGATCACCGGCACGTCCAGGCGGGCCAGGATGTCCTTGACCGCGTCGATGCCCGACGAGCCGTCGGCCAGCTGGATGTCGGCCAGCACCAGGCCGGGCGTGCGGCGGGACACGGCGTCGACCGCTTCGCCGCGGGTGGCGGCGATGTCGATCACGTCATGGCCCAGTTCGCGGACCAGGGCCTCGATGTCGGCCGCGATCACCGGTTCGTCCTCGATGATCAGGACTTCGGTGGCCAGTTCGGCGTCGATCTCGCTCTGGGCCTCGGCGATCAGGCGCTCGACCTCGGCGAAGTCGCAGTCGAGGATCTGCGAGGCCTCGGTCGGGGTGAAGCCTTCCAGGGCGGTCAGCAGGAACGCCTGGCGGGACCGCGGGGCGATCCGCATCAGGCGCTGCGAGGCGTCGTCGGCGGCGTTGGACTGGTCGTCGCGCCGCGCTTCCAGCTGGGCGCCCGAGGACAGCCAGATGGCGTGGAAGACGCGATACAGGGCGACGCGCGGCGACAGGTTGGCGTCCAGCGACCGCTCGCCGGCCGCCAGGGCCTCGAGCGCGACGCGGACATAGTGGTCGCCGGTCGTCTGATCGCCGGTCAGGGCGCGCGCGTAGCGACGAACGTAAGGCAGGTGCGGCGCCAGCCGGGCAAGAAGACTCATGACCCCTCCCGTGTGAGTGTCTTCGGGTACAAAAAAGCCGGGGGTGCGGTGAAGCTACGCCGTTCGGCCATCCGAACATAAACGCAACCCCCAGGCCCCGGTTCCATGACAGGTTCCGAAGTCCGAAGAATTTTGCCATCATATGCTCAAGCTTGTGGAACCCCATACGGAATCCGACGTTGTCATCCGGCGTACACTCATTCGGCCAAAGGGGGCGGGCGCCGCGTCTTGTCGGCGTCGAGGACATGATCGAACACGTACCCATGGAAGATCACCGCAAAGGGGCGGCCGCGCTGGACGAAGCGCGGCTCCGTCAGCAGGCTATCGGCGTCAAGCTTCGTCAGATGTTCGACGAGGTGGTGAACGAGCCGGTCCCCGACGAGTTTCTGGACATCCTGCGCAAGGCCGAGACGCCTTCGGGAGAGCGGTGAGCATGAGCGAAGCGCAAGTCGGCCGCTCGCCTTTCGACCCGGCCCGCGACGGGACCTTCAAGAAGGAGCTCGTCACGCTCATCCCGCATCTGCGGGCTTTCGCCAGGACCCTGACGGGCGATCCCACCGCCGCCGACGATCTGGCGCAAGACGCCATGATGAAGGCCTGGGACGCCCGCGCCAGCTTCCAGCTGGGCACCAACATGAAGGCCTGGACCTTCATGATCCTGCGCAACCAGTTCTATTCCGAGAAGCGCCGCTCCTGGCGCCAGAGCCAGCTCGACCAGGAAGCCGCCGAACGCACCCTGGTGGCGGTCGACGATCCCGAGGCGCCGGTGGCGCTGGACGAGCTGCGGCTCAGCCTGGCCATGCTGCCGCCCGAACAGCGGGAAGCCCTGATCCTGGTCGGGGCCGGCGGCTTCGCCTACGAGGAGGCGGCCGAGATCTGCGGCTGCGCCGTGGGCACGGTGAAGAGCCGGGTCAGCCGCGCGCGGCGCGCCCTGCAGGCCATTCTCGAGGCCGGCGCCTATGACCGCGACGGCGCCGCCGCCGGCGACGCCATGTACGCCATCCTGGCCGACGCGGAGAGACTGAGCACCCTGCGGTGAAGTCTCTTCTCGGGCGAGGGGCCGGGGCGGTCGGGTCCATCCGGGTCCGACTGGCCGGCGCGCTGTTCCTCGCGCTCTTGCCCGTCCTGATCCTGGGCGTCCTGCAATCGGTGTTCGCCTTCAAGGCCGAGGCCGACTCGCGTCGCCAGAGCCTGGAGCTGGCGGCCGGGCGCAGCGCCGCCATCGCCCGGGCCCGCATCGAGGCCGCCGGCGTCCTGCTCCAGACCCTGGGGCCGGGCTCGGTCGGGCTGGAATGCGCCCAGCGGCTGGACACCGTGAAGGAGCGCCTGCCGGGCTACGCCAACCTGATCCGGTTCGACGCCTACGGCCGGGTGTCCTGCGCCGCCGGCACCACGCCGCCCGATCCCACCCGCGCCAGCCGCCGCTGGTTCCAGCGCCTGGCCGCCGGATCGCACATGGTCGTGGCCAGCATCCCCGGCGTCGACTACGCGGACGAGCCCGCCGTGCTGACGGCGGTGCGGGCCGAGACGCGCGACGGCCGCTTCGACGGCGCCATGTCCGCCGTCCTGACCCTGTCGACGATCCAGCCCGAGACCGCCAACCGCTACCTGCCGGGCGGGGCCGAGGTGGCCCTGGCCGATTCCGAGGGCCATGTCTTCGCCGCCACCAACCGGCGGGCGTTCGGCACGCCGACCATGGCCTGGCGGGAGCAGGCCGTGAAGAGCGGCTCGGCCCTGTGGTCCGGCCGCGACGCCGACGGCCGGCCGCGCGACTTCTCGGCCGCGCCCCTGGTCGGCCAGGAGGTGTTCGTCATCCTGTCGGCCAAGGCCCCGGGAATCGCCTCCTGGGCCTGGCTGAACCCGATGCTGCGCCTGCTGGCCCCGCTGCTGGCGTTCGTCCTGGCCCTGGCGGCCGTGCTCTACGCCACCGAGCAGGCGGTGATCCGCTGGATCGTCTATCTGCGCCGGGTCGCGGCCATCTACGCCCGCGGCCGCTTCACCGTGCGCCCCCTGCAGGCCGAGCGCGCGCCGCCCGAGATCCGCGAGCTGGCCGCCACCCTCGACGACATGGCCGCCGGCATCGTCGCCCGCGACGCCTCGCTGCGCGACAGCCTGGGCGAGAAGGACGCGCTGATGCGCGAGATCCATCACCGGGTGAAGAACAACCTCCAGATCATCTCCAGCCTGCTGAACATGCAGCAGCGGGCCCTGACCGACCCCGCCGCCCGCACGGCCCTGAACGACACCCGCCAGCGCATCACCGCCCTGGCCCAGATCTACCGGGCGCTCTACCAGGGGCCCGACCTCAAGCGGGTGGACCTGCGCCCGTTCCTGGAGGAGCTGACGGCCCTGCTGCTGGCCGGCGACATGTCGACCGGCGGTCCGATCCGCACCGAGGTCCACGCCGACCCCCTGGTCATCGACCCCGACCGGCTGGCGCCCCTGGCCCTGTTCGCGGTCGAGGCCATCACCAACGCCCAGAAGCACGCCCTGGCCGAGCGGGGCGGCACCCTGACGGTCGACTTCTTCGTGCGCGGGGAAGAGGCCGAGCTGGCCATCGGCGACGACGGTCCCGGCGCGCCCAAGGGGCCGGTCGAGGGGGTGGGTCGAACCCTGATGACGGCCTTCGCCCGCCAGCTGCGCGGCAAGCTGCTGTTTGAGACCTCGGCCGCCGGCGGATTGCTGGTGCGCCTTGTGTTCCCAACGCCCGAAGCCCCGTCGGCCGAGCCCGCGACGGCCGGAACCTAGCTGGGCCGCCAACGTTCAAGTGGGGCAACACCTCAGACGCCCAATTGGGGCGATCACCGGAGAAGACCCATGCGCAAGCTCATCGTTCTGGCCGCGATCGCCGCCAGCCTCACCGTCGCCGCCTGCAACACCGTCGAAGGCGCCGGCAAGGACGTCTCGTCGGCCGGCCAGGCCGTCAGCGACACCGCCAAGGACGCCAAGTAGTCCCAAATTCGAGGTCTAGGAGCCGGTTCCGCCGGCTTCGGGATCAAGCCCGTCGGTCCCCAGGATCGGCGGGCTTTTTCGCGCCCGCCGCCCGGGTTATTCTACTTTAGATTTTATTACAGAAATGCAATTTGAAGACGATCCGGAAACGGTCGGCGGGGCTTCGTTACAATCGATCTCAGCCGTGGCGCACCGGTTACAAATCTCGTCCAAATCCAGCCTGGATCGATATCCGCCAGCCAAGCCGAGGCTTCACCTTGGAGGTTCCTTCCACGGGTGAGAGCTCCGATTTGCCGCGTCCGTCCTCAGCGCCGATCTTCGTCCACAGCGGCTGGCGATGCTCCAGCACCTATGTCTGGCGCCGTTTCCGCGCCGTTCCCGAGGTGATGGCCTTCTACGAGCCCTGGCACGAGCAGCTGGCGACCCTGACGCCCGAGCGCATCGCCCGGGAGCGGCCGGAGACCAGCGGCCTGCGCCACCCCACCGACGGCCTGCCCTATCTGCAGGAATTCCAGGACCTGCTGGGACCCGAGGGCGGCGTCCCCGGGTTCGAGACGCGCCTGGCCCTGGACGACTATTTCCTGCCCGTCGATCAGGAGGACCCCGGCCAGGCCGCCTATGTCGAGACCCTGATCGAGGCCGCGCGGCGCGAGGAGCGCACGCCGGTGCTGGCCTGCTGCCGCACCCTGGGCCGGATCGGCTGGCTGCGGCGGCGGTTCGGCGGCACCCACATCGTGCTGATCCGCGATCCCGTGCAGCAGTGGCGGTCGTTCTATTCGCTGCGCAAGCGGCCCCGCCCCACCTATTTCGAACTCTGCCAGTACGTGATCCTGTCCGAGACGGCCGGCGGCGAGGCCGGGGCCAGGCGGCTGGGGCTGACGGCGGGCAAGGGCGACCTGTTCGAGCGGATCGCGGCCGTGCGCAAGCGGCTGAAACGCGCGCCCGCCCGGACCTCGTTCGCCGCCTTCCTGGCCGTCTATGTGCTGTCCTATGTGGCGGCCCTGCCGCGCGCCGACCTGGTGATCGACGTCGACCGCCTGGGCGCCGATCCGCAATACGCCCGCACCATGTCCACGGCGATCGAGGTGCTGACGGGGGTGAAGCTCGACTTCGGCGACTGCCGCACGCCCGCGCCGCACGCCGGCAAGCTGGCCGTCGACTACCGCAAGGAAGCCGTGGCGATGATCGAGACGTTGGACCTCTCCGCGGCCCTGACCGCGCCGGGGCCGGTCCAGACCCTCTATCGCAAGCTGGTCAAGGCGCTGCCCGAGCGCGCGCCGGCGACGGTCTGGGATCAGGCGCTGGCGTTCTGGCGCGATCGCGGCGCCAAGCTGGGGACGGCCCGGGCCTGATGATCAGGCCGCGGCGCGGGTGAACAGGCCGGCGCGTCCGGCGATGGCCCGCACGGCGCCGGTGACGCCCTCCAGGGACTCGCCGCTGCCGACCAGCAGCACGCCGTCGTCCTCGAGCCGCGCGGCCAGGCTCTCGATCACCCGGCCGTGCAGGCTGGGGTCCAGGCCCGGCAGCACGTTGCGCAGCAGGATGACGTCGAACTTGCCCATCGAGGACAGGTCGGCCAGCAGGTTGATCCGCCGCCAGCGCACGGCCTGGCGGATGCGCGGGCTGATCGCCCACATCTCGTCCTGGTTCTCGAAGTGCTTGACCAGCAGCCGGATCGGCAGGCCGCGCTGCACCTCGAACTGGGTGTAGAGGCCGCTCTGGGCCTTCTCCAGGCAGCGGTCGGACAGGTCGGAG
The DNA here is from genome assembly GCF_037402475.1 of Caulobacter sp. CCG-8. Classification (NCBI taxonomy): domain Bacteria; kingdom Pseudomonadati; phylum Pseudomonadota; class Alphaproteobacteria; order Caulobacterales; family Caulobacteraceae; genus Caulobacter; species Caulobacter sp. CCG-8. The sequence continues at coordinate 10,467 of NZ_JBBEUD010000011.1, forward strand.
CCGAAGAACTCGAAGCGGGCGCCGGGCGCCAGGTCGCGGGCCTCCTCGGCGGTCATGGCCAGGGAATAGACCTCCTGGCCGGTCGAGCAGGCGGCGCTCCAGATCCGGATCGGCCGCTTGCGCACCAGTTTGGACAGGGTCGGCAGCAGCTCGTCGCGCAGCTGGGCGAAGACCTCGCGGTCGCGGAAGAAGGCGGTCTCGTTCAGGGTCAGGGCCTCGACGACCGCCCAGATCAGCCGCTCCTCGCGGTGGGCGCGCAGGGCGGCGACCATCGCGTCGATCGACTCGAAGCCTTCGCGGCGCGCCAGGGGGTTGAGCCGGCTCTCGACCAGATAGGCCTTGTCGCTCTCGATCCGCAGGCCGGCGCGCTGGCGGGCCAGGGCGGACAGCAGGTCCATGTCCTCGGGCGTCACAGCAGGCCCGCCTCGGCGAACTTCGCCGCGATGATGTCGCCGTCGAACGGTTTCATGATGTATTCGTCCGCGCCGGCGTCCAGCGCCTCGCGGATGGCCTCGATCTTGTTCTCGACGGTGCAGAAGACCACGGTCGGACCCTGTCCGCCCGGCTCCTGGCGCAGATGGCGCAGGAACTCGATCCCGTTCATCACCGGCATGTTCCAGTCCAGGAGCACGGCGTCAGGCATCGCGGCCCGGCACCAGGCCAGGGCTTCCAAGCCATCCGCGGCCTCGGCGATCTCGAAGCCTATGTCTTCCAGGACGCGCCGGGCGACTTTGCGGATCACCCGGCTGTCGTCGACGACGAGACAGGTCTTCACGGCACGCTCCACTCCAATCCCCCCAGCTTGCCGCCGAGGGTGTTAAGGAGCGGTGACGGCGGGGCCGTTCCGCAGGGATTATCGCTGGAAAAAGATCAGGCGGGGACCCAGGCGGCCAGGGTGACCTGGTCCTCGCCCAACTCGACGCCGATCTGGCCGCCGGCCGCCCGGACCAGGGCGTTCAGATAGGCCGCCTGCACCCAGGGGCCGCCCAGGCCCTCGGCCAGGGGTTCGCCCTTCAGGCCGGCCAGGATTTCGGGACGAAGGCGGGCGCGCGGGCCGGCGGCGTCGGCGGTGATCGCCACCCGGTCGCCCGTGACCACGGCCCGCAGCGTCGCCTTGCCGCCGGCCGGCAGGGCGCTGGCGGCGATCTGGGCGATGTTGAGGATGGCGCGGGCGCTGGCCTTGTTCATGGTCGACGGCGGGATCGCCCACTCCAGCGTCGGGCGCACGTGGGCGAACACGCCCTGGGCCAGCTTCTCCAGCTCGCGGGAGTCGAAGTTCTCGGCCGAGGCGGAGGCGCCGAACGCCACCCGCGTGAACTGCAGCAGATCGGCCAGCTTGCGGGCGCTGGACGAGATCAGGCTCATGGCGTCCTCGCGCATGTCCTGGGCCGAGGGGTCTTCCAGCAGGTCCAGGCCCGAGACGATGGCGCTGGCCGGGCTGATGAAGTCGTGACAGAGGCGCGCGGCCACCAGGGCGGCGAAGTCGGGGCCGTTGACGTTCAGCTCGGGAGCGTCAGCGGGAGCGGCAGGGGCGGCGGCGTCGGTCATGGCGCGATCTTTGGCGTGATTTGGCGGTTTGGCAAACGCCACCGGACGAAACGGGGGCTGGTTTACCGGGGTTCGGCGGCCTATCAGGGGCCCGTCATGGATCCCTTCATCGAACCCGGCGTCCTCGTGCGCCATCCGGACCGCCCCGACTGGGGCCTGGGCCAGGTGCAGTCGGTGATCGGCCATCGCGTGACCGTCAATTTCGAAGACGCCGGCAAGCACACCATCGACGCGACGCGCGTCGCCCTGGTCTTTGTCGGCGACGACCCTCGGGGAAGCTGAATGAGCTACACCAACCTGGCCGACTACGGCCGCGACCTGGCGACGATCGTCGAGGCGGCGGCCGAGGTCATCCTGCCGTTCTGGCGCACCGAGCTGGACGTGGTCCGAAAGGCCGACGAGAGCCCGGTGACCGAGGCCGACAAGGCCGGCGAGCGGCTGATCCTGGCCCGGCTGGCCGAGCGTTTCCCGGACATCACCGCGATCTCGGAGGAGCACGCCAGCGAGTTCGGCACGCCCGAGTCCGTCGGCCCGCGCTTCTTCCTGGTCGACCCGGTCGACGGCACCAAGGCCTTCGTGCGCGGCGATCCCAACTTCACGGTCAATATCGGCCTGATCGACCACGGTGTTCCCGTGGCCGGCGCGATCTGCGCCCCGGCCACCGGCGAGGTCTGGTTCACTTCGGCGCAGGGCGTGCTCAAGCGCGAGGCTCCCGGCGGCGCCGAGACCCGGGTCCAGGCCCGGTCGTGGCCCGAGGGCCAGGCCCTGGCCCTGGTCAGCCACACCATGAAGGAAGAGCGGGCGGCCGAGCTGGCGGCCCAGTACGGCTTCTCGCTGCGCGCCCCGATGGACAGCTCGATCAAGCTGGTCCGCATCGCCGAGGGCGCGGCCGACATCTATCCGCGCCACGGGCCGACCATGGAATGGGACACCGCCGCCGGCCACGCCATCCTGGCCGCCGCCGGCGGCCGCTTCACCACGCCCGAAGGCGAGGCCTTCACCTACGGCAAGGCCGATCAGGGCTTCCGTAACGGCTGGTTCGTGGCGCGCGGGGCCTAGGCCGTCCGGTTCAGGGCGCCGCCCAGTTCGGAGGCCGTGCGGTCGCTGAGGCTGTCCATGGTCGACCGCAGCAGGCGGGCCAGCAGGATCTCACCGGCCGTCGGCGCTCCGGGGTCGTCGGCCGCGCCCAGCTTGAAGAGCCGCGGCTGCGCCTGGACAGCCGAGCGCAGTTCGTCGACGGACAGCTTCGCGTCGCCGTCGCGATCGGCCGATCGCATCAGGTCGTCGACGGGCCCCGTGTCGAGATCCTGGGCCTTGGCCGCCGCCGCCAGTTCCCCGGCAGACACGCCGCCGTCGCCATCGCCGTCGGCCGCCGCGCTCAGGACGCCGACGGCCTGGCCGGAGTCGCCGATCCGGCGGATTTCCGGCGCCGCGGCCAGCTTGGCCGCCAGCTCATCGACGGACAGGCGTCCGTCCTTGTCGGCGTCGGTCCAGCCGAACCTGTCGGCGTTGACCTTCTCGACCGGGTCCCAGACCGCCTTGCCGTCAGCGCCGATCCGGCCGGGGCCGACCCTGGTCGAGGCGACGGCGGCGTATTCGTCGAGGGACAGCGCGCCGTCGCCGTCGGCGTCCGCGCGCGAGACCAGCCAGCCCGCGACGCCCTTTTCGTCCTGGACGCCCAGCAGGGTCTGCAGGTTCTCGCGGTCCAGCAGCCTGGACGCGCCGAACTCGCCGACGTCCAGGGCGCCGTCGCCGTTGCGGTCGAACGCCGAGACCAGGGCCTGCTTGTCGGCAAGCTTGTCCTGGCCGTTATTGCCGAGCTTGGCGATCTCGTCCGCCGAGACCTTGCCGTCCTGGTCGGCGTCGAACGCCTTGAACACCTGGTCCTTGACCGCGAGCTGCATAGCCCCGCCGGCGATATCGTAGGCTTTCGGGAGCGAGACCCGGTTTTCGCGCAGGAAGGCCCACAGGTCGGCGGTCGCCCCGCCGGTGACGCTGATGTCCATCGCTCGTCCTCCTGTCGGGGCGAACGCAACAAGTTCGGCGCCAGAGGTTGTATCGGGGCCTAGGCGTCCTTTTCCGCCAGGCTTCGGCAGAAGGCCGCCGTCTCGTCGTCGGCCGGGTACATGCACTCGATCCGCAGTTCCTCCAGCGTGATGTCGCGCGAGGTGCCGAAGGTGGTCAGGGTCGAGAAGAAGGTCAGGCGCCGGTCGCCCTTGCGGAAGGTGACGGTCATCAGCGGCAGGGGCGTGGCCCCCAGTTCGCGGTGCTCCCAGCGGGCCGGTACGTCGGGATAGGCCAGCACCTCGTCCAGCAGGGCGCGGGACGTCTTGTCGGTGGCCGCCTCGTGATGCAGGTGGCCGATCAGGTCGCCCGCCACCTCCTCCCAGTTCTCGACAAAGGGCCGCATGTCGGCCGGGTCGAAGACCTGGCGCATGATGTTGCCGTGCGGCTGGGCCCCGTCGCGCAGCCAGCCGAACACCCGCAGCAGGCCCTGGCTGGTCATCAGCACGTCCCAGTGCCGGTTCACCACGAAGGCGGGATAGGGCTCGTGCTGGGCCAGGATGCAGTCGATGGCCCGGCGCATCAGCGCCATCTGCGGGTCCGACAGCGGGGTCTCGCGATAGCCGGGCGCGTAGCCGGCCACCACCAGCAGGGCGTTGCGGTCGCGCATGGGCATGTCCAGCGCCCCGGCCAGCAGGGCGACCAGCTCGCGGCTGGGCCGGGCCTTGCCGGTTTCCACATAGCTGAGGTGGCGGGTCGAGATCCCGGCCTCCAGCGCCAGGTCCATCTGGCTCATCCGCCGGGCGGCGCGCCACTGGCGCAGCAGGTCGCCCAGCGGGTGTTCGGTCCCGGCGGGAGCGGAGCGGGGCGGGGGCGAGGTCATGGTGTTCATAACCTCACTCTAACCGGCCGGGGCATGATCGCCATAACCTGCCAGGTCATGGAGCCGGTGATCCGGCGCTCCTAGTCCTTCAGCGAACCGGAGCCGCCGCGCTCCCGCCCAAAGGATCGGACCATGCAAAGACGACAGTTCCTGACCGCCGCGACGGGCCTGGCGACCTTGGCCGCAGCCGGCGCCGACGCCGGCGCGGCCTGGGCCGAAGGCGCCCCGCCCCGCGCCGAGGACGACGCCAAGGCCGCCCGCGCCTGGAACGCCGACCGCCGCCACCTGCCCACCAAGTTCGGCGATATCGCCTATGTCGAGCGCGGGGCCGGGCCGGTCGCCCTGTTCCTGCACGGCTTCCCGCTGAACGGCTTCCAATGGCGGGGCGCCTTCGATCGCCTGTCGCCGCATCGCCGCTGCATCGCGCCGGACTCCCTGGGCCTGGGCTTCACCCGCGTGGCCCCGGGCCAGGGCGTGACGCCGTCCGACCAGGCCGACATGCTGGCGGCCTTCCTCGACGCCCTGAAGATCGCCGCGGTCGACCTGGTGGCCAACGACAGCGGCGGGGCGGTGGCCCAGATCTTCGTCACCCGCTTCCCGCAACGAGTCCGCACCCTGCTGCTGACCAATTGCGACGTCGAGCCCGACAGTCCGCCGCCGGCCCTGCAGCCGGTGCTGGCCCTGGCGCGGGAGGGGACCTATCCCGACCAGTGGCTGGTCCCGTGGTTCAAGGACCCCAAGCTGGCGCGTTCGCCGGAAGGCTTCGGCGGCATGTGCTTCTCCGACCCCAGCCAGCCCACCGACGCGGCGATCGCCATGTATTTCGGCCCGCTGGTCGCCACGGCGGCCAGCAAGGCCCTGGTCAACGCCTACACCCTGGGGCTGGACCCCAATCCCCTGGCGGGGATCGAGGCGTCCCTGCGGCGGTGCGCGGTCCCGACCCGCATCGTCTGGGGCATGGCCGACGACATCTTCGACAAGCGCAGCCCCGACTACCTGGCCGCGATCCTGCCGAACGCCAAGGGCGTGCGCCGCCTGCCCAAGGCCAAGCTGTTCTGGCCGGAGGAATATCCGGACGTGGTGGCCGAGGAGGCGTTGAGGCTGTGGGGCGGGTGAACGCCTAAATCCGCTCATCCCGGCGAATGCCGGGACCCAGATCCAATAGCGGTGTGACTGATTGGAAGGGCTCACCGTTCGAGGAACCCGCCTCAAAGCCATTCCATCTGGGTCCCGGCATTCGCCGGGATGAGCGGATAAAAATGCTCAGCGCTTCTTCGGCTTGGCCGCGGGCTTCGCCGCCGCCGGCAGGGTCACGCCCAGCGGGGCCGCCGGCGGCTTGCAGTGCATCTGCAGGCCCACGCCCTTCAGGTAGCCGCGCCGGATCGAGCCGGCCAGGATCGCCGCCTGGACCTCGTTGGCGTTCTTCTCGGCCCCGCTCAGCTTGCGGACCCAGGAACGCAGCGGGGTGAGGCCATGGACCACCGTCTCGCCGATCTCGGTCGCCGACATGCCGGTTTTGAGCTTGGTGGATTCGGCGTCGAGGTCGGGCTGCAGTTCCGCGTCCAAGGCGTCGACCGCATCGAAGATCGTCTTGCAGCTGAGCGGCGAGGGCAGGGCGTAGGCGTCCTTGCGGGCGTCGATCAGCACCTGCGGGATCTTGTCCTTGATCACGCCCACGTCCTTGAGCGGCGAGGCGGCCACCTTCGAGGCGTCCTCTCCGATCTGCTGGACCTTGGACGGCTCGGTCTGGGCCAGGGCGGGACCCGCCACGAACAGGATCGCGGCGGCGAGGGCGGGGCGGGAAAACGGTTTGATGGGTCGCATGAACAGGCCTCCGAACACGGAAGCACTCTGACCGGTAAACCGATGCAGGGCGGAGTCGTTTTTTGTCGGGAAGGTTGCGTCCGCGATTTCGCCGCCGAACCGGGCGCCGGACATGGAAACGGCCGCTCCCTTTAGGGAAGCGGCCGCTTTGGTGGAGCTAAGCGGAGTCGAACCGCTGACCTCTTGAATGCCATTCAAGCGCTCTACCAGCTGAGCTATAGCCCCAAGGTTTTCCCAAGTTTTCCCGGCGGGAAGCGTTGGTATTCCTCAGTTTCTCCGGCGGTTCCGAGTGGGTGGCCCCCGAAGAGGCGCGGAACCTATGCCGGGAGGATTTTTGGATCAACCCTCCCGGCGAACTTTTTTCGGAAAATTTTTCGGACCGTTGTTCGATCAATTTTCCGAAGAGGGCGGACGACCTCAGTCGTCGTCGTCCGCGCCCGGCAGACCTTCGATTTCGTCGTCGAGGACGTCTTCGTCGTCTTCGTCCTCGAGGAACGGAACGTCGTCGGCTTCGTCCTCGGCGAGATCCTCGTCTTCCGAGAAGTCGACGCCCAGGTCGTCGCCGCCCGGAGCCGGCGCGACGGTGGGATCGCTGTCGTCGTCGTCGGTCTCGACGACTTCCTCGGCGGCCTCGTCGATTTCCGGGGTCTCATCGACCTCGTCCTCGTAGCCGTCGACCTCCTTCGGCGCGACGACTTCCTTCTCGTCGTCGGCGTCGTAGTCCGGCGTGACGGCGCGGGCGCGCACGCGGCGCGACTTCAGGGCCTCTTCAGGATCGAACGTCTCGCCGCATTTGGGGCACACGGCCGGGCGGCGGTTCAGATCGTAGAACTTCGATTGGCAGTTGGGGCAAATCTGTTTTGCGCCCAATTCGGGATTGGCCAAGGCGGCGACCCTTTGATCCAGATGGGAAAAGCGGCCGGTCACTTGCCATGACGAGGGGCCGCTGTCAAAAGCAAACCCCTCGCGAAAACCACCATGACCAAGGAGCCGGTTTCGGCATGACGACGGCTGGACTGAAGAGCACGCCCGGCGGAGCCTTGCGTGGAACCGTTCGGGCCCCCGGTGACAAGTCGATTTCGCACCGTTCGATGATCCTGGGCGCCCTGGCGTCGGGCACCACCACGGTCGAGGGTCTGCTGGAGGGCGCCGACGTCCTGGCGACCGCCCAGGCCATGCGTCACTTCGGCGCGCGGGTCGAGCAGGAGGGCGTGGGTCGCTGGCGGATCGAGGGCCAGGGCGGCTTCGTCGAGCCGTCGGACGTGGTCGACTGCGGCAACGCCGGCACCGGCGTGCGCCTGATCATGGGCGCGGCGGCGGGGTTCCCGCTGTGCGCCACCTTCACCGGCGACAATTCCCTGCGCGGCCGGCCGATGGGCCGGGTCCTGGACCCGCTGGCCCGCATGGGCGCCACCTGGCTGGGCCGCGACAAGGGCCGCCTGCCGCTGACCCTGAAGGGCGGCAACCTGCGCGGGCTGTCCTACAAGCTGCCGATGGCCTCGGCCCAGGTGAAGTCGGCCGTGCTGCTGGCCGGCCTGCACGCCGAGGGCGGGGTCGAGGTGATCGAGCCGGAGGCCACCCGCGACCACACCGAGCGCATGCTGCGGGCCTTCGGGGCCGAGGTGATCGTCGAGGATCGCGACGGTGTGCGCCACATCCGCCTGCCCGCCGGACAGAAGCTGACCGGAACCCACGTGGCCGTGCCGGGCGACCCGTCATCGGCGGCCTTCCCGCTGGTGGCCGGCCTGATCGTCCCCGGCTCGGAAGTGACGGTCGAGGGCGTGATGCTCAACGAGCTGCGCACGGGCCTGTTCACGACGCTGCAGGAGATGGGCGCAGACCTGGTGATCGCGAACGTCCGCGAGTCCAGCGGCGAGCAGGTGGGCGACATCACCGCCCGCTACTCCCCGGACATGAAGGGCGTCGTCGTGCCGCCCGAGCGCGCGCCGGCGATGATCGACGAATATCCGATCCTGGCGGTGGCCGCGGCCTTCGCCGAGGGTTCGACCGTCATGCGCGGCATCGGCGAGATGCGCGTCAAGGAAAGCGACCGCATCGCCCTGACCGCGGCGGGCCTGAAGGCCTGCGGCGTCACCGTCGAGGAAGAGCCCGAGGGCATGACCGTCATCGGCACGGCCCGCGCCAACCATCCGGTGCGCGGCGGCGGCAAGGTGATCACCCACGGCGATCACCGCATCGCCATGAGCCACCTGATCCTGGGCATGGCCGCGCAGGAACCCGTCGAGATCGACGAGCCCGGCATGATCGCCACCAGCTTCCCCGGTTTCGCCGAGCTGATGCGCGGCCTGGGCGGCTCGATCGCCGAGGCCTAGGGCGATGGCTTTCGTCATCGCCGTCGACGGTCCCGCCGCCTCGGGCAAGGGCACGGTCGCCTCGCGCCTGGCCGAGCTCTACGGCTATCCGATGCTGGACACCGGCCTGCTCTACCGCGCCGTGGGCGTACGCCTGCTGGACGCGGACGGCGATCTCGACGACGCGGTCCAGGCCGAGGCGGCGGCGCGCGGTCTGGCGCTGGCCGAGCTGGAGAACCCGGCCGTGCGCACCCGCCACGCCGGCGAGGCCGCCAGCCGGGTGGCCGTGCATCCCGGCGTGCGCAAGGCCCTGTTCGACCTGCAGCGCGACTTCGCCCTGCGCGAGCCCGGCAGCGTCATCGACGGCCGCGACATCGGCACGGTCATCGCCCCCGAGGCCCCGGCCAAGCTGTTCGTCACCGCCAGCCCCGAGGTCCGCGCCGACCGCCGCTGGAAGCAGCTGGTCGGCCAGGGCGAGGCCGTGACCTTCGACGAGATCCTGGCCGATATCCGGAAACGCGACGAGCGCGACGGCGGCCGGGCCAGCGCGCCGATGACGCAGGCTCCCGACGCCGTCTTGCTTGATACGTCGGAAATGACTATATCCCAGACCTTCGATGCGGCCCGCCGCATCGTCGAGGCGGCGCGCGCCCGGTGGGGAAACCCCAAGGGCTAATCCACCGCCCGCCTCGCCGCCGTTCAGGACACGGCGGTTCGCATCCGAAAAATCTCACAACCCGGAATCCCGAGAACCGTCCTCCGACGGCGCTCACCGCAGGGCTTCCCACAACCTAGAGACCAAAGATCAGCATGGCTGACGATATGAGCTTCAACCCCACGCGCGACGATTTCGAAGCGCTCCTCAACGACTCCATGGGCGGCCGCGACTTCGCTGAAGGCACCGTCGTCAAGGGCAAGGTCGTTGGGATCGAGAAGGACTTCGCGATCATCGACGTCGGTCTGAAGACCGAAGGCCGCGTCCAGCTGAAGGAATTCGGCGTCGACGAGACCGGCAAGGCCACCGTGAAGGTCGGCGACACCGTCGAAGTCTTCCTGGAACGCCTCGAAAACGCCCTGGGCGAAGCGGTCATCAGCCGCGAAAAGGCCAAGCGCGAAGAAGCCTGGACCCGTCTGGAAGGCGTCTACGCCAAGAACGAACCCGTGCTCGGCGCCATCGTCGGCCGCGTCAAGGGCGGCTTCACCGTCGACCTGGGCGGCGCCTCGGCCTTCCTGCCCGGCTCGCAAGTCGACATCCGCCCGGTGCGCGACGTCGGCCCGCTCATGGGCAAGGAACAGCCCTTCGCCATCCTCAAGATGGACCGTCCGCGCGGCAACATCGTCGTCTCGCGTCGCGCCATCCTGGAAGAAGCCCGCGCCGAGCAGCGCACCGAACTGGTGTCGCAGCTGCAAGAGGGTGAAATCCGCGAAGGCGTCGTAAAGAACATCACCGACTACGGTGCGTTCGTAGACCTGGGCGGCATCGACGGCCTGCTGCACGTCACCGACATGAGCTGGAAGCGCGTCAATCACCCGAGCCAAGTGCTCGCCGTGGGCGACACCGTGAAGGTCCAGATCGTCAAGATCAACCCGGACACCCAGCGCATCAGCCTCGGCATGAAGCAGCTGCAGTCGGATCCGTGGGATGGCGTTGAAGCCAAGTACCCGGTCGGCGCCAAGTTCACGGGCCGCATCACCAACATCACCGACTACGGCGCCTTCGTGGAGCTGGAAGCCGGCGTTGAAGGCCTGGTGCACGTCTCGGAAATGTCCTGGACCAAGAAGAACGTCCACCCCGGCAAGATCGTCTCGACCTCGCAGGAAGTCGACGTGGTCGTGCTGGACGTCGATCCGTCCAAGCGCCGCGTTTCGCTGGGCCTGAAGCAGGCCCTGGCCAACCCGTGGGATTCCTTCCTGGAAACCCACCCGGTCGGCTCGACAGTCGAAGGCGAAGTCAAGAACGCGACCGAATTCGGTCTGTTCATCGGCCTCGACAACGACATCGACGGCATGGTGCACCTGTCGGACATCGACTGGAGCGCGTCGGGCGAAGAAGCCATGGCCCGCTACAAGAAGGGCGACATCGTCAAGGCCAAGGTCCTGGACGTCGACGTCGAGAAGGAACGCATCTCGCTGGGCATCAAGCAGCTGGGCGGCGATCCGATGTCGGGCGACACCTACCGCAAGGGCCAGACCGTGACCGTCACCGTGACCGAAGTCACGACCGGCGGCATCGAAGTGCGCTTCGGCGAGGACGACGCCCAGATGACCGCGTTCATCCGCAAGTCGGACCTGTCGCGCGACCGTCAGGAACAGCGCCCCGAGCGCTTCGCCGTGGGTGACCGCGTCGACGCTCAGATCACCAACATCGACAAGGCGGCTCGCCGCGTCTCGATGTCGATCAAGTCGCTGGAAATGGCCGAAGAGAAGGAAGCCATCGAGCAGTTCGGCTCGTCGGACTCCGGCGCTTCGCTGGGCGACATCCTGGGCGCGGCCCTGCGCGAGCGGGCCACCAAGGACTAAGCTTCGCTTACCTGCGAAGACTAGAGCTTAGAGACGGCGGCCGGAGCGATCCGGCCGCCGTTTTCTTTTGCCCGCAAGCTTGCTACGACGGCTTAAGGTTGTGGTGCGCGCGTACGCGCCGCGTGGCTTTGGGGGCGTCGTCGTGCTGAAATCCTTGGCGGCCGCGGCCGCGATCCTCGCCTGGGGTCTGTTCGGCGCGGGCTCGGCCCTGGCGGACGACAAGCCGATCTACGCCCCGCCGGCCAAGTGGGTGCAGCCGGCCCCGATCCCCGCCGCGCCGGACGAGACCCCGCCGCCGGCCATCCAGACCCTGCTGGACGACAACCATGCCTTCGCCGACGCCCAGGGGATCACCTACTACAACCGCCGGGTCGTGCGGATCACCAAGCCCGAGGGCCTGGCCTCGTCGGGCTCGCGGTCCATGACCTGGGATCCCGACCGCGAAACCCTGACCCTTCACGGCCTGTCCATCGTGCGGAACGGGCAGACGATTGACCTGCTCAAGGGCGGCAAGGACGTGCTGGTCCTGCGGCGCGAGAAGAACATGGAGCGGGCCATGCTGGACGGGCGGATGACCGCCAGCATCCAGCTCAACGACCTGCAGGTCGGCGACGTCGTCGACTGGTCCTACAGCCTCAAGCACAGCGAGCCGCTGTTCGGCGGCGCCAGCAACGATTCCGAACGCATGGCCTGGTCCGGCGTGGCCTCGCGCTATCGCGTGCGGCTGATCTGGCCCGACGGCGTGCCGATGGCCTGGAAGCTGCTGCCCGGCTTCCCCGAGCCCAAGGTCCTGGCCAGCGGCAAGACCCGCGAGCTGCTGGTCGACGTCGCCAACGCCACCGCGCCCAAGCCGCCGGTCGGCGCGCCGACGCGGTTCCTGCGCGTGGGCCAGCTGGAGGCCTCGACCTTCCGAAGCTGGGACGAGATCTCGGCCCGCATGGCGCCGCTGTTCGCCGAGGCCTCGACCCTGTCGGCCGACTCGCCCCTCAAGGCCGAGGCGGCCGCGATCGCCGCCGCCAGCCAGGACCCCAAGGTCAGGGCCTTCGCCGCCCTGCAGCTGGTCGAGGACAAGACCCGCTACCTGTTCCTGGGCATGGGCGACGGCGGCTATCGCCCCACCCCGGCCGACCTGACCTGGTCGCGGCGGTTCGGTGACTGCAAGGCCAAGACTGCCCTGCTCTTGGCCCTGCTGCGCGAGCTGGGCGTCCAGGCCGAGCCGGTGCTGGTGTCGACGGGCGGCGGCGACGGCCTGGACCAGCGCACGCCCAGCGCCGCCCAGTTCAACCACGTCCTGGTGCGGGCCCGCATCGACGGCGCGGTCTACTGGCTGGACGGCACCCGCACGGGAGACCGCGGCGGCCTTTCGACCCTGCGCCCGCCCGGCTATCGTTGGGGCTTGCCCATCCAGGCGAGCGGGACCGGCCTGGTCGAGATCGAGCAGCCGCCGCTGACCGCGCCGGACAGCGACCTGACCTTGCGCATCGACGCCTCGGCCGGCCTCGACGCGCCGGCCCCCACCAAGATGACCATGATCGTCCGCGGCGACGCCGCGCGGTCGATGGCGCGGGTGACCGAGGCCGCCAGTCGCCCCGACGTCGAGCGCGCCCTCAAGCAGGGCCTGTCCTCGGGCCTCAGCTGGATCGAGTTCAAGACCGTCGACTGGGCTCGCGCCGACGACGGGACCATGACCCTGACCCTCACGGGCGACGCGACCTTGGACTGGCGCCTCAACGACGACCTGGGCGTGCGCGAGTTCCATATCCCGGGCACGGGCGACGGCCAGGCCAAGGCCCTGCCGCGCCGCGAGCCGGGGCCGAACAGCGAGGCGCCCTACGCCGTGGCCTATCCGACCTTCTCGCGGACGGTGACCGAGATCGTCGTGCCGCGCGCCGGTGCGGGGTTCAGCGTCAAGGGCCCCAACAGCGACGAGACGATCGGCGGCGCCCGCAGCCTCCAGACCAGCGTGCTGTCCGGCGGTGTCGCCCGGTTCGAGCGGACGACCTCCAGCCAGGTCCGGGAAATCCCGTTCGCCGCGGCCGAAGAGACCAACCGGCAGCTGCGCAAGGCGGCGTCGGAAGCCAAGATCGTCCGGGCGCCGAAGGGGCTTTGAGGTCGTCGTGGCCTGTCGCCTGCCCGACTCAAAAGCCCGCGTTAGGCAAGCTTTCCCCTTGAAGACTCAGGCTTGCTTGGGCAAAGGTCGCACGCGCGTCGGGCCCTCTCCCCCTAGGGCTGCTTTGGCGCGTCGGGGATATCGATGATCAAGTCCGAACTCATCGCCAGGCTCGCGAACGAGAATCCGCACCTGACCCAGAAGGATGTCGAGCGCGTCGTCGGCGTCATTCTCGAACGCATGATCGGTGCGCTGGAAGAAGGGGGCCGCGTGGAGCTCCGGGGCTTCGGCGCCCTTTCGGTGCGCTCGCGCCCGGCCCGCGCCGGCCGCAACCCCCGCACCGGCGAGACCGTCGACGTGCGCGCCAAGCATGTGCCGTTCTTCAAGAGCGGCAAGGAACTGCGCGGCCGCCTGAACGCCGACGAATAGACCCCCACGAGCCGATCCCCGGGCGCTTGACCCCCGGAGGCGAACGCGTTCAGCTCTTCCGACCCCCAGTCGGAAGAGGTTCGGCATGAGCATCGTCAAGGAATTCCGCGAATTCATCGCGCGCGGCAACGTCATCGATCTGGCCGTCGGCGTGATCATCGGCGCGGCCTTCAACTCGATCGTCAAGAGCCTGGTCGACGGCGTGATCATGCCCCCCATCGGCCTGGCGACCGGCGGGCTGGACTTTTCGAAGCTGCAGTGGGTGCTCAGGCCCGAGAACCCGGCGACCGAAACGGTCGAGCTGGTGGCGATCCAGTACGGCGCCTTCATCAACACCGTGATCCAGTTCCTGATCGTGGCGCTGGTGGTGTTCCTGCTGGTCAAGCTGGTCAACCAGATCCGCCGCGCCGAGGCCGGCGACCCCGCGCCCGAAGCGCCGCCGGCGCCGACGCCGGAGGAGAAGCTGCTGACCGAGATCCGGGATTTGCTGGCGAAGAAGGGCTAGACTCTTTGATCCGCTCATCCCGGCGAATGCCGGGACCCAGATGGAATGGCTTTGAGGCTGACGCCATAAGCGCTGAGTTCTTCCAACTCGCCACATCGCTATGGGATCTGGGTCCCGGCATTCGCCGGGATGAGCGGAGGTTCGAGTTTTAGACCCCCAACGCCGCCAGCACCTCCCGCGCCGCCCGTTCCCCGGTCTCCCACGCCCCGTGGGCCGTCGAGAACGCATGGGGCGAGCAGGCCTCGCCGGCGAAGAACAGCCGGCCGTCCACCGGCGCGGCCAGGACGGCGCGCTCGCCGGCCCGGCCGGGCAGGGCGTGGGAGTAGGAGCCGCCGGCCCAGGGATCGGACGCCCAGGCGGTCTTGGCGAGCACCGACACCCGGCTCCGCAGGCCCGAGCCGTAGACGCCGACCAGTTCCTCGATCGCGAAGGCGGCCGACGCGCCCGGACCCTCGGCCTCGAGGGCGCGGGCGTGGGCCCCGCCGAAGAACGCCTCGATGATCGGCCGCCCCAGCGGGCGCAGGTGATAGGCGCCCGTCGCCGTACGGTCGGGCGCGCCATAGACCATGGACTCGGCCGCGAAGGCCTCGGGCTCGTCCAGCTTCAGGAACACCTTGTCGGCCACGCCCAGCGGCAGGCCCTCGGCGGCGGCCAGCTTGGCGGGAAGCTCGGGCAGGATGCGCAGGCCTCCGGCCGCCAGGACGGCCGTGGGGACGCAGATGACGGCCGCCCGGGCCTGGACCACGCCCTTGGGCGTCTCCAGCCTCAGGCGCGGCCCGTCGTGGCGCAGCAGCGAGACGGGGCAGCCGCCGACGAAGCGCACGCCCTGGGGCGCCAGGCCGGTGATGCCCGTCCCATAACCCTCGGCCACCCGCCAGTTGACCTCGCTGTCGTCGTAGGCGGCGTAGTCCTTGACCGAGACCAGGTCGAAGGCCTCGCCGTTGTAGTAGCTGCTGAAGGCGTTCAGCAGCGGGTTCCAGCGCCCGCCGGGCTCCAGCAGGTCCGAGGCCGGCCGGTCCTCCGGCTCGCAGGCCGCGGCCTCCACCCGTTCGTCGAACGCCGCGAAGGCCGCGCCGTAGGCCTGGCGCTCCTCGGCGGTCAGGGTGGGCGTGGCCTGGGGGCTGGCCCACGGCGGCGGGGTCTTGTCGATGGTCAGGCCCGAGCCGGCGATCGGCGCGACCAGGGGGTTGTGGTCGGCCGAATGCAGCCACTCGCAGCCCAGGTCCAGGCGCAGGCCGGCCAGGGTCTCGGTATGGGCCCGGCCGCCGATCCGGTCCCGGGCCTCCAGCACCACCACGTTCAGCGGCGCGGACGCCAGGGTCCGGGCGGCGGACAGGCCGGCGGCGCCGGCGCCGATGATGGCGACGTCGATGTCTGTCATGGGACCTCGGTCATGTCGTCGCGGGCTCCGCCGCAGGAGCCTGTTCCGGCTCCAGCTCGATGGACTCGCCGGGCTTGAGCCCGCAGGCCAGCAGGCTGGACCATACCGTCTCGGCGCTCTCGGCGAAGCGGAAGAGCTCCAGGTCGGCGGCGTTGATCATGCCGTGCTCGACCAGGGCGTCGAGATTGACCACCGAGCGCCAATAGGCCTCGTCGAACAGCACGATGGGGATGCGCGGCGCCTTGTCGGTCTGGCGCAGGGTCAGGATCTCGAACAGCTCGTCGAAGGTGCCGAAGCCGCCGGGGAACACCACCAGGGCGTTGGCCCGCATCGCCAGGTGCATCTTGCGCATGGCGAAGTAGTGGAAGCGGAACGACAGGTCCGGCGTGGCGTAGGGATTGGGCCGCTGCTCGTGCGGCAGGGTGATGTTGAAGCCCACCGAGGGGGCGCCGGCGTCGAAGGCCCCGCGGTTGGCCGCCTCCATCACGCCGGGGCCGCCGCCCGTGGCGATGACGTTGTCGCGCACCCCGTCGCTGGCGTGGATGGCCCCGCCGCGCTCGGAGGCGATGCGGCCGAAGCGCCGGGCCTCGGCGTACCAGCGGGCCTGGGTTCCGGGCCCGTCCTCGCGCACCCGGGCGCTGCCGAACACCACGATGGTAGAGCGCACGCCCCAGGCCTTGAGCGCCTCGTCGGCCTTGGCGAACTCCAGCAGGAACCGCACGCCCCGCATGGATTCGCCCAGCAGGAAGTCCTGGTCCAGCGCCGCCAGCCGGTACGACGGCGAGGCCATCTGGTCGGTTGGTTCGGGGATGCTGGTGTGGTCGCTCATCTGGTGCTCCGAACGCGTTGCCCCCCGAAGCCTCCATAGCCCGAGCCGCCCGGTGGGGACATGCCCTTGGCGTGTCCCCACCGGGCTTAGGGGCTACTTTGCCTTCTTCGGCGTCGGAGCCTTCTTCAGCGTCGGGCTGTCCAGGTCCAGCTGGTCGATCGGGATCTGCACGGCGCCGGGCAGGGCCGTCCTGACGTCGGCGCCCATGGTCTTGGCGTCGCCGACCACGATCACGCTGGCCTGGGCCGGGTCGAGCACGGCCTTGGAGAAGGCCTGGACGTCGGCGGCGCTGACCGCCTCGACCTTGCCCGTATAGGCCTGGATCTCGTTCAGCGGCACGCCGTAGATCGCCAGGTTGCCCAGGATGTCGGCCAGACCGCCCGAGGTGCCCAGGTCGCGGCCGAAGTCGCCGACCAGCACCGACTTGCGGGCCGCCAGCTCGGCGCTCGAGGCCGGTTCGGCGGCCAGGCGGGTCAGCTCGCCCTTGACCAGCCCCACCACCTGGGCGGCGGACTCGTTCTTGGTCTGGACGCTGGCCGAGAAGCCGCCGATGGCCGCGCGCGGCGACAGGCTGGAGCCGGCGCCGTACGACAGGCCGCGCTTGATGCGGATCTCCTGGTTCAGGCGCGACGAGTAGCCGCCGCCCAGCACGCCGTTGGCCACCAGGCCGGCGTAGTAGCGCGGGTCGGCGCGCAGGATGGCCGGCTTGGT
Organism: Caulobacter sp. CCG-8; assembly: GCF_037402475.1. Taxonomy (NCBI): domain Bacteria; kingdom Pseudomonadati; phylum Pseudomonadota; class Alphaproteobacteria; order Caulobacterales; family Caulobacteraceae; genus Caulobacter; species Caulobacter sp. CCG-8. The sequence continues at coordinate 27,523 of NZ_JBBEUD010000011.1, forward strand.
CACCGTGACCGCGGCCTGGCCGGTGCCGGGCAGGTCGATGATGACGTTCTTGGCGGTGTAGCCGGTCGGACCCTTGACCGGGGCCGGCGGCGGACCGGCGGGCTTGGCCCAGCCGCCGAACGCGTCTTGCGCCAAGGCGAAGCCCTGTTCGGGCGTGAGGTCGCCGGTCAGCACCAGGATGGCGTTGTCCGGGCGCCAGTTGGCGGCGTGGGTCTTGACCAGGGCGTCGCGCTGGATCTTCGGCAGCGAGTCGGGCGTGCCGCCCGCCACATGGCCGAAGCCCGAGCCGGCGTAGATCACGGTGGGCACGACGAAGCCGGCCACGGCCCCGGGCCGCTGGTAGCTGACCGACAGGCCGTCCAGGGCCTCGGTCTTCACGCGCTCCAGCTCGTCGGCCTTGAAGGTCGGGTTCTGGGCGACGTCGGCCATGATCGCCAGGCCCTGCGGGGCCTTGTCGGCGATGACGCTGAGGGTCAGGGACGAGGCCTCCCAGCCCGAGCCGGCCTCCAGATTGGCGCCCAGGGCCTCGGTGGCGGCGGCCACCTGGGTGGCGGTGCGGGTCTTGGTGCCCTCGGTCAGCAGCTCGGCGGTCATGGCCGAGACGCCCGCCAGGCCGGCCGGGTCCGAGCCCGAGCCGCCGCGCACGGTCAGGTCGGCGGTGATCAGCGGCAGGTCGCTGGACTTGGCGACGATCACCCGCAGGCCGTTGGCCAGGGTCTTCTCGACCGGCGCGGGCAGGACCGGCGACACCGGCGCGCCGGGGGCGGGCGGAGCCACGCGCTGCCCTTCCGGCGCCAGGGCGGTGACCGGCCCGCTGTAGGTCACCGAGGCCACCTTCGGCGGGGCGGGGAACGGGTCGGGCGCGCCGGCCGGCTTGGCCGATTCCGGCAGGTAGCGGACCGTCACCTTGCGGTCGTCGGCCAGGTACTTGGCGGCCACGCGCTGGACGTCGGCGGCGGTCACCGCCTGCAGGGCGGCCAGGTCGGTGTTGGCCCGCTCGGCGTCGCCCTCGGTGCGCAGGGCATATCCAAGCGCGAAGGCGCGGCCGTCGATGGTCTCGCGGCCGCGCACGGCGTCGGCCAGCAGTCCGGCCTTGGCCTCGGCCAGCTCGGCCTCGGTGGGCGGGGTCGTGCGCAGCTTGGCGACCTGGGCGCTCAGCGACGCCTCGCCCTGCTCGACCGTCTTGCCGCCGGCCATGACGGCGCCGACGTAGAACAGGCCCGGCTGGGCGTTGCTGGGCGCGGACGAGAAGATCTGCTGGGCGATCTTCTGGTCGTAGACCAGGCTGTCATAGAGCCGCGACGACTTGCCGGCCGACAGGACGGCGTCCAGCACCGCCAGGGCGGGGACGTCCGGATCGGCGGCGGCCGGGGCCAGCCAGGTCATGGCCACGGCCGGCAGCGGCACGTTGGGACCGTAGGTGGTGACGACCTTGGAGGCGGTGCGGGCCGGCTCGACCACGGTCACCTGTTTGATCGGCGCGGCGGGGACCTTCAGCGGCGCGAAATACTGGTCGATCCAGGCGTTCAGCTGCGCCTCGTCGAAATTGCCGACCACGATCAGGGCGGCGTTGTCGGGGCGGTAGTATTCCTGGTGGAAGGCGCGCACGTCGTCGACCGTGGCCGCGTCCAGCTCCTCGATCGAGCCGATGCCCGGGCGATGGTAGGGGTGCTTGTCGAACGAGGCCTTGGTGATGTTCAGGGCGAAGAAGCGGCCGTAGGGATTGGCCAGCACCCGCTGGCGCAGCTCCTCCTTGACCACGTCGCGCTCGGACTTGAACACCGCCTCGTCGATGACCAGCGAACCCAGGCGCTCGCTCTCGGCCCACAGCAGCCGCTGCAGGTGGTTGGCCGGCACGACCTCGTAATAGTTGGTGAAGTCGTCGTAGGTGGAGGCGTTGTTGAACCCGCCCACGTCCTCGGTCAGCCGGTCGAAGAACTCGTTGGGCATGTTGCGCGTCGACTTGAACATCAGGTGTTCGAAGAGGTGCGCGAAGCCGGACCGGCCCTCGGGGTCGTCCTTGCTGCCCACCCCGTACCAGACCTGCACCGTCACGTTCGGCGTGGTCGCGTCGCGCGAGGTGTAGACCTTCAGGCCGTTGGCCAGGGTCCGCTGCTTGTAGACGATCGGCGGCACGGCCACGCCGGTGGCCATGGGGGCGCTCGCGGGGGCCTGGGCGTGGGCCAGCGGGGAAAGGGCGGTGGTCGAGAGGGCCAGCGCGACGAGGGCGGCCTTGGCGGCGGGACGGATCATGAGGGACGGCGCTCCGGAAACGGCAAGGCGCGACCCTAGCATCCGGCTGCGGGGTGCCAAGATTACCGTCTTGTCATGAAGCGCGAGCATCGCCCGGCGGACTCAACCGCGCGTCCAGGCGCCCGGCATAGCCGAAGATCACGCCCAGCCACGGGTGGGCGACCAGGACCCGGAAGCGGTAGACGCCGTCGCGCGCGAAGGTCCGGGCCCGGACGCGCGGCGCCCAGGCGCGGGGCAGGGGAAGGGGCCCCGCCCGCCAGCCGTCGAAGATCCACGAGAAGCCGCCCGGATAGGGCGCGGCGGTGAACCGGAAGGTCAGGGGCGCGACGGTCTCCTCGAAGGTCCAGGGATCGCCCCGGGTCGGCCGGATCACCGAGCCGAAGGTGCGGTCGCCGAACCGGCGGGTCCAGCGCTCGCCGCCGTCCGTCGGCGCGATCGTCACCCTCGTCGCGTGCAGGCCGGCCGGCGGCATGCCCTGCAGCCGGCGGACGAGGGCGGGCAGGCCGGGCGCGCCGCGGCCTCGGGCCTGTCCGGTCAGGGTGACGGGCGCGACGCCGGCATGGGCGTGGCGGACGCCCTCGGGCAGGACCGGCCAGGCCTCGCCCAGCAGGCGGGGGAAGAGGCCCGGCGCGTCCGGGCGCTGGCGCTCCAGCCCGGTGCGGATCGGCAGGTCGCGCAGCGGGCGCAGGACGGCGTCGAGGTCGACCAGGCCGACGCAGGGCGCGGCGCGGGGCTGACCCAGGCGGCCGTCGAGCAGGGCCCGCAGGACCGCCGCCGCGGGGGCGGCCGGGGTGTGCGGCCCCGCGCCGGCCTCGGCCCACAGGCCCCAGCGCGCCAGGCGATGGACGCCGTCCGCGTCCAGTCCCTCGGCCTCGACCACCATGCCGCCGCGGTCCGAGCCCAGCGGCGCGACCAGGCCCGCCGCCCCGCTGAGCAGGACCGCCAGGGGCTCGAGCGTCGAGACCAGGCGCATCCGCCGAAGCCCGCTCAGCGCCCACAGGCCCAGGTGCAGGACGGGCAGCTCCAGCCCGGCCCGGAAGACCGCGTCGCGGCGGACGTGGAAGCGGGAGGGCAGCAGGTCGAGGTCGGGCGTTTCGGCCAGGCTGGACCAGCGTCGGCCCAGGCCCGGGAAGGCGGTGCGGCGCGGGCCGCTCCAGCCGGGGCGGGTGGTCCAGCGCCCCTGGGCGAACACCCGCACCGGCGCCCCGGCCCAGGCCAGGATGGCGCGGACCACCGAGAGTCCTCGGGGAGCTCGCGCGCCCGGTGAGATCGCGGCTTCCACCCGGTCGATCCGGGTCCAGCCGGCGGTCAGGACGTCCAGCGCGGCGTGGCTGAGGGCCGGGGTCGAGCTGGCGCCGGTGATCGCCCAGCGTCCGGCGGCGCGCGCCGCGTCGTCCAGCGCCGCCGGGAAGCCGGCCACGAAGTCGCGGGCGTCGGCCAGGTCGACATAGTGGGCGCGGGCCGCCAGCACGGCGCGAGGGAAGGCGTGGTCCTGGCCCTGGAACGGTCCGGCGGCGTCGATCACCGCCCACGGGGCCAGGGCCGGCAGGCCCCTGGGGTCCAGGCGATCCAGGCGGGCGAGCTCGATCCTCGCGGCGGGCCTGGTTGCGGCCAGGTCGGCGGCCACGGCTTCCAGCCGGGACAGGTCGCGGGCCGCCAGCACCAGGACGATGTCCGGCCAGCGGGCGATCATCGCCGCCAGGCGTCGGCCGAAGACGCCGCTGGCGCCGACCAGGACGATGCGTCTGGACCCGGCGGTCATGACGTCGTCTTCATCGAAGAGGGGGCTCCAGCACGAAGCGGGCCTTCTGCTCGGGCGTGGGCAGCATGCAGGTCGAGCGCTTGCCCATCAGCCGGTAGCGGTTGGCGGCCAGCCAGTCGTAGGCGCCGTCCAGCCAGGACCTCGGCAGGACGCCGACGACCGCCAGCCACGACCAGGGCCAGCCCAGTCGGCGCAGCAGGGCCAGCACCGCCGCGCTCTTCTCCAGCGCCAGGCCGCGATCGAGGAACAGGAAGCTGGTCGGCTGGTCCGGGTCGATGCCGTGCTCCAGGGCCAGCCGCCGCCCGTAGGCCGACTGGATCGGGGTGAAGCGGATCAGGCCCTTGCGGTCGATGGCCAGCACCGCCCGGACCGAGCCCGAGCACAGGTTGCAGACGCCGTCGAACAGCCACAGCGCGTCAGGGATGGGCGCGTCGGGCGCTCCCACGTCTTCTGGACTCATCGCGCCGCCGCCACGCTCTCGCGGCGCAGGGCCCGCAGGGCGGCGGGCACGTCGCGGCGCATGGCCATGGTCGTCACGCCGTTGGGCAGGCCGAAGGGCGCGGTGGCCCGGTTCTCATAGGTCACGCGGGTGGCCTTGCCGCCCTCGCGCGGCTCCAGAAGCCACTGGCCCTCGCAGTCCTTGATGTCGCCCGCCTCGCAGCGGAACGTGATCCGCCGATAGGGCTCCAGGGTCAGGCGCGAGGTCGAGTGCAGGGCCGGCAGCAGGAAGCTCCACTTGACCACGTGCTCGCGCAGTTCCACCCGGTCGCCGGCGTCGCGCGACAGCACCCGGCAGCTCTTGACGCTGGGGGTCATGCGGGCGGCCCGGTCGCAGTCGAGGATGGCGGCCCAGACCGTCTCCGGCGGGGCGGCGATGTCGATCATCGCCCGCACCTGACCGCCCCGGCCGCTGGGGTCGGTGTGGGCCTCCAGCGCGACCTCGCCGCTCTCGATCTTGTGCAGCCAGTCGGGGTTGGGCTCCTGGGCCCTGTTGTCCCGCGCCATGGCGGCCGCGGGGGCCGCCAGGACGAGGAACGCGACGACGGAGGCTCGGCCAAGCATGGGCCGAGCCTAGCCGAGTTTCCCGCCCTAGCGCATCAGGCCTTGGCCCTATTTTTCACCAGGTCGTCGACCACCGACGGGTCGGCCAGGGTCGAGGTGTCGCCCAGGCTGCCCAGCTCGTTCTCGGCGATCTTGCGCAGGATGCGGCGCATGATCTTGCCCGAGCGGGTCTTGGGCAGGCCCGGCGCCCACTGCAGGACGTCCGGGGCGGCGAACGGCCCGATCTCCTGGCGCACCCAGAGGATCAGGTCCTTGCGCAACTGGTCGGTGGCCTCGACGCCCGCCTTCAGGGTGACGTAGGCGTAGACGCCCTGGCCCTTGATGTCGTGCGGATAGCCGACCACGGCCGCCTCGGCGACGGTGTCGTGGGCGACCAGGGCGCTCTCGATCTCGGCCGTGCCCAGGCGGTGGCCCGAGACGTTGATCACATCGTCGACCCGGCCGGTGATCCAGTAGTAGCCGTCGGCGTCGCGGCGGCAGCCGTCGCCGGTGAAGTACTTGCCCGGATAGGCCGAGAAGTAGGTGTCGAAGAAGCGGCCATGGTCGCCGTAGACCGTGCGCATCTGGCCCGGCCAGCTGTCGGTGATGACCAGGTTGCCCTCGGTCGCCCCCTCCAGGACCTTGCCCTCGGCGTCGACCAGCTGGAGCTTGACGCCCGGCAGGGGCTTGGTGGCCGAGCCGGGCTTCAGGGCCGTGGCGCCGGGCAGGGGCGACACGAGGATGCCGCCGGTCTCGGTCTGCCACCAGGTGTCGACGATCGGCAGGCGGTCCTTGCCGACCACGCGGTGGTACCAGAGCCAGGCTTCCGGATTGATCGGCTCGCCGACGCTGCCCAGCAGGCGCAGGGACGAAAGGTCGTTCCTGGTCACCCAGTCGTCGCCCTCGCGCATCAGGGCGCGCAGGGCCGTGGGGGCGGTGTAGAAGATCTCGACCTTGTGCTTGTCGACCACCTCCCAGAAGCGGGCGGGGGTCGGATAGTTGGGCACGCCCTCGAAGATCAGGCTGGTCCCGCCGTTGGCCAGCGGGCCGTAGACGACGTAGCTGTGGCCGGTGACCCAGCCGACGTCGGCGGTGCACCAGAAGACCTCTCCGGGGCGGTAGTCGAACACGACCTCGTGGGTCCAGCTGGCCCAGGCCAGGTAGCCGCCGGTGGTGTGCAGCACGCCCTTGGGCTTCCCTGTCGAGCCGGAGGTGTAGAGGATGAACAGCGGGTCCTCGGCGTTCATCGGCTCGGGCTCGCAAGCGGCCGAGACGGTGTCCTTGACGTCGTCCCAGACGATGTCGCGGCCGTGGACCAGCGGCACGTCCGCGCCCGTCCAGCGCACCATCAGCACCTTGCCCACCCAGGGGCAGTGCTCCAGGGCCTTGTCGATATTGGCCTTCAGCGGCACGCGCTTGCCGCCGCGACGGCCCTCGTCGGCGGTGATCACGAACCGCGAGGCGCAGTCCTGGATGCGGCCGGCGATCGAGTCCGGCGAGAAGCCGCCGAACACCACCGAGTGGATCGCCCCGATCCGCGCGCAGGCCAGCATGGCCACGGCCGCCAGCGGGATCATCGGCAGGTAGATGGTGACCCGGTCGCCCTTCTGGACGCCCTCGGCCTTCAGCACGTTGGCCATCCGGCAGACCTGCTCGTGCAGCTCGCCGTAGGTGACCTTGAACGAAACGCCCGGCTCGTCGCCCTCGAACACCAGGGCCACGTCGTCCTTGCGGTGCGGCAGGTGGCGGTCGATGCAGTTGGCGCTGACGTTCAGCACGCCGTCGGCGTACCAGTGGATGCGGAAGTCGTCCTTGGCGTAGGAGACGTCCTTGATCTTCGTCGGGGCCTGGATCCAGTCCAGCCGCCCGGCCAGGTCGCGCCAATAGCCCTCGGGGTCGGCCTCGATCCGCGCCAGCGCGGCCTCATAGCCGGCGGCGTCGATATGGGCCTTGCCCGCCCAGTCGTCGGGAACCGGAAAAACCTGTCCGTCGCTCACGCCGTCTACTCCCTTAGGCTTGTTGCGGCGGAGTTATGCGCGGCGGTGTGGCGGAAGCAAGAAGACCAATAGTGTTTTTCAGCCTGTTCAGGTCCTCCCCCTGTGGGGGAGGTGTCGGCGAAGCCGACGGAGGGGGGAGTGATCCGGCCGCTCGGCACTATCCCCCCACCGATCGCTTCGCGATCGCCTCCCCCAGAGGGGGAGGGCCTGGGTGCATGCCTCACCCCGGCTGCTTGGTCGTCCGCAGATAGGGCTTGTGGGTGGTCCAACCCGCCGGGAACAGCGTCTTGGCGTCCTCGTCGCTGACGGCGGGCACGATGATCACGTCCTGGCCCTGCTTCCAGTCGGCGGGCGTGGCCACCTTGTGGGCGGCGGTCAGCTGCATGGAGTCGATGACCCGCAGGATCTCGTCGAAGTTGCGGCCCGTGGTCATCGGATAGACCAGGATCAGCTTGATGGTCTTGTCGGGCGCGATGATGAAGACGTTGCGCACCGTGGCGTTGTTGGCGGCGGTCCGGCCGTCCGAGCCGCCCGCTGTGTCGGCCGGCAGCATGCCGTAGAGCTTGGAGACCTTCAGGTCGGTGTCGCCGATCATCGGGAAGTTCGGGGCGGTCCCCTGCGTCTCGGCGATGTCGGCGGCCCACTTGGCGTGGTTCTCCACCGGGTCGACCGACAGGCCGATCACCTTGACGCCGCGTTTGTCGAATTCAGGCTTCAGGCGCGCCACGGTTCCCAGCTCGGTGGTGCAGACCGGGGTGAAGTCCTTGGGGTGGGAGAACAGCACCACCCACTTGCCGTCGGCCCAGTCGTGGAAGTGGATCGGGCCCTCGGTGGTGTCCTGGGTGAAGTCGGGCGCGATGTCGCCGAGCTTGAGCGTCATGGCTGTCTCTCCTGGCCGCAAGAATGGGGTCGGCTTCACCCGGGGATGGGCGTAAAGCCGTCCTCAGTTTGTAGGCGCGCGCCCTCCCCAGCGCCGCCCAGGATTTCTCGCGGAGTTTCCAGTCATGCTGCTCGCCCTTTCGACCTGGCCCGAGATCGAGGCTTACCTGGCGACCTCGAAGACGGTGGTGGTGCCGATCGGGTCCAACGAGCAGCACGGTCCCACGGGCCTCCTGGGCACCGACTGGCTGTGCCCGGAGATCATCTCGCACGAGGCTTCGAAGCTTTCGGACACGGTGCTGGTGGCCCCGACCTTCAATGTCGGCATGGCCCAGCATCACCTGGCCTTCCCGGGCACCATCTTCCTGCGGCCCTCGACCTTCATCGCCGCGATCGGCGACTGGGTGCGCTCGCTGGGCGCCCACGGCTTCGAGAAGATCTATTTCCTGAACGGGCACGGCGGCAACGTGGCCTCGATCGAGGCGGCGTTCTCGGAAATCTACGCCGAGTACAGCTTCCGCAAGGAACGCGCGCCCTTCGCCCTGAAGCTGAAGAACTGGTGGGACCTGAAGGGCGTGATGGGCCTGGCCAACCAGCAGTTCCCGACCGGCCACGGCAGCCATGCGACGCCGTCGGAGATCGCGGTGACCCAGTGGGGCTATCCCGACACCATCAAGACCGTCGACTATTCGCCGAGGATCGCGCCGACCGGCCCGATCCGCGAGGCCCTGGACTTCCGTGCCCGCTACGCAGACGGCCGCATGGGCTCGGACCCCGCCCAGGCCACGCCCGAGAAGGGCGGGGCGCTGGTGGCCCAGGCGGCCAAGTCGCTGATCGAGGATCTGGCGGAGTTCTCGGCGGAGGCGCGGGTCTAGGTCGCGGATGGGGACAGGCGCATGCGCCTGTCCCCAATCGTATCTACCGCGGGATTTCCGCGATCTTCGTCAGCGCCACCTGGCGGTATACGGCGGTGATCTCGAAATAGCGGCCGAAGGCGTTGAAGAACTGGTCGGTGGCCTGCTTCACGCCCGGGCCGCCGATCTCGCTGATGTCGTGCCAGTAGTCGTCCAGCACCACCATGCCGCCCACGCTCAGAAGGCTGGCGCAGAAGCACAGGTCGATCAGCACGGCCAGGGCCGTGTGGCTGCCGTCGACATAGATCAGGTCGAACTGCTCGCCGGCGGCCAGCATCCTGGGCAGCTCGTAGGTCGAGAAGCCCTTGTGGGCCGTCATCGACCGGAAGCCGGTCTTGGCCATGTTGCGGCGGAAGCGCGGCTCGACCGCGTGGTACTTCTCTTCCGGGTTCAGGGCTTCGTCGAACCAGGGATCGATCACGGTCACGTCCAGGCGCCCGGGGATCAGCCAGTCCATGAAGGCCAGGTTGCGGCCCTCATAGGCCCCGATCTCCAGGTAGCGGATGGCCGCGTCGCCGCGCTTGGCCGCGAAGTCGCGCAGCAGCGGGGTCACGAACGGGATGTTGTTCGAGGCCCAGCCCGAGGTGAACTCGTAGCCGACCGTCTCGCTGTGGGCGTTGAAGGCCTCGACCACGGCGTGGTCGCGCCTGGCCAGCATCGTGCGGGCCAGGGTGGCGGCGAAGCGCGGGTTGATCTTGGTCAGCGAGCGCAGCTTGTCGCCGGCCCCGCGCGCGTCCTCGGCGTCGGTCAGGGCGGCGTCGAAATTCGGATTGGACCCGTCGGCCATGGCGCGGCTTCCCCGTTTGCGTCGGCGGGGACCGTAAGCCCAAGGGGTTAAGGAACGGTCAGGTGAAGCTGGCGATCGGCCGATTCTGCAGGGTGCTCCAGCCGGTGTGCAGCGAGCCCCTGCCCGGCGTGTTGTAGGTCCACAGCATCTCCGAGGGGGCCAGGGTCAGGCGCTCGACGGTCGAGCCGTCGGCCTGGCCCTGCAGCTGGATGTCGGCGATCACCGCGTCGCGCAGGGCGATGCTGAGCGCCAGGACGCCGTTGCTCACCCGATGCAGCCAGGTGGGACGGTCGTGACCTTCGCCCAGGGGTCTGGCCCGCAGGCAGAACTCGTAGAGCTTCACCGACAGGATATCGACCGGCTTGACCACGGTGAACGTCGTGGCCGGCGGCGCTGTCGTGGAGGCGGGGGCCTTCAGGTCCTGGCCGAAGGCGGTCAGCTGGACGCACAGGCTGGGATCGAAGCCGCCGATCACGGCGGCGGGCAGGCCGTCGATCCTGGGATTGGCCGGGGCGTAGACGATGTCCGGATCGCCCGGCTGCAGCAGAATGATGTCCATGGCGCGCCCCCTGTGGCGCGGACCCTAACCTTGGCCGCAGCGTTTGGCGACCGGCGTTCGCTCAGGCGGTGACGACGGCGCCGTCCACCACCCGCACCGGCCAGGGCGTCAGGGCGACGTCCTGGCAGGGACCGGCCACCATCGCCCCGTCCTCGATCCGGAACAGGGCCGCGTGGCCGGCGCAGAGGATCAGGTCGTTCTCGCGGGTCAGGAACCGCCCGTTCGGCCCGGCCAGCGGCCAGCCGGCGTGCGGGCAGCTGTCGACATAGCCCACCACGGCCTCGCCGCGCCGGACCACGAAGCCGGCGAACACCGCGTCGTCGGCGCGGAACCGGAAGCCCCGCGCGCCGGGCGAGGCGATCTCGTCCAGCGGGCACAGCACGGTCCCGGGCGCGGGGCGGGCCGGATTGTCGGGGTCGGTTCGTGACATGGGCTCGTTCAAGATTCCCCCACCCGTTGTCATCCCGGAAGCCCCGGAGGGGCTGTCCGGGACCCAGGGGACTGGGCGGAAGCGGTGCGGTTCACCTGGGTCCCGGACAACGCTTCGCGTTTCCGGGATGACAACCTTTATTGCCAGGGAAGTTAGAGCGACCCCACCGCCAGCCGCCACGGATTGATCGTGACGCTCTCGAAGATGTCGGCCTTGGTGTAGGGGTCGTTGTCGGCCTGGGCCTGGGCGGCCGAGATGTCGTCGGCCTCGACGATCAGGATCGAGCCCACCGGATTGCCGTCGTCGCCCAGCAGGGCGCCGGCCAGCTTCAGGACCTTGGACTGCGCCAGGTATTCCAGATGCTCGGGCCGGGTGGCCAGGCGGGTCTCGAGCGCGTCGGGCTTGTCCCGGCAGACGATGGCGAACAGCGGCATGGGCGGATCCTTTCGGGATGAAGGTGGGGACACACACTCACGCGTCTGTCCTTGCAAGATGATCGGGGATCGTGGGGTGAGTGTGTGTCCCCTGTGTCGTCCTAGGCTTCGGCCTTCAGAGGCCGCGACAGCAGGCCCAGGATGGCGCTGTCGACATCGACCTCGCCGGCCAGGATGGCGGCGACGGCCTCGCAGATCGGGGTCTCGACGCCCAGCTTGCGGGCCAGGGCGCGCACGGCGGGGGCCGAGGCGACGCCTTCGGCCACCGAGACCTTGCCGGCCAGGGCCTGTTCCAGGGTCTGGCCGCCGCCCAGGGCCAGGCCGACGCTCATGTTGCGCGACTGGCTGCTGGAGCAGGTCAGGACCAGGTCGCCCAGGCCGCACAGGCCCGCGACGGTCTCGGCCTTGCCGCCGGCCGCCACGGCCAGGCGGGTCAGTTCGGCGAAGCCGCGGGTGATCAGGGCGGCGTGGGCGTTGCGGCCCAGGCCCTTGCCCTCGGAGATGCCGCAGGCGATGGCCAGGACGTTCTTCACCGCCCCGCCGGCCTCGGCCCCGATCACGTCGGCGGCCCAGTAGGGACGGAAGGTCGGGATGGCGATCGCCTCGACGATCTGCTTGCCCAGCGTCTCGTCCTCGCAGGCCAGGGTGGCGGCGGCGGGCAGGCCCTTGGCCACCTCGGCGGCGAAGCTGGGCCCCGACAGCACGGCGATGGCCACGCCCGGCAGGGCCTCGGCCGCCACCTCGGTCATCAGCTTCAGCGAGCCCTGCTCGACGCCCTTGGAGCACAGCACCACCGGGACGCCGGGCTTCAGGTGCGGCTTCAGGGCGGCCATGGCCGAGCGCAGGTGCTGGGCCGGCGGCACGGCCAGGATCAGGTCGCAGTCGGCCAGGCCGGCCATGTCGGCCACGGCGGTCACCGACGGCTCGATGGCGATGCCGGGCAGGAAGACGCTGTTCTCGCGCCTCGTGTTGATCGCCTCGACCACCTCGGGCTCGCGCGCCTGGATCGAGACCTTCAGGCCGGCCCGGGCGGCGACCTGGGCCAGGGCCGTGCCCCAGGCTCCGGCGCCCACGACGCCGACGTGCTGAAAGGTCATGCCTTGGCTCCCTTGCGACCGAAACTGTTGCTCGGATTGGATAACGCCGCCGCCTCGTCCAACGGCCAACGCGGACGCGCCACGGCGTCCAGATCGTCGGAGATCCCGACCGCCAGCCGCTCGGCCCCGGCCAGGGCGATCATGGCGGCGTTGTCGGTGCAATAGGCCAGGGGCGGGGCGTCGAAGGTGAAGCCGTTGTCGGCGCAGTTCTTCTGCAGGGCCGCGCGCACCGCGCCGTTGGCCGCCACCCCGCCGGCCACGACGAAGCGCAGGACCTGGCCCGGATGGCGCTCGGCATAGGCCTTCATCGCCCGGTCGGTGCGCTCGGACAGCTGGCGGGCGATGGCGAACTGGACCGAGGCGGCCAGGTCGGCGCGCTGCTGCGCGCCAGCCTGATCATCTGGGATCTTCTCGGCCAGCCGGGCGGCGGCGGTCTTCAGGCCCGAGAACGAGAAGTCGCAGTCCTTGCGGCCCACCAGGGCCCGGGGCAGGTCGAATTTCGAAGGGTCTCCGGACGCCGCAAGCTTCTCCAGGGCGGGGCCGCCGGGATAGGGCAGGCCCAGGCTCTTGGCGATCTTGTCGAAGGCCTCGCCGGCCGCGTCGTCGATCGTGGTGCCCAGGCGCGTGCAGGCGCCCACGCCCGCCACTTCCAGCAGCTGGCAATGCCCGCCCGAGACCAGCAGCAGCAGGAACGGATAGTCGATCGACGCCCCCAGCCGGGCCGAGACCGCGTGGCCCTCCAGGTGGTTGACCGCCACCAGCGGCAGGTCGCGGGCCAGGGCCACGGCCTTGCCGAACGCCAGGCCCACCATCACCCCGCCCACCAGGCCCGGCCCGGCCGTCGCGGCCACGCCGTCCAGGGCGTCGAAGCCGATCCCGGCCGCGCGCATCGCCTCGGCCGCCACCGCGTCGATGGCCTCGACATGGGCGCGGGCGGCGATCTCGGGCACCACGCCGCCGAACGGGGCGTGCTGTTCGAACTGGGTGCCGACGATCGACGACAGCACCGTAACGCGGCCGTCTTCGTCCCGGCGCACGACGGACGCGGCGGTCTCGTCGCAGCTGGTTTCCAGTCCGAGTACGGTGAGGCCCATTTTCCTTAAGGGGGTCATTCGGTTGCGGGCGCTTCGCCGCTCCTGTAGCAGCGAAGGCGTCTTTCGATCTTGCAGGTAACGTTCGAACCTTGTCCCGGCAACCCATCCGTATCGGCGCGCGCGGCTCCAAGCTGTCGCTGGCCCAATCCGGCCTGATGCAGGCCCGCATCGCCAAGGCCCTGGGTTGGGACGGCGTGAGCGACATCGAGGCCTACGCCCAGCTGATCCCGATCGTCACCAGCGGCGACCGCATCCAGGACCGCCGCCTGATGGAGATCGGCGGCAAGGGCCTGTTCACCAAGGAAATCGAAGAGGCCCTGCTAGACGGCCGCATCGACTGCGCCATCCATTCGCTGAAGGACATGCCGGCCGTCCTGCCGCCCGGCCTCGTCCTGGCCGCTACGCCCGAGCGCGAGGACCCGCGCGACGCCTTCATCAGCCATACCTGCGAGCGCCTGGAAGACCTGCCCCGCGGCGCGCGCCTGGGCACCGCCTCGCTGCGTCGGCAAGCGCAGGCCCTGCACGTGCGGCCCGACCTGGAGGTCGTGATGCTGCGCGGCAATGTCGACACGCGCCTGGCCAAGCTGGAGCGCGGCGAGGCCGACGCCATCCTGCTGGCCCAGTCGGGCCTGAACCGCCTGGGCCTGGGCCACCTGACCCGGAGCTGGCTCGACCCCCTGGCCGCGCCGCCCGCGCCGGGCCAGGGCGCCCTGGTCATCGAGACCCGCGCCGAGGACGTCGACTTGCCGTGGCTGCAAGCGGTGCGCTGTCAGGCCACGACCCTGGCCGTCGCCGCCGAGCGCGGGGCGCTCTACGCCCTGGAGGGCTCGTGCCGCACGGCGGTCGGCGCCCACGCCCGGCTGGACGGCCTGAAGCTGGCCCTGATCGTCGAGGCCCTGACCCCGGACGGCGCCTTGCGCTTCCGTCGCGAGGGCTCGGTCGTGCTGTCCAGCGAGGACGCCGCCGACGAGGCCCGGGCCCTGGGCCTGGAGCTGGGCGCGGCCGTCCGCGCCGAGGGCGGTCCGGCCCTGATCCTCACGGACTAGGGCGCATGGTGATCGCCGCGCCGAGGATCTGGATCACCCGGGCCCTGCCGGGCGCGGAGGAGACGGCCGGGCGGCTTCGGGCCATGGCGCTGCCGGTGCTGGTCGATCCGTTGCTGGCGGTGGTTCCCCTGTCGCCGTCGGTCGACCTGGACGGCGTGGCGGCCCTGGCCTTCACCAGCGTCAACGGCGTGGAAGCCTTCGCTCGCCTGAGCGCGGTCCGCGACCGTCCCGTCTTCGCGGTCGGCGAGCGCACCGCCCGCGCCGCGCGCGAGGCCGGCTTCGGCGAGGTGGCCTCGGCCGACGGCGACGTCGGGGCCCTGGCGGCCCTGATCACGGCGCGGGCGTCGGGGATCGGGGGCGAGGTGCTGGTTCCGGGCGCCTTGGAGCCGGCCGGCGACCTGATCTCGCCGCTCGTGGCGGCGGTGCTGAAGGCCCGGCGCTTGGCGGTCTACGAGACGGTCGAGCGCGACCCGGCGCCGGAGACCCTGGACCAGCTGGGAAGCCTGGCGGCGGTGCTCCTGCATTCGCCCCGCGCGGCGGGCAAGCTGGCGCGGGTGCTGCAAGCGCGTCCCGCGCCCAGTCTTCGAGCGCTGTGCCTGTCGCCGTCCGTGGCCGCGCCGCTCGAGCCGCTCGTGCAAACCGGGCGGCTGGACTCCGTGACGTCCGCGCCGCACCCGACCGAAACCGCGCTGCTGGACCTGCTCGCGTCCTAAGCTGAACATTGCGCGGCGCGGCGGCGTGGGGCACGAATGGCGCATGACGCTCGCGACCGATCCCGTTGAATCCGACGCCCCGCGCGACCCGGCGCTGTATGGGCGTCGCCGCCTCCTGGGGCCGGGCTTCTGGGCGCTGATCGCCTTCGGACTGATCTGTGTCGCGGCCGGCGCCGCCCTGGCGCGATTCGGTCCGACCTGGTTCGCCGGCGCCAAGACGCCGCCCGCGGCCCAGCAGCCGGTCGCCGGCTTCGCCCCGCCCGCCCAGACCGGGCCGGGCCAGCCGTCCTACGGCGCGCCCAGCGTCGCGGCGGTCCCGCCGCCGGCGTCCGAGGACGTGGCCCAGCTGGAGGGGCGCGTGTCGGCCCTCGAGACGGGGCAGCAGCGGGCACTCGACGCGGCCGGCGCGGCCCTGGCCGCCGCCACCCTGGCCGACGCCGCCCGCGGCGCGCGGCCCTTCACCGAGGAACTGGCCGGGATGGAGCGGGTCCTGCCCCTGTCGCCGGACCTGCGCACCCTGGGGCGCCTGGCCCAGCAGGGCGCGCCCACCCGCGCGGGCCTGGCCGACGAGTTCGAGACCCTGGCCGGCCGCACCGCCGTCGCCGCCCGCGACCCCGGCCGCAACGCCGACTTCCTGGCCCGGCTGCGGCACGCCCTGTCCAGCGTCGTCTCGATCCGCCAGGTCGGCGCGACCCAGGGCAACAAGCCGGACGCCGTCCTGGCGCGGGCGCAGAAGCTGCTGAACGAGGGCGACATCGAAGGGGCGCTCAACACCCTGGAGAGCCTGCCCGTCCCGGCCCAGACCGTGCTGGCGACCTGGCGCGCCGCCGCCGAGCGCCGGATCGAGATCGACCGCCACATCGCCGCGATCCGCGCCGACGCCTTGGCCGGCCTGGTCCAGGCCAGCCACGCCCCGATGGCGCCCGCCCAGGTCCCGTCCTATTCGCCGCCGGTCGCCGTCCCGCCCCCCGCGCCGGTGGCTCCATGATCCGGGCGGCGTTCGTCTTCTTCGTGGTCGCCGCCATCGCGGTGGCGGTGGTGGCCCTGACCGGCGAGCCGGGCGCGGCCAGCCTCGACTGGATGGGCTGGCGCGTCGAGATGACGGCCGCGGCCGCCGCCCTGCTGACCCTGTTCACCGCCCTCCTGGCCACCATCCTGTGGCGCGGCCTGCTGTGGGTGGTCGAGGCGCCGCAGCGCGCCGCCCGCGCCCGGGCCGAGGCCAAGCGCAAGCAGGGCGTCGAGGCCCTGTCGCGCGGCTTCCTGGCCGTGGCGGCCGGCGACGGTTCCGAGGCGCGCCGCCTGGCCCAGAAGGCGTCCGAGCTGGCCGAGGACGCCCCGGCCCTGGTCCGCGTCCTGGCCGCCCAGGCCGCCGAGGCGGCCGGCGACCACGTCGCCGCGCGCCAGGCCTACAACGCCATGCTCGGCTTTCCCGAGATGCGCCTGGCCGGGCTGCGCGGCCTGATGCAGACCGCCCTGGCCGAGGGCGACAAGGCCCTGGCCCTGCGTCACGCCGAGACCGCCTACGGCCTGGCCAAGACCGCCCGCTGGGCCTGGCGCGCCCTGCTGGAGGCGCGGCTGGAGGCCGGCGACTGGACCGCCGCCCTGGAGCTGGTGCGCGGCGCCCTGGACCGCAAGATCGTGCCGCCGCTGGTGGCCGAGCGGGCCCGCGCGGCCCTGCTGGCCGCCTCGGCCGCCGACCTCGAGGATTCCGACGACCCCAAGGTCCTGGCCCAGGCCCTGGACTTCGCGACCCAGGCCGCCAGGCTCAAGCCCGAATTCGCGCCCGGCGTGGTGATGGCCGCCCGACTGCAGGCCGCCGACGGCAAGGCCGCCAAGGCCGGGACCCTGATCGAGACCGCCTGGAAGCAGGCCCCGCACCCGGCCCTGTGGCTGGCCTATCGCGACCTGAAGACCAGCGAGACCCCCAAGCTGCGCGCCGCCCGCCTGGCGTCCCTGGCCAATCTGAAGCCCGAGGCCCGCGAGAGCCGGCTGCTGAAGGTCGAGAGCGCCCTGATCGGCGGCGACCCGATCGCCGCCCGCGCCGCCGCCCGCCTGCTTCCCGAGGAAGAGCTGACCGCGCGGATCGCCGGCCTGATGGCCCGCGTGGCCTATGCCTGCGGCGAGGCCGACGAGGCCCGCGCCTGGGTGGCCCGGGGCGTGGCCGCTCCGCAGGAGCCCGACTGGTCGGACCTGGATCCCGAAGGCCGCGCCTTCGCCTACGCCCGCGACGACTGGGCCCGGCTGACCGTCAGCTACGCCGAGACCGGCGAGCTGATCCATCCGCGGTTCGAGCGCCGCGAGCGCACGATGAGCGAGCTGCCGCAGCTGCCCTCGGCCTACGCCGAATCCACGCCGTTCGTCCGAGCGGCCGAGACCGGCGGGGCGCTGATGCCCATCCCCGACGACCCCGGGATCGGGCTGGGACTCGACCCCGCCGGCTTCGACGCGGCCCCGTCTCCGGAGCCCGAACAACCCGCTCCGGCGCCCCGTCGCAAAACGGGCGCACGCCGACGCTTGGCAAGCGGCCCTCGCGCCGCTAAATAGGCCCCTCCTCGCGCCGGGTCGGTGATTTGGCGCCGGGAACACCAGTGTCTTCCGGGCTTCCCGTCTTTCCGGGGAAGGGCCTGGAGACGAAGCGCGCCGCTTTAGCTCAGCTGGTAGAGCACCTCATTCGTAATGAGGGGGTCACAGGTTCGAGTCCTGTAAGCGGCACCACCTTCCCAAACCTGTGTCGCCGCCGCCCATCCGCCTCGAAAAGCGGCGCTGGGCCTTGGGGATTGCGCCTTTTGTGGAAGGCGTCTCCCGATTTCACGACCGGCTCGTGATCTGTTGCGGTTCTTCCAAGAAACGTTCAAAAGCTTCTGCTAGTGTGCAGTGCAGCAAATCCCTCGCCTGACAGGTGAGCGCCAGGGGCGCCCGACTTTCGGGTCGGGTGGCCGGATGCCTGGTTCTTATGGTCAAGCTAGCGGTGTCATCTTGGCATGTTGAGACAAACGACGCCGACATCCGTTGATGGACAGTGGAGAGTCATCGCTCTTCTGTACGAGGCAAAACGTCGGCAGATATGGTAAATTTCGCGCTGTATAATGCTTCAAGTTTAGTCTGACGTCGGTCTTTTGCCTTGGAATGCGTCAAAAAAGCATCGGATAGGCTGTTTCGCGCACCAAGATGCTTAACTGGTCGTAAATAGTGCTGGAGTGTTGGCCGTCACGGCACTATGGTCCGGCGAAATTCAATACCGAGAGGGGCTCCGCCATGTTCTCACGTAAATTTGGCGTTGTTGTAGCCGTAAATATCGCAATGGTTGTGTCCCCGGTGATCGGGGGCGTGGCTTTCGCGCAGGTCGCCAGCGTCGCGACCGCGCAGAGCCTGCAGGGCGTGATTTCCACCGCGGCCCGCACCGCGGCCGCCCAGAGCGGCTTCCAGGCCCTGGCCGCGGATGCGAAGACGGCGGCGATCGTGACTTCGGTCTCGAACGCCCTGTCGCTGAGCGGCGCGTCTTCCGAAGTGATCGCCGACGCGCTCATCCAGGCGGTCGCCGACGGCACCATCAGCGCCGGCGTGGCCCTTTCGGTCGCCGCCGCGGTCGCGCCGGACATGGCCGCCAAGATCGCCGCCGCGCCGGCGGTGGTCGCCCAACTGTCCAGGACCGGCCAATCGGCCACCGTCACGGCGTCGACCAACGCCGCCGGCGGCGTCAGCGTCCTGGTGGGTCTGACGGGCGCGGGCGGTGGTGGCGGGACGGCCGCCTACGATCCGTGCGCCGGCGTCATCGCCGCGTATTGCGGCGGCTAACAACGGCGGTTCGAGCCGGGTCCGCGTGTGTTTGTTGCGGACCCTGAGGGCTTCGCCGACCGAAAAAGGTGGGGATTTAATCGATGAAACTTCTGACTTCCGCTGCCACGGCGGCGTTCTTCATGCTGGTCGTTCCGCATGTCGCGAGCGCCCAGGACCTGGGCTCGAACTTCAAGCGGGACCGCAACGTGACCGTCCGCGAGCGTCCGCGCCCGGACTACGAAGCCAAGGGCATCAAGGCCGGCGGCTTCACGGTCTATCCGCGCGTGACCGGCAGCGTCGAGCGCAACGACAACATCTACGCCACGGCGATCGCCGAGCAGGACGACACCATCTGGCGCGTGAAGCCGGAAGTGGCCATCCGTTCGGACTGGTCGCGCCACGCCCTGGGCGCGTTCGCCTCGGCCACGATCAATCGCTATTCCGACTTCGACACTGAAAACACCGAGGAATACACGGTGGGCGTCAACGGTCGCGCGGACATCACGCGCGGATCGAACGTCACCGGCTCGCTGCAGTATCAGAAGCGGACCGAGCCCCGGACCTCGCCGACCTCGCCCCTCGCCGCCGCGACGCCGGTCGAATACAGCCTGGTCACCGGCAGCGTGATCGGCGTCAAGGAATTCAACCGCATCCGCCTGACCGGCCGCCTGAACGACCGGAACTACAACTACGACGACGTGCGCAACATCGCCGGCGGCGTGCTGGACCAGGACGCGCGCGACCGTAACGAAATCTACTACGGCCTGAAGGCGGAATACGCCGTCAGCCCCGACACCGCGCTGTTCGGCTCGATCGTCGGCAACACCAAGAACTACGACCTGGCCACCTCGGGCCGGGATTCGGACGGCTACTCGGCCACCGTCGGCGCCAACTTCGAACTCTCCAGCCTGGTGCGCGGGGAAATCGAGATCGGCTACATGGACCAGAGCTACGACCTCCCGATCTACGACGACATCGACGGCGTCAGCGCCAAGGCCGAGGTCGAGTGGTTCCCCACCCAGCTGACCACGGTCACCTTCGACGGTTCGCGGACCATCGAGGAAGCGGTCGCGACGGGGTCGCAGGGCTACATCTCGAACAACGTCTCGGCCTCGGTCGATCACGAGCTGCTGCGTAATGTTCTGCTGTCGGCGGAAGCCAGCTACGGCAAGGACGACTATCAGTCGATCGATCGTAACGACAAGCGCACCGGCGCCAGCGCCGGCGTGACTTATCTGATCAATCGCAATGTCGGCGTTTTCCTTACGTACACCTATCTGAAGCAAGAGTCGTCCGGCGGACAACGGGGGTCGTCCTTCTCGGACAACAAGTTGGCGGCCTCAATCGCGCTGCAGTTCTGAAATACGTCTCCCGTAGCGGAGACGCCTGTCGAGAGTATCCATGGACGGTTCAGCCTTCGAGACCCGCAGCGCTTCGGCGCCAGAAGCGGAGACCGCGTCGTTTGATCTGAATGTCCTGATCGCGACGTTCCGTAGGCGGCTTCGTCTCTTCGCGGCGGTGGCGCTGGTCGTCGTCGTCGCGGTGATGCTCTACACGCTGCAGGAGACGCCCCGCTACACGGCGACGGCGCAGGTCATGCTGGACGTGCGGACCGAACAGGTCACCGACATGAGCGCGGTCCTGTCCGGTCTGCCGGCCGACTCCTCGGTGGTCGACACCGAGGTCGAGGTCCTGCGGTCCCGGTCGCTGGCCGCCCGCGTGGTCAAGCAGCTGCACCTCGACGAGGATCCGTATTTCAATCCCTACGCCCCGGGCGCCCGCGGCGGTCGCTCGCTGCTGCCGTTCCTGAAGAAGGCGGCGGCGCCGAGCGCCCAGGTCTCGCCGATCGAGCAGCAGCGCCGGGCCGAGATGGTGGTCGACAACGTCCTGCAGGGCCTGAAGGTCCGCCGGTCGGGCCTGACCTACCTGATCGTCATCGACTACACCCACCCCGACGCGGCACAGGCGGCCAAGCTGGCCAACGCCTTCGCCGACCTCTACCTGACCGAACAGCTCGAAGCGAAGTTCGACGCGACCAAGAGCGCCAACGAGTGGCTCGACGGCCGCGTGGCCGAGCTGCGCGACCAACTGCAGGAGGCCGAGGCGGCCGTCCAGCAGTACAAGATCGCCAACAACCTGCTGAGCGCCGAGGGCGCGACCCTGACCGAGCAGGAGATCTCGGGCCTCAACACCCAACTCGCGACCGCTCGCGCCGAACAGGCCGAAACCGACGCGCGCCTGGCCACGGCCCGCAACCAGCTGGCCCGCGGCAGCAACGGCGAGGATGTCGGCGAAGCCCTGACCTCGCCCGTCGTCCAGCAGCTACGCAAGCAGCGCGCCGAGAAGAGCGCCGAAGTCGCCGACCTCGCCGGCCGCTACGGCGACCGCCACCCCGACCTGCTGAAGGCCAAGCGCGAGCTGGCCGACATCGACAGCCAGATCCAGGCCGAGATCGGGCGGATCATCTCCGCCCTGGAAGCCAAGGCCCAGGTCTCGCGTCAGCGCACGAACTCGATGGCCGGCAGCGTCGCCTCCTCGCGCGGCGCCCTGGCCGGCAACAACCGCGCCAGCATCCGCCTGGGCGAGCTGCAGCGGAAGGCCGACTCGGTCCGCACGCTGTACGAGACCCTGCTGGCCCGCTTCAAGCAGACCTCGACCAACCAGGGCATCGAGCAGGCCGACGCCCGCGTCGTGTCGAAGGCCAAGATCCCGACCCGGCCCAGCTATCCCAAGCCCTCGCTCAACCTCGCCCTGGGCATGATCATGGCCCTGGGCGCCGGCGCCGTCGCGGTCGTCCTGGCCGAGGTCCTGGTGGCCGGCCTGTTCACCGAGGACGAGGTCGAACGCCGACTGGGCCTGCCCTATCTGGGCTCGGTGCCGCTGCTGAGCTCGGCGGCCGAGGCCAAGATCTCGCGCACGACCAGCCCGGCCGACTACCTCCTGGCCAAGCCGCTCTCCAGCTTCGCGGAAAGCTTCCGCAAGCTGCGCGCCGCGATCCTGTTCTCGAAGGTCGGCGAGCCGACCAAGGTCATCGCCATCACCTCGTCCCTGCCGGGCGAAGGCAAGACCACGACCACCTTCTCGCTGGCCCGGACCCTGGCCAGCGCCGGCTCCAACGTCGTCATCGTCGACTGCGACCTGCGGCAGAGCGCCATCAACCGCTTCCTGAAGGCGCCGCCCTCCGTGGGCCTGCTGGAAGTGCTCAACGGCGTGGCGACCCTCGACCAGGCGCTGATCGACGACGCCAGCGGCGCCAAGATCCTGCCCCTGGCCAAGGCCGCCTACACGCCGCGCGACGTGTTCGGCTCGCCCGCCATGCACCGCCTGCTGGCCGAGCTGCGCAGCCGCTTCGACCTGGTGCTGCTGGACACCGCGCCGCTGCTGGCCATCGCCGACACCCGGGTGCTGGCGCCGTCGGCGGACGCCGTGGTGATGCTGGCGCGCTGGAAGAAGACCCCGGTCAAGGCCATCCTGTCGGCCCTGTCCCTGCTGAAGGGCCGCGGGATCTTCGTGGCCGGCGTAGCCCTGACCCAGGTCGATCTGAAGGCCCAGAGCCGCTACGGCTACGGCGACGCGAACTACTATTACAAGAGCTATCGCAAATACTATGCCGAGTGACGTCGCCGGCCGCGCGGTCTCCAAAGGCCGCGCGGCCCGTCGTCCTCGCAAGCTGATCCCGTCCGAACGGGCGGCGATCGTCGGCCTGCTGGCGGTCGTCTTCCTGGCGGTGCTGGCGTTCGGCGCCAGCGACGTCGCCACCGCCGCGGTGTTTTCCGGAGTCTACGCCCTGTTCCTGCAGGGCCTGGTGGCCCTCTGCGGCTGGGCCCGGCGCGACGTGGGGCGGCTGGCGGGCCTGCGGATCCAGGCGTCGCTGTTCCTGGTCCTGCTCCTCGCCGTCCTCTGGCCGCTGACCCCCTGGGGACCGGGCGGGCCGCACCCGGTGTGGCGCTACCTCGCGCCGAGCGGCGGCAGCCTGACGATCGACCGCTCGGCGGTCCTGCTCAACATCCTCCAGTTCCTGGGCCTGGCCTGCCTGTTCCTGGCGGCCCGGATCATCGGCAGCTCCGAGCCGAGAGGCCGCTGGTTCTTCCGGATCGCGGTGCTGGTGATCGGCGCCTACGGGGCCATGGCCTTCGTCGACTATGTGGCCCAGCGCGGCGCGCCCCGACTGACGGCGACCCTGCTCAGCCCGAACACGGCCGCGACGGTGTTCGGCGGCGGCCTGCTGCTGGCCCTCGCCGCCCTGGGCAACCGGCTGCGCCGGCTTTCGGGGCTGTCGGCCCTGATGCGCGGTGACATCGAGGCGACGGCCAGCCTCGCCGCCGCGGCGGTGATGGCCACGGCCCTGCTGCTGACGGCGTCGCGGGCCGGCGCGGCCGCGACCCTGGTGGCGGTCGCGCTGTTCCTGGTCTGGGAAGCCATCGCCCAGCGGCAGAAGCTGAAGGTCGCCACCCTGCTCGGCGGGCTGGCCCTGGTTCTGTTCGTGGCGGGCCTGGCCCTGCGCAGCTTCAACCCGTTGGCCGACCGCCTGGAACTCGCCAACGGCGACGTCGCCGTGCGGGCGGCGATCTTCGCGCCCCACTACGAGGCCTTCCTCTCCAGCCCGTGGTTCGGCTTCGGCCTGGGCAGCTTCGTCAGCATCAACCAGCTGATCACCACCAGCGCCTCGTTGCCGACCCTGTTCAACGTCCGGGCGACGCATAACCTCTATCTGCAATGGCTGGAGGAGGGCGGCGTCGTCGGCTCCCTGGCCATGCTGGCGCTGTTCGTCGCGATCATCGCGCCCGTCGTGAAACGCGGCCTGCAGCCCGGCGCGGTCGGCGCCTGGTCGCGCGCCGTCGTCTGCGGGGCGGTGCTGTTCCTGCTGCACGGGATCACCGACTTCGCCCTGCAGGTCCCGGCGGTCCAGGCCCTGGCGGCCATGGTCCTGGGCGTCGCCGTGTCGCTGGGCGCCGGCCGTACGCCCGGGTCGTCCCACGCGGCGCGGCCCTGGCCGATCTGGGGAGCCCAGGCCCTGGCCGGCGGCGTCGGCCTGGCCGCGCTCCTGACGGCGCCGCCCTTGCTGGCGGCCAAGCTGGGCGG
This sequence comes from Caulobacter sp. CCG-8, assembly GCF_037402475.1. Classification (NCBI taxonomy): domain Bacteria; kingdom Pseudomonadati; phylum Pseudomonadota; class Alphaproteobacteria; order Caulobacterales; family Caulobacteraceae; genus Caulobacter; species Caulobacter sp. CCG-8. The sequence continues at coordinate 51,388 of NZ_JBBEUD010000011.1, forward strand.
GGACCTGTCGGCCTGGCCGACCGCGCCCGCCGAGGCCCTGGCGGCCGGCATCGAACGCGGACTGGCCCAGTCCCCCTCGCCGGCGCGGCTGACCGCGCTGAAGCGTCTGAGCGATCGCGAACTGGACCTGCGGCCGGCCTCGGGCTCGGCCTGGCTGCGGCTGGCGGCGATCGAGGCCGCCCGGGGCGACCAGGCGGCGTCGAACCTGGCGCTGGAACGCTCCTTCGCCGTCGCGCCGCTGCAGAGCAGCCTGTTCACGCGCCGCGCGGTGTTCGCCTACGAGCACTGGGACGTGCTCAGCCAATCCGCGCGCGAACAGACGGTCTATCAGCTGCGGGCGGAATGGATGCGGGTGCCCTACGCCAAGCCCCTGATCCAGATGGCCAACCAGTTGCGCAATCCCGCCGGCCGCGTCGGCCTGGCCCTGCAGATCGCGGTCCTGCGGATGCAGCATCCGCCGCCGCCGCCGAAGGCGCGGGTTTCGAACTAGAGGATCGCGGAAGGTCGGCGCTCAGGCGGCCGAAGGCCTCGTCCGTGGACGGCGCGACGCGGGCGCGAGCCCTGCGCCGCGCGTGACGCCTCAGTAGGCGTTCTCGGCCAGCAGGAGGTGGGGGATGGTCATCAGCATGATCCGGATGTCGGACATCAGGGTCCAGCTGTCGATGTAGTCGATGTCCGACTTCACCCGGTTGGCCATGTCCTCGATGTCGTTCGTGGCGCCGCGCAGGCCGCGGATCTGGGCCAGGCCGGTCAGGCCGGGACGGGCTTGGAAGCGCAGGTTGTAGGTCGGGATCAGCGTCTCGTAATAGCGGTCGTGCGCCTGGGCGTGCGGCCGCGGCCCGACCAGCGACATGTCGCCCTTCAGGACGTTGAGCAGCTGCGGCAGCTCGTCGACGCTGGACGAGCGCACGAGCTTGCCGATGAAGGTGATGCGATCGTCCTGGCGCTGGGCCTGGACCACCTTGTCGCCGTTCTCTTCGCAGCGCATCGAGCGCAGCTTGTAGATGGTGAAGGTGCGACCGTTCAGTCCGCCGCGGGTCTGCCGGAAAAGGGCGGGCCCGGGGGACTCAAGCTTGATCATCGCCGCGACGATCAACAGCAGCGGCGCGAAGAAGATGAGCAGCAAGCCCGCGACCAGAATATCGAAGCACCGCTTAAAAGGGTCCGTGGCCACCGGAGGAGCCATATCAACGCCGTCTCGCTGCAACGCTTCTGTATTAAAACTTCCGGTCATTAATCGATCTCCCGGACGCCGTGTCGATCCTGAAGCTAGCCAACGCCGTATCCCTACCGCACCGCAGCGACATCGTCGCTCATAAACTGGAGCTTAACCATAAAATATAATAAAGATGCGTAAGGGATGTTCGTTCACGGCCTCTTAGCCAGCTTTCTGTAGGGTCAGTGCTAAGAGGAGCATCCACCAATGCCGACGATCGTGGCTGATATCGATATCCGTTCGAGCTCTACGCTGGGCGCGGCCAAGTCGCGCCGGCTTCCGCGTCTGATCGGTCTGGGCGCGGCCGCCTTGGTCAGCCTGGCGCTGTGGTGCGGTCTCTTCGCGATCATCGGCGCGCTGCGCTAGCACGCCGCGCGACCCTCGCGGGTCCTTCGCACAATCAACCTAATTCGAACGCGTCGACGAATCCGTCGGCGCGTTTTTCGTATGCGGCGGTCGCCGCGCCGCGACTCCGGTCGAAACGCGAAACGCCGGCCACGAGGGCCGGCGTCTCCAAGTCATCGTTCGTGCTCGCGCGCGAGGCGCCGGTGGCGGACGAGGATCAGCTGATCGACACCCAGTCGGAACCGCCGGCGGTCTGACGTTCCACCCAGCGATAGTTCAGGTCCTGCCAGGGCGTGGCCCAGGGCGTCAGGTTATCCAGCACCATGTCGCCGCTCTCCATGGCGACGATCAGCACCGCGTGGCTCTCGCCGCGCGCCGTGACGGCGACGGCCATGGACAGCGACTGGGCCGGCACGCCCGCGGCGATCAGCCGGCGGCGCTTCTCCAGGGCGTAGTCCTCGCAGTCGCCGTACATCTTGCCGTCGATGACCCGGGGCAGGGACCAGTATTCCAGCAGGCCGTAGAGATCGAAGTCGTCGGCCTTCTGGACGTCCTTGTTCACTTCGCGATTGATGATGTTGATCAGGCGAAGCTTGTCCTTGGCGACCAGGCGCGGGCCCGAGGCCTCGGCCAGGGCGACCGGGGCCGTGGCCGTGGCCGGGGCGGCGGGGCGCATCTCGCCGGCCGCCACGAAATCGGCGTCGATCGCGGGGCGATAGGCCGCCAGTTCGCTGAAGGCGATCAGGGCGGGCGCATCCGCGTCGGTTTCCGCCGTGGCTTCGGCCCCGTGCGGGACGCCGCCGCGCCAGCCGCCCAGCGACGAGGTCGCCAGGATCGTCGAGGACGCGAGGGCGGCCGTCTCCTGGGCGCCGGCCGGACCGCACGCGGCGCTGTCGCGTCGGCACAGGTCGAGGAAGCCCGGCGGCGCCGACACGGCGGCCCCCTGAGGCATGAAGGACCGCGAGCCGGCATGAGCCATGCCGGCCGCCAAGACCGTCACGCTCAAACTCGCGTACTTAACAAGATGTCGCAGCTTCACAACGACCCCCGACAGAAGAATTGCGGGGGTTAATTTGGCTCTAAACTATAAATTAGCGCCGAAATAACTCAGTTGTTTCCCTTTAAACACTTTTGGTAATCTTGAAATTAACAATAATGAATCAATAAACCGCGTGGTTAAACTTCCGTAAAATAGGTCAATAAATCTTGCGTTAATTTGCGCTGTCGGTGGTTGAAGGGCCGGGGCGTGTGGGGCAAGTTGCCGCCGATGATCGCCCGTGACCGCCGGGCGGCGAGTGATCCGGCAATGCCCTTCAAGTTCTTCTCCTCGAAAACGCAGTCGAAGCCTTCGGCGCCCTCCACCGGAGGGCGGCTCGTCTATGCGATCGGGGACGTGCACGGTCACCTGGACCTGCTGGACCAGCTGCTCGACCTGATCGTGCAGGACGCCGCCGCTTCCGGGCGGGACCAGGTCCCGGTGCTGATCCTGGTGGGCGACTATGTCGACCGGGGGCCGGAGTCGCGCGGCGTGATCGATCGCCTGATCGCCCTGGGCGAGGCGGCGGCGAATCTGGGGCGGTTCGAGGCGCGCTTCCTGCTGGGCAATCACGAGCAGACCCTGCTGGCCTTCCTGGAGAGCCCGGAGGGCGGCCCCGCCTGGGCGGAATTCGGCGGCGGCGAGACCCTGGCCTCCTACGGCGTCGCCCCGCCGCCGGGGCGTGGGGACCCCGAGAGCTGGAAGGCCGTCCAGGCCGAGTTCCGCGGCAAGTTCCCGCCGCAGCACGAGGCCTTCCTGCGCCGCCTGGAGCTGTCGGCCCGCTACGGCGACTATCTGTTCGTCCACGCCGGCGTCCGGCCGGGCGTGCCGATCGAGCAGCAGGATCCCGAGGACCTGGTCTGGATCCGGGGGGATTTCCTCTCCGAACCGCACCGGCTGGGCTGCGTGGTCGTGCACGGCCACACGCCGAGCGAGACGCCATTTTTAGGCCCGGATCGCATCAATATTGACACGGGCGCCTACGCGACCGGCGTGCTGACGGCCGTCAAGCTTTCCGGCGAGGCGCCCGTTATTCTTAATGCACGAAAGATCCGCCGCCCTTAAATCGCCGACCTTGTCCTGACCAAGTGTACGTGCGATGAGGCCATTCGAGGGACTTGTATGTTCAGAGACTCGACCAAATGAAAATTGTGCGACTGATCGCCAACAGCGCTCTGGTTTTACTCGCCAGTATTCTGGTCTCGATGCCGACGCTTGCTCTGGCGCAAACCGCGACGCCGCCCGGCGCCGTCATTGACGCCAGCGTCGTGGACTACAAGCTGGGCTCGGGCGACAAGATCCGGGTCACCGTCTACGGCGAGCCGTCCCTGTCGGGCGAGTTCTTCGTCAGCGGAAGCGGCATGACCTCGCTGCCGCTGATCGGCGACGTCAAGGCCGTGGGCCTGACCGTTCGCGAGTTCCAGGACGCGGTCCAGAAGGCCCTGAGCGACGGCTACCTGCGCGAGCCGCGGGTGAGCGCCGAGGTGCTGAACTTCCGGCCGTTCTACATCCTCGGCGAGGTGATGAAGCCGGGCACCTATCCCTACACCTCGGGGCTGACGGTGCTGAACGCGGTGGCGACCGCCGGCGGCTACACCTACCGGGCCGAGAAGAAGCAGGTCTTCATCAAGCACGACGGCCAGACGACCGAGACCAAGATGCCGCTGGAGCCGTCGACCACGGTGGCCCCGGGCGACACGATACGCATCGGCGAACGCTTCTTCTAGGATCGCATTTCGGTCCAGTACTTCATTCGGGCGCTTCCGCGATCGCGGGAGCGCCCGATGTCGTTTTGGGGCGTGGGCGGATTCGGAACGTCCGCCCGGCGTGACTTCCCCCAGATTGTCCACGCCCGGATGCAACCTCGCGACGTTGCGACCCAGCGTCGCGCCGCCGGGTTTCGCCGCGCTGCGACAAAATGTCCGTTGGCGGAGGATTGAACGGCTCCGCTTGGCCCGGCTTCAGAATTTGAAGTCCGCGGAACGTGTCATTTCATCAGAAACCAAAGTCCAGGACGCGGGTGATCGCCTTCGCTTTAACTGTTGAATAACATGTTGCATCGCGATGCGATGCAATTAAATGCGTATTTCCCGAGTGATGTGATCTTCTATACAAGATACATCTTGGTTGTATTGAAGTAATAGAGCCTTTGTCGGCCACATTACATAAGAATATATCGACGTTATCCGATTTCCGGTTATGGCCTTGTTTACGCCTCCCGCGACATCAGCCCCCTCATGAAGCCCGGAAGAATTTCGGGCAGGGGATACAAGAATGTCGAAAAGAAACACTCGGGGCGTTGTCGCGCTCTGTGCACTGGCCCTTGCCGCCGCGCCGCTGAGCGTGGCCCACGCCGACGCCGCCAAGGACGTGCAGGTCGCCGGCCGAGCCCTGACCTTCCTCGAGAACGGCCCGACCGGCAAAGCCGTGCTGGGCGTCGTGTTCGATCCGTCCAAGCCCGCCTCGGTCGCCGAGAAGAACGCCGTGATGGCCGCCATCGGCGGCGGCATGAGCGCCGGCGCCGTGACCCTGACCGCCAAGCCGGTCGAAGCCTCGGCTGTCCCGGGCGTCAGCGGCGTCGCCGCCCTCTACGTCACCACCGGCGTCAACGTCGGCGCGGCCGCCAAGGCCAAGAAGATCATCACCATCGGCTCGGACACCTCGTGCGCCACCAGCGGCGCCTGCGTGATGAGCGTGTCGGCCGACCCGAAGGTCGAGATCGTCGTCAACCGCGCGGCCGCCGCCGCCGTGGGCGCGGTCTTCAAGGCCGCCTTCCGCATGATGATCCGCGAAGTCTGATCCCGTCCGAGCCCAGAGAACCAATCATGAAAAAGACCCTCCTGGCCGGCGTTTCGGCTACCTTCATCCTCTCCATGGCCGCCACGGCCGCCCACGCCCAGTCGATCGACTACGGCGCGATGGAGCAACTGTTCAACGAGCCGGTCACCACCAGCGCCACGGGCTCGCCCCAGCGCTCGACCGAAGTGCCGGTCGCGATGGAGATCATCTCCGCCGACGACATCAAGCGCTCGGGCGCCGTCGACCTGCCGACCATCCTCAGCCGCGTGGCCGGCCTGGACGTGCTGAACTGGGGCGCCGGCGCCTCGGACGTCAGCGTCCGCGGCTATGACCAGGCGATGTCTCCGCGCCTGCTGGTCCTGATCAACGGCCGCCAGGTCTATCTGGACCACTACGGCTACACCGCCTGGGCCACCCTGCCCGTGCAGCTGTCGGAAATCCGCCAGATCGAAGTCGTCAAGGGCCCCAACAGCGCCCTGTTCGGCTTCAACGCCGTGGGCGGCGTGGTCAACATCATCACCCAGAACCCGAAGTTCGACAGCGCCGGCTCGATCAACCTGACCGGCGGCACGAACGGCTACGGCGAACTGTCGGTGGTCAAGTCGGTGAAGCTGGGCGACCGCTTCTTCGCCCGCCTGTCGGCCGGCGCGGCCCAGATGGACGAGTACGGCCGAGCCGGCTCGACCGTCCTGGCCGGCCAGGTGACCGACCCCGCCCGGGTCTCGGCCAACCTCGACACCATCACCCAGCTGACCGAGAAGACCGAACTGCGGGTCGAAGGCTCGTGGTCGAACGTCCAGGTCAGCGAGGCGGTCTCCAACTACAGCTACTCGCCCAGCAAGTACGTCACGACCTCGGTCAAGGCCACCCTGGCCTCGGACACCAAGCTGGGCCTGCTGCAGGCCTCGGCCTACGAGACCAACCTGACCGCCAAGCAACTGGTCGCCAGCCAGCAGGCGCGCTTCGAGAACAAGCTGGACGTCGTCAGCGTCCAGGACCTGTTCAAGATCGGCGCGCAGCACACCTTCCGCATCGGCGGCGAATACCGCAAGAACGAGGTCAACACCGCCCCGCTGGCCGGCGGCCAGCTGAGCTACGAGGTCGTCTCGGTCTCGGGCATGTGGAACTGGGCGATCAGCGACAAGCTGGCCGTCACCGCCGCCGGCCGCTACGACGACCTCTCGCTGTCGCGTGAAGGCACGTTCCCGGCCGGCTATCCGGCCGTGACCAACGCCTACTGGGACCGCTCGATCAAGAAGGCGTCCTACAACTTCGGCGCCGTCTATCGTCCGACCCAAGCCGACACCTTCAAGCTCACCGCCGCGCGCGGCGTACAGGTTCCGACCCTGGTCGACCTGGGCGCGGTGCAGCTGCGCGCCACGGCCGGCCCGTACACCGTCGGCGTGATCGGCAACCCGACCCTGGCGCCGTCGATCGTGACCAACTACGAGATCGGTTACGAGCGTCCGCTGCCGGGCCTGGACGCCAAGGCCGGCGTCAGCGTCTTCCGCCAGAAGACCGAGGACGTGAAGGGTCAGCCCACCTCGGGCCAGATCGACGTCATGCCGACCGCGCCGGGCGTCCTGCCGCTGCTCAGCTATCGCAACATCGGCGACAGCAAGATGTGGGGCGTGGAACTGACGGCCTCGGGCAAGATCGAGGGCGGCTTCCACTGGAGCGGCGACTGGACCTTCACCGACGTCGACGACGAGGCCGCCGCCGGCTTCTCGCCGCAGGTCCGCCTGGCCGCCTTCTCGGCCACCACGCCGGAAACCCGCGCCAACGTCTCGTTCGGCTGGGCCAACGCCCAGTGGGCCGCCGACGGCTTCTTCCACTACACCGGCGACCACAAGGCCTATCTGTCGACCGGCGCGCTGGTCAGCGTTGAGGACTACGTGACCCTGGGCGGCCGCGTGGCCCGCACCTTCGACCACGGGATCACCCTGGCGGTCAGCGGCCAGAACCTGACCGACGGCCATCAGCGCCAGACGGCGGGCCTGGAAGTCGAGCGTCGCGCCTTCGTGACCCTCAGCAAGGCCTGGTAAGCGTCTCGCTCACCGGAAACGAGGAGGGCCCCGTCGCAGGACGGGGCCTTTTTTGTTTGGGCCCGGCCCGCAAGGGGCGAGGGCGCGGCCTTTCGCCTCTTGCGGGCGGCGTCAGGAAGCGCGATCACCGGGAATACAAGCAATGACACCGGTTAACCTGGCGGTCGCCAACGGCTGCTAGGACGGGGTCAACAAGATCTGTCTGGGGAGTGACATCAGGTGACCAAGGCGCTTTTCCTGGCCTCGGCCTGTTCCTTGATCCTGGCCGGCGCGGCCCAGGCCCAAGTCCAGGCCAAGCAGCCCGCCCTGCTTTTCCACGTCTCGGCCGACAAGGGGCTGAACGCGGACGTCGCCGTCGGCGACCCGATCCCCAACTTCGCCGACAAGGTCACCCCCATCGCCGACGGCAAGGCCGGCAGGGGGCTGCACGCCGAGGACGACGGCGTCCTGTCGTGGAACGCCCCCGGCAACATCCAGGCCCAGCGCGGCACCCTGTCGTTCTTCTGGCGCTCGGGCTATCCGGTCGGGGTCGCGCCCTTCGTGATCTTCCGCGTGGGCTACGCCGACCACACCAGCTGGGACATGGCCTTCCTGCGCATCGACTGGAACGGCCACGGCTACGACGCCTTCGTCACCGACAACGGCCTGGCCCGCACGCGGGTGTCGTTCAAGCTGGACAAGCCGCCGGCCCCCGACGCCTGGACCCACCTGGCCTTCACCTGGGACGAGACCCAGGGCGTGCAGCTGTTCGTCGACGGCAAGCCGGCGGCCCGTAAGGAGACCAAGGCGGTCTACGACGCGGGCCTGGACCAGTTCGGCATCGCCGGCCGGGTGGTCGCCCCGCACCAGGTGCAGAGCCGCTACAACTTCCTGCGCGGCGGCGACATGGACGAGATCCGCATCTACGACCGGGCGCTGGACGCCACGGCCGTCGCGGCCCTGGCCCGCAACGAAGCCCCGGCCGCGGCAGACCCGGCGGTCAGCCTCGACGATCCGGCCATCCGCGCGGCCTGGCGCCAGCGCTACGGCTGGAACCGCCCCGCCGACCTGCCGCCCTACCTGGCCGACGCCTCGACCCGCATCCGCAAGATCGAGTTCGCCGACGCCAAGGACCTCAAAGAGTGGATGTGGAAGGGGACCGACGGGATCTCCGAGACCACCTGGCCCGGCGTCTACAACCGCTCGCGTCTGCCCGGCCGCAACGACTATTTCCAGCTGCCCGACTGGAACGTCTATGTCGACGGCGGCAAGACCCTGCGCCTGGCCCTGCCCGACGAGCCGGTCAACCGCGTCGAGATCCAGGGTCCGGCCTATGGCGACCTGAGCTGGGCCGCCTCTGACGGCGCGAAGGGCGCCAAGCTCGCCACGCGCGCCAAGGACCAGCAGCGGACCGTGACCAGCTTCGCCCAGCCGCTGAAGGGCGGGGTGCTGAGCTTCACCAACGTGGCCCAGGAGACCCCGATCCAGGAGATCTGGGCCTATGACGTCTCGGCCGGCCAGGAGCCGAAGGACGCCTTCAAGATGACCTACACGGTGCGGGTCGACGCCGCGCCGGACTATCTGAACCTCAAGGACCTGAACGGCTACATCGCCGGGCGCTTCCCGGCGGCCGAGCGCTCGACCGTGGTCGCCCTGCCCGAGGGCGCGCCCAGCCGCAAGCGCGCGGGCGAACAGGCCAAGGGCCTGCCGATCGTCCACGTGCTGATCCCCTCGGGCTTCGGCGACGCCCCGGCCGCCCAGGCCCTGGCTCGCAACTGGGCCTATGGCTGGGAGAACGCCCGCGACGGCCTGGACGGCATCGCCATCGACATCCCGGCCCTGAAGGTCACGGCCGATGACGGCGGGCTGGTCCCGCTGAACATCCAGGTCAAGGACCCGATCTGGCCGGGCCGCAACATGATCGACGTCAGCGTCTCGGTGAAGCCGGGCGAGGCCCGCACCGTGTGGCTGGACCTGCGCGACCGCATCCTGACCGGCGACAGCCTGTACCTGACCATCGCCGCCGACAGCCCCGACTTCGACGCCAAGGCCCTGGACGGCGCCAAGATCCGCCTGGTGCTGAAGGACCGCGACCAGGCCAAGGCCGAGCACGTCGCCGATCGCCTGAACCAGGTGAAGGACAACTGGGCGTTCCTGGTCGAGGAACACACCACGTCCAAGCGCCAGGGCCTCTATCGCCGGCTCTACGCCGACATCTCCGACCTGCTGCGCGTCGATCCCGACAACCAGATCGGCCGCGAATACTGGGGCGACATCACCTATGGCAGCCAGGGCTGGCCGGCCTTCGACCAGCCCAAGGCGCCGGCGGGCGTTCCGCTGTGGGCCTTCCGCCAGACGGAAGACCTCAAGCAGGTGACCCAGTTCGTCGACTGGTGGATCGACCAGCGCCAGGTCGAGTACGGCGACTTCGGCGGCGGCATCTCCGACGACACCGACCTGACCCAGCAATGGCCGGGCCTGGCCCTGATGGGCGTGCAGCCGGACAAGATCACCGCCTCGCTGAACCGCCTGACCGACGCCGTCTACAAGAACGGCATGTTCACCAACGGCCTGTCGACCATCGTGACCGACGAGCTGCACGCCTACGAGGAGGGCATCAACAGCAACTCCGAGGCGATGTACGTGAACTACGGCGACCCGCTGGCGGTCGAGCGGCTGTTCACGACGGTCAAGGCCCTGCCGCGGGTGATCGACAAGAACCCGGCCGGCCACGTGCACTTCAACACCAACTGGTACAGCGGCGCGCTGTCGTACCGCGAGGGACCGTGGGAGTGGCAGAAGCCGTACTCGTTCGGCGTCGTGCACCCCGCCATCCTGATCGGCGACTACAATGGCGACCCGACCGCCCGCGACCTGGTGATCGGCCTGGCCGACGGCTACCTGGCCCACGCCAAGCCCGACGGGACCCTGCCCAACGAGATCAACTGGCGCAGCGACGCCGAGCGCGGCGGCACGGTGCTGCAGGGCTCGGGCGCCGACGGCCCGTTCCAGATCTTCTGGTCGGCCTGGCGCATGACCGGCGATCCCAAGTACCTGGCCCCGATCAACTGGCGGATCGCCAAGAACGGGATCAAGTCGCTGCAGAGCATCAACGACAATGCCCTCACCGCCATGAACCTGGGCGAGGCCAACAAGGACGCGATCCTGAAGCAGGCCGCCAAGGGCGGGGCGCTGGAGCGCTACGCCGCCTGGACCCTGACGGGCGACAAGAAATACCTGGAGGCGCTCTACGCCGACGAGATCCAGTGGAACGCCCAGCACATGTACATGCACACGGAGGGCCACTGGTGGTCCGACCGCGTGGAGCTGCCCAGCGACGTCCTACAGCGCTCGCGCCTCGGCGGCATCGCCAACAAGCGCGGCCAGATGACCCCGGGCCACGTGGTGTCCTGGCGGTTCGACGGCGCCGACGGCGCGGACGTGGCGGTGCTGGTCAAGGACGCGACCAAGACCGGCTTCAAGGTCGTGGCCTATAACCTGACCGACCATCCGGTGACCGCGACCATGACGGGCTGGAACGTCGCGCCCGGCCAGTGGAGCCTGGCCCAGGGCGTGGACGCCGACGGCGACGACGCCATCGACGGCGCGGGCGAGACCCGCTCGGTCGCCTTCGAGCGCAGCCTGGGGACCAAGGTCGTCCTGGCCCCGCGCCAGACCACGGTCATCGACATGACGCTGGCCACGGCGGGCGACGACCCGGCCAAGCGGGCGGACCTGGGCATCGGCCGCGGCGACGCGGTGGTCAAGGGCGGCGCCGTCACGGTCAAGGTGCACAGCCTGGGGGCGCGGGACGCCGCCGCGGCGCGGCTGGAGCTGGTCTCGGCCGACGGCAAGGTGCTGTCCTCGGCGCCCGTGCCGGCCCTGCACGCGCCCAAGGACCTGACGCCCAAGACCGCCTCGGTGAAGCTGTCGATCCCGGGCGGCAAGGCGACGGGCCTGCGGGTGCGGATCGTCACGACCCAGCCGCAGATCACGGCGCTGAACGACGAGGTCGGGCTCTAGGGCTAGGACGTTGGCGTTTTGAAACTCAAGTCGTCATCCCGGACAGTCCCTGCGGGGCTTCCGGGATGCAACCATCTAGGCGTGGATCTTCTCGGGGAGAGGCCGCTTTCCCGCGCGCCCTAGTCCCAGCCCTTGATCTTCTTCTTCCGCCCCAGGGCGAAGAGGCCCGGATAGGGCCCCTTGCCCGTGCGGTAGAGGCACCAGTCGTCGTCCTTCTTGCAGTCGCCGTCGAAGGCCGCCTTCTTGTCGGGATCGATGGCGGCGTAGAGGGCCGGGCCGTTCTTGTGCTTGGCCCCGATCGCCTCGTTGCAGGCGTCGCGCTCGGCCTTGGTCAGGTGGACGATGTCGGCCTCGGTGCACCCGCTCTCGCGGGCGGCCTGGCGCAGGGCCTCGCCGCCGCCGGTCAGGGTCCCGCGCGCGGTGAAGCCGGGCGGGGCGACGATGGCTCCGGACGCGGCGGGAGCCGGCGAAGGCGCGGGCGCCGGCAGCGACGGGGGCGGCGGCCCCCGGAAGGTCGGGACGTGCAGCGGCGCCGACGGGGGACGAGCGGCGGCGGGATGCTCCGGCGCATGCGCCCGGTCGGGCGCCATCAGCTGGACCACGACGCTGCGCGGCTCGACCAGGACCGGCGGCGCGGGCACCGCGATCAGCAGCGCCCAGCCCAGCAGGCCGTGGAAGATCAGCGACGCGCCGCCGACCACCAGCCAGCGGCGCCGGGCGGCGGACTTGGGGCGTCGGCGAGACGGCCGCGTCGCGGGCATGCCGACCTCCTTGGAACCCCCTGGGGACGTCCCGGGGGCGCTCCTCGTCCCGGTCTCCGACGATGATGTCTGTCGAGCCGGTTCTCCGGCGGGATGCGTCAGGGACAGGCTCGATCTCACGGGCCGAGCTCTATCGCCGGCGTGGGGCGGGACCATGGCCGCGACAAGTCGGAGCTGAAACGAACGAAGCCCAACGATCGACGCAAACAAAAAGGCCCGGCGTCGCCGCCGGGCCTTTCCGTTGTCGTGGCAGGTTGACCGCTAGGCGGCGGCCTTCGTCTTGACGCCGAAGCGGCTGTAGAAGGTCTCGCCCTTGGCGGCCATGTCGCGCAGGAGCTGCGGCGGGGCGAAGCGCGCGCCGTACTTCTGGGCCAGGGCGTCGCAGGCCTCGACGAACTTGGCCACGCCCACGCCGTCGATCAGGCTGACCGGGCCGCCGGTCCAGGGCGCAAAGCCCCAGCCCAGGATGGCGCCGACGTCGGCCTCGCGCGGATCGGTGATCACGCCTTCCTCGAAGCAGCGGGCGGCTTCCACGGCTTGGCGGTAGAGGAGCCGGGTGCGGATCTCCTCGATGCCGGCCTTGTCGACCTCGGCGATCTTGGTCGGCGCCAGTTGCGCCAGGCCCGGCCACAGGGTCTTGGGGCCGTTCTCCGGATAGTCGTAGAAGCCCTTGCCGTTCTTGCGGCCGTAGCGGCCCTCGCCCTCGACCATCTTCTCGATGATCGTGGTGAAGGGGCGCTCCTCGTACTTGTCGCCGAGGTCCTTCTTGGTCTGCTGGGCGATCTTGTAGGAGAGGTCCAGGGCGACGTCGTCGTGCATCTCCAGCGGACCGCGCGGCATGCCGGTGGCCCGGCCGACATTGTCGATGATGGCCGGGGCGTAGCCGTCGGCCAGCAGCTCCATGCCTTCCTGCACGAAGGTGCCGAAGCAGCGGCTGGTGTAGAAGCCGCGGCTGTCGTTGACGACGATCGGGGTCTTCTTGATCTTCAGGACGTAGTCGATCGACTTGGCCAGGGCTTCCTGACTGGTCTCTTCGCCCATGATGATCTCGACCAGGCCCATCTTGTCGACCGGCGAGAAGAAGTGGATGCCGATGAACGAGGCCGGGCGGACCGAGGCCTTGGCGAGGCCCGTGATCGGCAGGGTCGAGGTGTTGGAGCCGAAGATCGCGGTGTCGGCCAGCTGGGCTTCGGCCAGCTTGGTGACCGACGCCTTGACGTCGCGGTTCTCGAACACGGCCTCGACGACCAGGTCGCTGCCCTTGACGTTGGCGTAGTCGGCGGTCGGGTGGATCAGGGCCAGGATGGCGTCGGCCTTCTCCTGGGTCAGCTTGCCGCGCGAGACGGCCTTCTTGACCAGGCCTTCGGCGTAGCCCTTGCCCTTGTCGGCGGCTTCCTGCGTCTGGTCGATCAGCACGGTCTCGATGCCGGCCATGGCTTGGACATAGGCGATGCCCGCGCCCATCATGCCGGCGCCCAGGACGGCCACCTTCTTGACGTCGTAGTGCGGCACGCCGGCCGGACGGCCCGAGCCCTTGCCCAGTTCCTGCAGGCTGAGGAACAGGGTGCGGATCATGCCCTTGGCCTGGGGCGACATCATCGTCTTGAGGAAGTAGCGGGTCTCGATGCGGATGGCCGCGTCGAACGGCACCTGCGTGCCCTCATAGACCGCCTTCATGATGTTCAGCTGGGCGGGATAGTTGCCGTAGGTCTGCTTGCGCAGCATGGCGTTGCCCATGATGAACACCTGGCTGCCGCCGGCCGTGTAGGGGCCGCCGCCGGGGAGCTTGAACTCCTTCTTGTCCCACGGCGCGACGGGGTCGCCCTTGGTCTTGATCCAGGTCTTGGCGGCCTCGACCTCCTGGCCGGCCGGGACGACCTCGTGCACGACCTTGTTGGCCAGGGCCTCGGCCGGCTTCATCGACTTGCCTTCCAGCAGGTACGGCGCGGCGGCCATCACGCCCATCAGGCGCGGCAGGCGCTGGGTGCCGCCGGCGCCCGGCAGCAGGCCGACCTTGGCTTCCGGCAGGGCCAGCTGGATCTTCGGATTGTCGGCCACCACGCGGTAGTGGCAGGCCAGGGTGATCTCCAGCCCGCCGCCCATGGCCAGGCCGTTGATGGCCGCGGCCACCGGCTTGCCGCAGGTCTCCAGGGCGCGGAACGCCTTGTTGAGCGCGAAGCCGGCCTCGAAGGCGGCCTTCAGGCCCTCTTCGCCTTGGCCGCCGCCGCCCAGGCCGCCGCTGCCGCCCAGTTCGCCCAGGTCGGCGCCGGCGCAGAAGCCGGTGGTCTTGCCCGAGGTGATCACCGCGCCCTTGATGTTCGCGTCGGACTTGATGGTCTCGACCACCTCGCCGACTTCCTTGATCACCGAGGCGGTCAGGGTGTTCATCGTGCGGCCGGGCACGTCGAAGGTGACCAGGGCGATGCCGTCGCTATCGACGTCGATCTTGAAGTTTTCCATGTCTCTAGTTCCTGGATCTTAGACGCGTTCGATGACCGTGGCGGTGCCCATGCCGGCGCCGACGCACAGGGTGATCAGGGCGGTTTCCTTGTCCGAGCGCTCCAGCTCGTCGACCATGGTGCCCAGGATCATCGCGCCGGTGGCGCCCAGCGGGTGGCCCATGGCGATGGCGCCGCCGTTGACGTTCATCTTGTCGTGCGGGATGTCCAGCGCCTGCATCATGCGCAGGACGACGGCGGCGAAGGCCTCGTTCAGCTCGTAGAGGTCGATGTCCTTGACCTCCATCTTCAGCTTCTTGAGCAGCTTCTCGGTGACCAGCGACGGGCCGGTCAGCATGATCGAGGGCTCGCTGCCGATCGAGGCCGCGCCCTTGATGCGGGCGCGGGCCTTCAGGCCCAGGGCCTCGCCCATTTCCTTGGTGCCGATCAGAACACCGGCGGCGCCGTCGACGATACCCGAGCTGTTGCCCGCGTGGTGCACGTGGTTCATGCGCTCGACCTGCGGGTAGCGCTGGACGGCCACCGCGTCGAAGGCCATCTCGCCCATGCCCGTGAACGACGGGTTCAGCGAGGCCAGGGTCTGCATGGTGGTGGCGCCGCGGACGGTCTCGTCATGGTCCAGGATGGTCAGGCCCAGCTGGTCCTTCACGCCGATCACCGACTTCTTGAAGCGGCCGTCGGCCCAGGCGGCCGCCGCGCGCTTCTGGCTTTCCACGGCGTAGGCGTCGACGTCGTCGCGCGAGAAGCCATAGAGGGTGGCGATCAGGTCGGCCGACACGCCTTGCGGCATGAAGTAGGTCTTGAACGCCGAGGACGGGTCCGTCGGCCAGGCGCCGCCGTCGCTGCCCATGGGCACGCGGCTCATGCTCTCGACGCCGCCGCCGATGGTCAGTTGGGCTTCACCGGAAGCGACCTTGGCCGCGGCCATGTTCACGGCTTCCAGGCCCGAGGCGCAGAAGCGGTTGATCTGCACGCCGGCGACGCTCTCGGCGTAGTCGGCGGTCAGGACGGCGGTGCGGGCGATGTCGCTGCCCTGCTCGCCCACGGGGGCGACGCAGCCCAGGACGACGTCGTCGACCTTGGAGGTGTCCAGGCCGTTGCGGTCGCGCAGGTTTTCCAGAACCTGGGTGGCCAGGGACAGGGCCGTGATCTCGTGCAGAGACCCGTCCTTCTTGCCCTTGCCGCGCGGCGTGCGCACGGCGTCGAAAATGTAAGCGTCGGCCATTGTATGGCTCCTTCCTGCGTAGGCTTGGATGGTTCGTTAACCAAAAAGGCGTCTGATTCCGCTGGTTTGGAGATCAGGACGATGACGGCAGCGGAGCGTGCGACGGACGCGGCCCACCCGGCGGTGAGCGACTTCATCGCGCGCGGCTATCATGTGTTCGGCGGCGGCGTGGACCCGGCGGCGGCGAGCGCCCTGCTGGCCAGGATCCGCGCGCTGCGGACGTTCGATGCGGACCTCTTCCTGTCGGAAGCCGAGTTCGACGCCAACCCGCAATATATAGGGGTGAACCCCGCGCCCGGCAGGAACCTGCTGGAGCGTTTCGAGGACGACCTGGCCTTCGTCGAGAAGGATCCGGCCATCGTCGAGGCCGTCACGGCCCTGCTGGGCGACGACTACGAGATTCTGCTCAAGAAGCTGATCTGCGGCGTGCCGGCCAGCGTCGTGCCCGACTGGCTGAAGGCCCGCATCGCCGGCAACCCGGTCAACAACCTGGGCGCCTATGTGAGGCCGCCGTTCCGCGACATCACCTATTTCTACGGCATCGACTTCCACCAGGACCTGATCGACTACAAGGACCGGGAAGCCGACTTCCTGACGCTGTACATCTACCTGCACGACGTGGGGACGCACGACGCCCCGCTGTTCCTGCTGGAGGACAGCCACAAGCTGGGCGGGACGCTGTTCCCGCACGACCTGACGAAGAACGAGGCCGGCTGGCTCTATCGCGACGGGCGCGGCCACGAGGTCCAGACCCGCCAGCACCTGCTGACCGGCAAGACCGGCTACGCGGCCATGTGGCACGCCTGCACCCTGCACGGCACCCAGCCCGACGCGGCCGACAACGAACGCCTCAGCCTGCGCTACCTGATCGCCCGCAAGCCGGGCGTCGCCGCCCCGGGCATGGACGCGGTCAACGCCACCCTGCTGGGCCCGCTCAGCCTGGAGGCCACGCGCAAGGACCTGGACGCGCGCGGCGCGGCCCAGATCAAGGCGAACAGCGTCAACAAGGCGTAGGGCCAAGCTCATTCCCTATTTCCAGGTCCCGATCGGCGACTTGGCGATCGGCGCGCAGGCCAGGCCGCGGGCCGTGGCCTTGGCGCTGTAGGTGACGCGCTGGCCGAACTCGGGCGCGGGCAGGTAGCAGGCCTTGAAGCCGGGCGTGGTCACCTGCAGCGACCAGTCGGCCACCTTCGAGCGCAGCAGGTTGTTGCACTGGTCGACATTGGCCTTCAGCGGCAGCTCGAAATCGCCGGGGAACTTCGCGCCGGGCTTCTTGCCCACCAGCTTGCCCGAGAAGAACAGCGGGCGCGGACCGGAGGCGCGCACGCAGACGACCGCCGCGCGGGCGTCGGCCGCCGGAGCGGCGGCGTGCTGGGCGGGCGGCGGCTGGGGCGGCGGCGCGACGATCAACGGCATCAGCGGGTCTCCTTGCAGGTCAACGGGCCCAGGAAGCTCTTGCGGTAGATGAAGGTCAGGCGCTCGCCCGGCTTCAGCGGCCGGGTGGGGCGGCAGATCGTCTCGCCGTGATGCTGGCCGCCGCCGACGGACTGTCCGCCGCGGATCACCAGCTGGGGCTTGGCCAGGGTCATGCCGTCGACGTCCGCGCAGCCGGTCTGGCCGGCGTCCACGGCCGGGAACGGGGTCTCGGCCAGGGGTTCGCGATAGTTGAGGCTGGTCCCTTCCAGCTTGGCCGAGGTCAGCTTGGAGCGGCCGTCGCGCACCAGACCGGACACGGCCGTCTCGGTCGCGTTGGTCAGGCACAGGACGACGGCGGCTTCGATCAGCATGCTTAGAGCGTCCTCGCGATCAGCAGCTTCATGATCTCGTTGGTCCCGCCGTAGATGCGCTGCACGCGGCTGTCGCGGTACATCCGGGCGATCGGATATTCGTTCATGAACCCGAAGCCGCCGAACAGCTGCAGGCAGCGGTCGACGATCTTGTTCTCCAGGTCGCTGACCCAGTACTTGGCCATCGAGGCGGTGGCGGCGTCCAGCTTGCCGGCCAGGTGCTGCTCGATGCAGTGGTTGACGAAGACGCGGGCGACGGTGCCCTCGGTCTTGCATTCGGCCAGCACGAACTGGGTGTTCTGGAAGTCGAGGATCGCCTTTCCGAACGCCTTGCGCTCCTTGACGTAGGCGATGGTCAGCGCCAGGGCCCGCTCGATGGTGGCGATGCCCTGGACGGCGATGTTCAGCCGCTCCTGCGGCAGCTGGCCCATCAGCTGGAAGAAGCCCTGGCCCTCGTCGGTCCCCAGGAGGTTCTCGGTCGGGACCTTCACCTCGTTGAAGAACAGCTCGGACGTGTCCTGGGCCTCCTGGCCCAGCTTGTCGAGGTTGCGGCCGCGTTCGAAGCCTTCCGCTCCGTCCGTCTCGACCACCAGCAGCGAGGTGCCGCGCGCCCCGGCGCTCGCGTCGGTCTTGGCCACCACGATGATCAGGTTGGCGGTCTGGCCGTTGGTGATGAAGGTCTTGGAGCCGTTGATGACGTACTGGTTGCCGACCTTCTTGGCCGTGGTCTTGATGGCCTGCAGGTCGGAGCCGGCGCCGGGCTCGGTCATGGCGATGGCCGCCACCAGCTCGCCCGTGGCCAGGCGCGGCAGCCAGCGCTGCTTCTGCTCCTCGGTGCCGTAGTGGGTGATGTACGGCATGACGATGGCGTTGTGCAGGCTGATGCCGAAGCCGTCGACGCCCTTCAGGCCCAGCTGCTCCATCAGCACGACCTCGTGGCGGTAGTCGCCGCCGGCCCCGCCGTATTGCTCGGGCGTGGAGAGGCCGAGCAGCCCGGCCTCTCCCGCCTTGGTCCACATGTCGCGGTCGACGCAGTGGTTCTTGCGCCATTTCGCGACCGTCGTTTCAGAAGCGTGCTCGTCGAAGAACTTGCCGACCGCGTCCTCGAAGATCGCGATGTCCTCTTCGGCCATGAAGGCCGGCTTTTCGACGTTGAGCACGCTCATGATCAGAAGGCCTCCGCGGGCAGCGCCATCAGGGTCGCCGAACCGGTCTTCAGCTTGGCCAGATGCGCCCCTGCGTCAGGCAAGATGCGCTCGATGAAAAATTTCGCCGTGACGATCTTGGTCGTGAAGAAGGGGTCGGTCGAGCCGGCGGCGATCTTGGCGTTGGCCGCCTTGACCATCAGGGCCCACATGTACGCCAGGCCCGTCAGGCCGAAGAGGTGCATGTAGTCGGTCGAGGCCGCGCCGGCGTTGTCGGGGTTCTGCAGGCCGTTCTGCATCAGCCACATGGTGCCGTCCTGCAGCTGGGCCTTCACCCCGGCCAGGGCGTCGATGAACGGCTTCAGCTCGGCGTCGCCGTCGTTCTCGCCGATGAACTGGTCGATCTCCTGGAAGAAGGTCATCACGCCGCGGCCGCCCTTGGACGCCAGCTTGCGGCCGACCAGGTCCAGGGCCTGGACGCCGTTGGTGCCTTCGTAGATCAGGGCGATGCGGACGTCGCGCAGGTACTGGCTGGCCGGGAAGTGCTCGGTGAAGCCGCTGCCGCCGTGCACCTGCATGGCGTCCGAGCAGACCTGGAAGCCCTTGTCGGTCAGATAGCCTTTCAGCACCGGCGTCATCAGGCCCATATAGTCCTCGGCCTTGGTGCGCACGGCCTCGTCCGGGTGGCTGTGGGCCAGGTCGCCGTGCAGGGCGGTCCAGAACAGGAAGGCGCGGCCGCCCTCGATCAGGGCCTTGCTCTGCAGCAGCATGCGGCGGACGTCGGGGTGGACCAGGATCGGGTCGGCCGGGCCGTCGGGGTTCTTCGGGCCGGTCAGCGAGCGGCCCTGCAGGCGGTCCTTGGCGAAGGCGGCGGCGGCCTGGTAGGCGGCCTCGGCCTGGGCGATGCCCTGAAGACCGACGCCCAGGCGGGCCTCGTTCATCATCACGAACATCAGCTTCAGGCCGCTGTTCTCTTCACCGATCAGGTAGCCGACGGCGTCGTCGTACTGCATCACGCAGGTGGCGTTGCCGTGGATGCCCATCTTCTCTTCCAGGCCCACGCACTTGACGCCCTCGTTGCGGGCGCCGACCGAGCCGTCTTCCTTGGGGAAGAACTTCGGCACGATGAACAGCGAGATGCCCTTCACGCCGGCCGGGGCGCCCTCGATGCGGGCCAGCACCAGGTGGACGATGTTGTCCGACATGTCGTGCTCGCCGGCGCTGATCCAGATCTTCTGGCCGGTGATCTTGTAGCTGCCGTCGCCCTGCGGGACGGCCTTGGTGCGCAGCAGGCCCAGGTCCGTGCCGCAGTGCGGCTCGGTCAGGTTCATGGTGCCGGTCCACTCGCCCGAGATCATCTTGGGCAGATAGGTCTCTTTCTGCGCGTCGGTGCCGCCGGTGTGGATGGCCGAATAGGCGCCGTGGGCCAGGCCCGGATACATCGAGAAGGCCATGTTGGCCGAGCTCGACATCTCGCTGAAGGCCAGGTTGACGACGTGGGGCAGGCCTTGGCCGCCATAGGTCGGGTCCGAACCCAGGCCCGTCCAGCCGCCTTCGCACAGCTGCTTGTAGGCTTCCTTGAAGCCGTCCGGCGTCTTGACCGTGAAGTCGCTGTTCCAGACGCAGCCCTGCTTGTCGCCGACATGGTTCAGCGGGGCCAGGACCTCGCCGGTGAACTGGGCGGCGGCCTCGAGGATCTGCTCGACGGTCTCGAACGGCGCGTCGGCGAAGCCCGGCAGGTTGCCGTGCTGGTCGATGTTGAGCACGTCGCGCAGGATGAAGGCATGTTCGCGAACGGGCGGCTGGTAGGTCATGAAACGGTCCTGGTGAGTCGGATCAGCGGGGGCGGATCGGCGGGGGAGGAGAGAGGTGGCTCCGCGTCTTGCTCCGGTCTTGGAGGAAGAACGCGGAATCTTGTCTACTTGCCCATTGCCGCGTCGCCGTGACCGTCCAGCCGGGCGCGCAGCACCTGGTCGTAGTCGGCCGCGCGGGGCAGCAGGTCGGGGCGGATCTCGGCCAGGCGGCGCTCGAGGCGGGAGCAGGCTTCGCGCAGTTCGATCAGGGCGCCGTCGATGTCCTCGCGCTGCTGCTCCAGCGCGGTGGCGCGCTCGCGGAACTTCTTCAGCGACCGGGCCATCTGGGCCGCGCCGTCGTCGTTCTCGTCGTAGAGGTCGAGCAGTTCGCGGATTTCCGACAGCGACAGGCCTACGCGCTTGCCGCGCAGGATCAGCTGCAGGCGGACGCGGTCCTTGTGGGAATAGACGCGGTTGAGGCCTTCGCGGGCCGGAGTCAGCAGGCCCTTGTCCTCATAGAAGCGCAGCGCGCGAGGCGTGGCTTTGAACTCGTTGCACAGCTGACGGATTGTAAAGGTGCGCTCTGGGCGTCGCAGGTCTGCCAACATTCGAACCCTCCCTGGGCAGGCCCGACTTCTGCGGCCGAGCCGGTTGGTTATCGTCGATCACCATATGCCCGCGACATTCTGTCGTCAACGTTTACGTAAACGTCAACTTGGCCGTGGCGCGATAGGTTTACTTTCCTAGGGACGAGGCATATTTTCCGGGATCACGGCGAGGAGGCCCAAGCCATGTCGTCTCTGTCGCATACCGAGATCTGGACCGCGATCGACGCTCTGGCCGAGCGCTTCGACATGAGCCCTTCGGCCATGGCCAAGATGGCCGGGCTGGACCCGACGGCGTTCAACCGCTCCAAGCGCGGCGAGGGCGACTCCCGCCCGCGCTGGCCCTCGACCGAGAGCCTGGCCAAGGTGCTGGAGGCGACGGGGGTCGGCTTTTCCGAGTTCGCGGCCCTGACCGAACGGGCGCCTCCCGGGCGCGTGTCGGGGCCCAGTCCGCGCGCCGTGCCGCTGATCGGCTTCGCCCAGGCCGGGGCAGAGGGGCTGTTCGACGAGTCCGGCGCGCCGACCGGCGCCGGCTGGGACGAGATCGATTTTCCGGGTCTGGGCGACGAGGGCGTCTACGCCCTGGAGATCACCGGCGACGCCCTGGCGCCGGTGTATCGCGACGGCGACCGCCTGCTGGTCTCGCCGTCGGTCGAGCCGCGCCGGGGCGACCGGGTGGTGGTCCGCACCACCGGCGGGGACCTGCTGGTCAAGGAATTGGCGCGGATCACGGCCCGCAGCGTGGAGCTGGCTTCGCTGGGCGGCGACGGCCGGGTCCAGGCGCTGGACCTGGCCGAAGTGGTGTGGATCGCCCGGATCCTGTGGGCCAGCCAGTAGGCCCTGGATCTAGATCAGGTGCGCGGGCAGCTGGCGTGCTTGCTTTGCAGCCAGGCGGTCAGATCGCCTTCCCACGGGGCGTCGCACGAGATGTCGACGCGATAGGACTTCCAGTTGTCGTTGTGGGCGGCTTCGACGTGCGCGGCGGGGAACTGGGCGGCCAGTTCGCCGAGCAACGAGTCGAATTCCGAACGGTCGGAAGGGCGAAGGGTGAAGCAAGCCATGAGACTAACCTTGGTTTTGACGCAACCAGACTAGACTCCAAATTGCGGACAGACCCTTAACCGGCAATTTAACTCTTGTTCATCTATCGGGTCACGGTGTCGCAGGCGGCAATACGCGCTCAGGGCGCGGGCGCCGCGGGCAAGATCAACGACCCGGTGGTCAGCAGCGCCGCCACATGTTCGCCGAAGAAGAACAGGACCACGAGCGCGGCCATCGTGAGCGGCCCCAGCACGCGCTCCATCAGGGTCGTCTCCGACCGGTCCCGCACCAGGAACTTGGCCGTCGGGAGGAGGATCATGCAGAGGGGAATGGTGATCAGCCAGCTGTTCGACGCTAGTTGCTCGTGGGCGCTGACACAGACGTAGCGTCCGTGGTTGACGAGATGGCCGACCGGGCAGGCGCTCGGGTCGGCGACGACCGGCTTCGTCCGATACATGAGGCTGAAGAAGCCGAACGTCAGCGGGACCAGCGGCCCGCAGAGGCAGAAGCCGAGGAAGGCGACGTCGCCGAGCGCCCAGCGAAGCCGCTGCGTCCGGTTCGCCACGGCGCCGCTCAGCGCTTCAGGTCCAGCGCGCCGTTGGCGTGCCAGGCCCAGGCGTGCTCGATGATCGCGTCCAGATCGTAGCGCGGCGTCCAGCCCAGCTGTTCGCGGGCCTTGCGGTTGTCGGCCACCAGGCTGGGGGCGTCGCCGGCCCGCCGTCCGGTCAGCTCCAGCGGGAACGGCCGGTTGGATCGCCGCTCGATGGCCCCGACCAGCTCGCGCACCGTCGTGCCCGTGCCGGTGCCCAGGTTGAAGGCCGCGCTCGCCTTGCCGTCCAGCAGCCACTTCAGCGCCAGGACGTGGGCGTCGGCCAGGTCCAGCACGTGGATGTAGTCGCGCACGCAGGTGCCGTCGCGGGTGTCGTAGTCGCCGCCGAACAGCATGAACTTGTCGCGCTCGCCCCGGGCGGCGGCGATGGCCAGCGGGATGGCGTGGGTCTCGGGCTCGTGCTTCTCGCCGATCCGGCCGGCGGGATCGGCCCCGGCGGCGTTGAAATAGCGCAGGGCCACCGAGCGGAAGTCCTTGTAGCGGGCCAGGTCCTGCAGGACCTGCTCGACCATCAGCTTGCTGCGCCCGTAGGGGTTCAGCGGGGCCTGCGGGTGCTTCTCGTCCATCGGCACGTAGACGGGGTCGCCGTAGGTGGCGCAGGTCGAGGAGAACACCAGCTTGTCGACGCCGGCCCGGCGGGCGGCCTCGATCAGGGTCAGGGTCCCGCCGACGTTGTTCTCGTAGAAGGCGCCCGGCTCGGCGACCGAGAAGCCCACCTCGATGAAGGCGGCGAAGTGGATCACGGCGACGGGCTTGTGCTTGGCGAACACCGCGTCCAGCCGCGCCGCGTCGCGGATGTCGCCGACCTCGAGCGGGCCCCACTGGACGAACGACTCCCAGCCGTTCGACAGGTTGTCGTAGACCACGGGGGTGTAGCCGGCCTCGGCCAGGCGCAGACAGGTGTGCGAGCCGATGTATCCGGCGCCGCCCGCCACGAGAATGGTGTCGCCCAAGATCTGGATCCCCAACTGCCTCGAACGGCGAATGAACGCCCGACGCCCCAGCGTCAATGCGTGACGGCGAAAGGACGGGACGCTCGGGGTCCCGCCGCTCGCCGCGTCAGCGTCAGCCCAATTTTTCCTCGATCAGCGCCGTCGTGCGGTCCAGGCCGAAGATCGCCGCGAACGAGCCGAAGCGGGGGCCCTGGCTCTGGCCCAGCAGCACCTCGTAGAGGGCCTGGAACCAGGCGCGCAGCGGGTCGAAGCCGTGGTCCTTGCCGACCGCGAACACCTCGTTCTGGATCAGCTCGGCGTCCTGGCAGTCGGCCGGCAGGGCCTTCAGGCGGGCCAAGAGGTCGACGATCGCCGCGCGTTCCTTGTCGTCGGGCGCGCGGAACGCCTTCGTCGGCTTCACGAAGTCGTCGTAGTAGTTGATCGCGTAGCCGGCCAGGCGGTCCAGCAGCGGCTGGCTCTCGGGCGTGGCGCCCGGGATGTAGCGCGACAGGAAGCCCCACAGGATCGCCTTGTCCGAGGCGTTGGCCGCCGAGACCAGGTTCAGCATCAGGCTGAACGACACCGGCGAGCCGTACTGCGGCGGGCGGCCCGAATGGACGTGCCAGACGGGGTTGTCCAGCTGCTTGACCGGCTCCTGGCGCGGATAGGCGTCCAGCTGCTGCAGGTACTCGTCCGTCGCCTTGGGGATGACGTCGAAATACAGCTTCTTGGCCGACTTGGGGCTCTGGAACATGTAGTACGACAGGCTCTCCGGCGCGCCGTAGCGCAGCCAGTCCTCCATCGACAGGCCGTTGCCCTTGGACTTGGAGATCTTCTGCGAGTTCTCGTCGAGGAAGAGCTCGTAGTTGAAGCCTTCCGGAGGAACCCCGCCCAGCGCCTTGCAGATCTGGGCGCTGGCCTTGACCGAGTCGATCAGGTCCTTGCCGCTCATTTCGTAGTCGACGCCCAGGGCGGTCCAGCGCATGGCCCAGTCGGGCTTCCACTGCATCTTCACGTGGCCGCCGGTCACCGGGACCTCGACCTTGGAGCCGTCCTCGTCCTCGAAGACGATCGTGCCCTTGTCGACGTTGCGCTCCAGGGTCGGGACCTGCAGCACCTTGCCCGTCGAGGGGCTGATCGGCAGGAACGGTGAATAGGTGGCGCGGCGCTCCTCGCCCAGGGTGGGCAGCATGACCTTCTGGATCGCGTCGAAGCGCTCCAGGGCGGTCAGCAGGGTCGCGTCGAACAGGCCGCCCTTGTAGCACTCGGTCGACGAGACGAACTCGTACTCGAAGCCGAAGCCGTCCAGGAACGCGCGCAGGCGGGCGTTGTTGTGGGCGCCGAAGCTGTCGTGGGTGCCGAACGGGTCGCGGACCACGGTCAGCGGCTTGCCCAGGTCCTCGATCAGCGGCTGCTTGTTCTCGATGTTGTCGGGAACCTTGCGCAGGCCGTCCATGTCGTCGCTGAAGGCGATCAGGCGCGTGGGGATGGCGTCGTCGGTCAGGGCGCGGAAGGCGCTGCGGACCATGGTCGTGCGCGCCACCTCGCCGAAGGTGCCCAGGTGCGGCAGGCCCGACGGGCCGTAGCCGGTCTCCAGGATCACCGGTTTGGCCAGGGCCGGAAAGGTCTTCACGGCCTCGTCGGCCTTGCCGCTGTTGATCAGCGTGGAGGCGAGGTCGCGTTCGGCGTCGGACAGACGCAGGCGCAGGATGCGGGCGAGCAGGGCGCGCGCCTGCTCGAACGGCCAGGCGCGAGCGTCGCGGGCGAGGGGGGAGAGGCCTTCAAACATGCCGCGCGGTATAGGGGGAAGTCGCGGCGGTGGCTAGGGCGTGGGAGCTCACCCCCTTGCCCCCACCCGGCGGCTTCGCCGCCTGTCTGCCCCCGTAGGGGGCGCAGCGCTCTTCCCCCTCCGGGGGAAGACGACCGCGAAGCGGTCCGTAGGGGGCAAGGGTTGACCGCCGCTAGCCCTTCAACGCCGTCGCCACGACCTCGCGCGCCTCGGCCTGCACCGTCTTCAGATGATCCGGACCCAGGAACGATTCCGCATAGATCTTGTAGACGTCCTCGGTGCCCGACGGGCGGGCGGCGAACCAGGCGTTCCTGGTCGTCACCTTCAGGCCGCCGATGGCCTCGCCGTTGCCGGGGGCCTTGGTCAGGATGTCGGTGATCGGCTCGCCGGCCAGGTCCTTAGCGGTGACGTCCGACGGGCTGAGCGCGCCCAGGCGGGCCTTCTGCTCGCGGTTGGCCGGGGCGTCGATGCGGGCGTAGGACGGCGCGCCGTACTGGTCCGTGAGGCCCTTGTAGAGTTGGCTGGCGCTTTGGCCCGTCTTGGCCTGGATCTCGGCGGCCAGCAGGGCCAGCAGCAGGCCGTCCTTGTCGGTGGTCCAGACCGAGCCGTCCTTGCGCAGGAACGAGGCCCCGGCCGACTCCTCGCCGCCGAAGCCCACCGAGCCGTCCAGCAGGCCGGGCACGAAATGCTTGAAGCCGACCGGCACCTCCAGCAGGCGGCGGCCCAGGCCCGCCACCACGCGGTCGATCATCGAGGACGAGACCAGGGTCTTGCCCACCGCCACGCCCCCGCCCCAGGCCGGGCGGTTGGCGAACAGATAGGCGATCGAGGCCGCCAGATAGTGGTTGGGGTTCATCAGCCCGCCGTCCGGAGTGACGATCCCGTGGCGGTCGGCGTCGGCGTCGTTGCCGGTGGCGACGTCGTATTTCGCCCCGCCCGCCATGATGTCGATCAGCTTGGCCATGGCGGCCGAGGACGAGCAGTCCATGCGGATCTTGCCGTCGGTGTCGAGCGGCATGAAGGCCCAGCGCGGGTCGACGGCGTCGTTGACCACGGTCAGGTCCAGGCGATGGCGCTCGGCGATCGCGCCCCAGTAGGCGACGGCGGCGCCGCCCAGCGGGTCGGCCCCGATCCTCACCCCGGCCGAGCGGATCAGGTCCAGGTCCAGGATCGTGGGCAGGGCGTCGACGTACTGGGCCAGGAAGTCGTGGCGCTTGGCCCCGGCCAGGGCGCGCTCGAACGGGATGCGCCTGACGTCCTTCAGCCCGCCTTCCAGCAGCTGGTTGGCGCGGGCGGCGATCACCGAGGTGGCCTCGCCGCCGGCCGGACCGCCGGACGGGGGATTGTACTTGATGCCGCCGTCGCGCGGCGGGTTGTGCGACGGGGTCAGCAGGATCCCGTCGGCGCTGCCCGGCGCGCGCCGGTTGTGCTCGAGGATGGCCAGCGACACCGCCGGCGTCGGGGTGAAGCCGTCGCGCGAGTCGATCAGGGTCTCGACCCCGTTGGCGACCAGCACCTCCAGCGTCGTGCGCCAGGCCGGCTCGGACAGGCCGTGGGTGTCGCGGCCGACGAACAGCGGACCGGTGATCCCCTGGCTGGCGCGATACTCCGCGGTGGCCTGGGCCACGGCCAGGATGTGGTCCTCGTTGAACGCCGCGTCGAAGCTGGAGCCGCGGTGGCCGGAGGTGCCGAAGGCCACGCGGTGGGCGACATTGGCGGGATCGGGGTGGATCTCGAAATAGGCGCGGGTCAGCGCATCGAGATCGATCAGGTCTTCGGGTCGGGCCTGACGGCCGGCGTGTTCATGCATGCGGGTACCCTTATCGATCACCGGTCTGTGGTTCAACGCCCGGCGCCGTGTCGGACGCGAACGCGGCGACCGGCGCCGCGTGGCGAGGCAGGGGGCTTGTATCGGAGGCTGATGACGATCGCCCGACGCCGGGCGTCAGAACGCCTCGGCCACGATCGACCCGTCCGGCAGCAGGGCCGCGCGCTTGAGGCCGCTGGAGGCGAAGGGCATGGCGACGTTGCCGTCGCGGTCCACCGCGATCAGGCCGCCGTGGCCGCCCAGGTCGGCGACGCCCTGGATTGCGGCCCGGGCGGCGGCCTCCAGGCTCTCGCCGCCGAAGCGGACGCGGTGGGCGATCTGGGCGGCGACGGCGGTGCGGATGAAGTACTCGCCCTGGCCGGTGCAGGACACCGCCGCATGGCCATCGGCCCAGGCCCCGGCCCCGATGATCGGCGAATCGCCCACCCGGCCCGGCAGCTTGCCGAACACCCCGGCGGTCGAGGTCGCCGCCGCCAGCCGGCCCTCGGCGTCGCGGACCACGCAGCCGACGGTGCCGGTGGGCAGGACCTCAGGGGCGTGGTTGGCCTCGAAGGCGCCGGCGTGGGTGAACCAGGTCGCGGGGTCGTCGATGGTCTTCAGCCCCTGCTCGCGGGCGAAGGCCATGGCCCCCTCGCCGGCCAGCATCACGTGCGGCGTCCTCTCCATCACCGCCCGGGCGGCCAGGATCGGGCTCTCGAAGCCCTGCAGGGCCGCCACCGATCCGGCCTTCAGGGTCGCGCCGTCCATCAGGCTGGCGTCCAGCTCGTATTCCCCGTCGGCGTTGGGCGAGGCGCCCTTGCCGGCGATGTAGAGGCCGCTGGCCTCCAGGGCGACCACGGTCTCGACCGCCACGTCCAGGGCGCGGGCCCCCGCCGCCAGCCGGTCGCGCGCCGCCTCGACCAGGCCGCGCATGTGGGCGATCTCGACGCCGTAGTCATGGCCGCGCTTGGGCCCGGCGCCGCCGTGCAGGGCGAGAGTAAAACGTTTGTTTGACATTCTGCTTCCTTGGCCGGCGGGCGTGCGCTAGCGTCCGGCTCCTTAACGAAGAACGCGCAACGAAGACAGCGGGAGAGAGACGAGATGAAGGCGGTGCTCAGCAAGACCGTGGGCGGACCCGAGACCCTGGTGCTGGAGGAGCTTCCCGATCCCGTCGCCGGTCCGGGGCAGGTGGTGCTGGCCGTCAAGGCCTGCGGCGTCAACTATCCCGACGTGCTGATCATCGAGGACAAGTACCAGTTCAAGCCCGAGCGGCCGTTCGCCCCGGGCGGCGAGGTCTCGGGCCTGGTCACCTCGGTGGGCGAGGGCGTCACCACCCTGAAGGTCGGCCAGCGGGTGCTGGCCTCGACCGGCTGGGGCGGCATGGCCGAGCAGGTGGCGCTGGACGCCAACCGCTGCACCCCGATCCCCGACAACATGCCCTTCGACGAGGCCGCCGCCTTCATCCTGACCTACGGCACCTCGTACTACGCCCTGAAGGACCGCGGCCGTCTGAAGGCCGGCGAGACCCTGCTGGTGCTGGGCGCGGCCGGCGGGGTGGGCCTGGCGGCGGTCGAGCTGGGCAAGGCGGCCGGGGCGCGGGTGATCGCCGCCTGCTCCAGCCAGGAGAAGGTCGACCTGGCCATCAAGCACGGGGCCGACGCCGGCGTGGTCTATCCGCGCGGCCCGTTCGACAAGGACGGACAGAAGGCCCTGGCCGAGCTGATCAAGGGCGCCTGCGGCCCGAACGGCTGGGACGTGGCCTATGACGCGGTCGGCGGCGACTATTCGGAGGCCACGATCCGCGCCGCCGGCTGGGGCGGCCGCTTCCTGGTGATCGGCTTCCCGTCGGGCATCCCCAAGATCCCGCTGAACCTGACCCTGCTGAAGTCCTGCGACATCGTCGGGGTGTTCTGGGGCGCCTCGGTGGCCCGCGATCCCAAGGGCCACGTCCAGAACGTCCGCGAGCTGATGGACCTCTACGCGGCCGGCAAGATCAAGCCCTACGTTTCCGAGCGCTTCCCCCTGGCCAAGGCCGGCGACGCCATCGCCCATCTGGCCAGCCGCAAGGCCATGGGCAAGGTCGTGGTCGTCAACGAATAACTTGCGACATCTGCGCGCATGTCGATCGTCGTTCGCCGAAGCGGAAGTCTTCGAAGACTACGATCGACATGCGGCGTCAGGACTTTAAATGGTGAATCGTTCTTGAAACGAAATTTCAAGGTTAAGCGTCGCTAAGCATCCTTCTTGGGAAACGGCTAAGCCTGTTCCTGTAGACCTGTGCTCCAAGTCGTCGGAGTCGGGCCAAGATGTTTCTTCCAGCGAGGGACGCATTCTCTCCAGAGGTGCGTCAGAACTTCCGTCTGAACCGCCGCCCGGAAGAGCGGGTGCAGGTTCTCGGCGGTTCGATGGACCTGGTCCGTCCCGAGGAAGTCTTCCACTTCGTGGCCGGCAAGATCGCCGCGCGCGAAAGCGCCGTGGTCGCCAACCACAACCTCCACAGCCTGTACCTGATCCGCAAGGACGAGCGGATCGCCGAGTTCTTCCGCAAGTCCGACCTGATCGAGGTCGACTCGGTGCCGGTGATCTTCTGGGCGCGCATCGTCGGCCGGGCCAGCCGCCGCTTCCACCGCTGCACCTATCTGGACTGGCGCGACGCCTTCTGGGAGCGGGCCATCCGCGAGAACTGGAAGGTCTTCTTCGTGGGCGGCGCCCCGGGCGTCGGCGAGAAGGCGGCCGCCCGCATCCGGGCCGACTGGCCGGGCGCGCAACTCGCCACCCATCACGGCTATTTCGACGCGACCTCAGGCTCGGCCGAGAACCAGGCGGTGGTCGACGCGATCAACGCCTACCGGCCCGACATCGTGCTGGTCGGCATGGGCATGCCGCGCCAGGAAATCTGGGTCCTGGAAAACCAGTCCAGGCTAGGCGCCTGCGTGACCTTCACGGTCGGCGGGGCGTTCGACTACGAGGCCGGCGTCCAGCGGCCCTCGCCCCGCTGGATGGGGCAGGTGGGCATGGAATGGCTGTTTCGCCTGGCCGTCGACCCCCAGCGCCTGTTCACCCGCTACTGCGTGGAGCCCTGGCACCTGATGGGCCCGGCTATACGCGATTTGGGGAAAGCGATTGCCAGGCAGGCCGCTTCCCGCAAAGGGTCCGAAGCCCCCCGTGCCGAGTATGCGCGGGCGGCGGATTTAGCGCGCTCTGACAGTCTGGGGGGACGATGAGCTTGAAGATCTATCTGCCGCCGGCCGGGAAGGTCGAACGGCCCCGCCTGGCGCAGCGCGTCGCGGCGGTGTTCGGCCTGGCCGGTCTGGTCCTGGCCTGGGCGGTGTTCCTGCTGCCCTGCGCGGTGTGGCTGCTGTTCAGCCTGGCCGCCAGCCGCCTGCAGCCGGCGCTCGCCCGCCAACAAGCCTGAACGCTGTTCACTTATTTCTAGCCATGCGCGCTCCGGCGCGCCAGGATGCTCGCGCCTGACGCAGCGGCCCGTTCCTCGAGAGGTCGCGCGCGGCCGAAGGGAGCGGCGCATGACGGGACGTCTGGACGGCAAGGTTGCGGTGGTCACCGGCGGGTGCTCGGGCATCGGCCTGGGAACGGTGGAACTGTTCGTGGCGCAGGGCGCGAGCGTCGTCGCCGCCGACCTGCAGGCCGAGAAGGGGGCGATGCTGGAGAAGCGTTTCCCCGGCAAGGTCCGCTTCGCGCCGTGCGACGTCACCCACGAAAGCCAGATCGCCGCGGCGGTGGAGCTGGCGCAGGAGGCCTTCGGCGGCCTCGACATCCTGTTCAACAACGCCGGCATGGGCGGCGCGCCCAACGGCGTGGCCGACATGACCGCCGAGGGCTGGGACGCGACCTTCGCCCTGCTGCTGCGCGGGCCGGTGCTGGGCATGAAGCACGCCCTGCCGCCGATGCTGGAGCGCGGCGGCGGCAGCATCATCAACACCGCCTCGATCGCCGGCCTGCAGGCGGGCTTCGGGCCCCTGGCCTATTCGACGGCCAAGGCGGCGGTGATCCACATGAGCAAGTGCGCGGCCGCCGAGCTGTCGCCGCTGAAGGTCCGGGTCAACGCCATCTGCCCCGGCCTGATCGCCACCTCGATCTTCGGCGCCTCGATGGGCCTCCCGCGCGAGGTCGCCGACCAGATGGCCGCCCGCGTCGCTGAGGTCGGGCCGAAGATCCAGCCGATCCCCAAGGCCGGCCTGCCCGACGACATCGCCCGCGCCGCCCTCTACCTGGCCAGCGACGATTCCGAGTTCGTCACCGGCACGCACATTGTGGTGGACGGCGGGATCACGGTCGGCGGCCGCCACGCCTGGGACCGCGCCTCGCCCTCGCCGCTGCTCTCGGCCATGGGCATCACGCCGGAACAGGCCGAGCAGATGCGGGCGGCGATGATCGCCTCGCAAACCCAGTGAGCCCGGCCCGGTGGGCGTGATCGCCGCCGGGCGGGCGTTCGGGTCCCGCCTGACGCCGAACCTGCGCGGGGCGTTGTGGATGCTGGCCTCGGCGGTGCTGTTCACCGCCATGACCACCCTGATCAAGTATCTGGGCGCGGGCTATCCGGCCGCGCTGCAGACCTTCTACCGGCAGCTGGCGGGGGCGGTGATCCTGCTGCCGCTGGTGGCGCGCGACTGGCGCGGGGCCCTGCGGACCACGCGGCCCGGCATCCTGGTCTTCCGGTCAAGCGCCGGGGTGCTGGCGATGATCCTGGCCTTCTACGCCTATCAGGAACTGCCGCTGGCCGACGCCAACGCCCTGTCGTTCACCCGCACCCTGTGGCTGGTGCCGCTGGCGGGGCTGGTGCTGCGCGAGCCGGTCGGACCCCTGCGGATCGGCGCGGCCCTGGTCGGCTTCGTCGGGGTGCTGGTCATGCTGAAGCCGGGCGGGGCGGGCGCGGCCCACTGGCTGGGCTGGCCGCAGGCCGCGGCCCTGGCCTCGGCCCTGCTGTTCGCCCTGACCATCACCGGCATGAAGGTGATGACCCGCGACCATTCGCCCTTCACCCTGCTGGTCTACGCGGCCGGGCTGGGCCTGGTCTTCTCGATTCCGCCGGCCCTGTTCGTTTGGCGCTGGCCCACCTGGCCGGACCTGGGCCTGCTGGCCCTGATGGGCGTGATCGGCACCCTGACCCAGGGCTGCTACATCAAGGGCATGGAGGCGGGCGAGGCGGCGGTGATGGCGCCGATCGACTATACCCGCCTGGTGTTCGCGGTGGTCGCCGGCCTGGTGCTGTTCCACGAGACGCCCAGCTCGGCCGTGCTGCTGGGCGCGGCGATCGTCGTGGCCTCGACCCTCTTCATCAGCTGGCGGGAGCATCAGCTGTCGCGGCGCAAGGGCCTCGCCGAGGCCGTGGACTAGGCCTTCAGAACACGGCCTTATAGCGAAACGCTTTTTTTGCATCTTCCCCGGTATTCATAGGACGAATGCCCTGGGGGACCTGCGCTTGCTGAAGGTTTTGACCTGCCTGACGACGGAGCATGACCTGCGTTTGGTCGTGGTCGCCGGACTGATCTGCTTCGCCGCCTGCTTCACGGCGTTCCGGCTCTATTCGCGCATGCGCGGAGCCAAGGGCGTGGTCCGGGCCGCGTGGCTGCTGCTGACCGGCCTGGTGGCCGGATCGGGCGTTTGGGCCACCCACTTCATCGCCATGGTCGCCTACAGCCCCGGCCTGAAGACCGGCTACAGCCCTTCGGGCACCCTGCTGTCGCTGATGATCGCGGTGCTGTTCATGGCCGGCGGCTTCGCCGTGGCCTCGGCCCAGCGCACGCGGACCAACGACTTCGCCGGCGGCCTGATCCTGGGCATGGGCATCGCCGCCATGCACTACACCGGCATGTCGGCCTTCGTGACCCAGGGCTTCGTGCAGTGGGAGCAGGCCGTCATCGCCCTGTCGGTCCTGGCCGGCGTCGTCGGCGCGGCGGGCGCGCTGCAGCTGGCCGGCCGCGCGCGCAGCCTGCTCAAGCAGCTGGGCGGGGGCGCGATCCTGACCCTGGGCGTCTGCGCCCTGCACTTCATCGGCATGGGCGCGATCACCATCGTGCCCGATCCTTCGATCAACGTGCCCGACCAGATGCTGTCGGGCGCGATCCTGACCCTGGCCGTGACCTCGATCACCGGCATGATCATCCTGGGCGGCCTGGGCGCGGTGGCCATCGAGTCCTCGACCAGCCGCTCGGCCCTGGACCGCATCCGCCGCCTGGCCAACGCCGCCTACGAGGGCATCGTGGTGGTCCAGGACGGCCGCATCAACGACGCCAACGCCGCCTTCTGCGAGCTGGTGGGCGTCGACCTGGACGGCCTGCTGCGCTCGCCCCTGTCCAACCTGCTGACCTTCGACACCGACGGGCCGCCCCGCGAGGGCGTGCGCCGCGAAGGCGTGCTGCAACCGGCCGACGGCGGCCGGGCGATCCCGGTCGAGGTGTTCTCGCGCCTGATGGACGACGGCGCCCGCCAGGAGACCTCGGGCCTGACGGTGCTGGCGGTCCGCGACCTGCGCGAACGCCGCTCGGCCGAGGAGAAGATCCGCTATCTGGCCGAACACGACGGCCTGACCGGCCTGCCCAACCGCAATTCGCTGCAGGCCCGCCTGGCCGCCGCCCTCGACCGCGTCGAGGCCTCGGGCGAGAGCCTGTCGCTGATCTGCATCGACCTTGACCACTTCAAGGAAGCCAACGACCTGCACGGCCACCTGGCGGGCGACGCCCTGCTGGTCGAGACCGCGCGTCGTCTGCAGGACAGCCTGACGGCCCCGTCCTTCGCGGCCCGCCTCGGCGGCGACGAGTTCATCGTCGTCCAGGTGGCCGCCGGCGACCAGCCCGCCGCCGCCGCCGAACTGGCCGGCCGGCTGCTGGAGGCCCTGGCGGCCCCGGCGACCCACGAAGGCCAGGAGCTGGCCATGGGCGCCAGCCTGGGCGTGTCGCTGTTCCCCGACGACGGCCGCACCGCCGAGGCCCTGCTGGCCAACGCCGACATGGCCCTGTACCGCGCCAAGGAAAGCGGCCGCGGCGCCTATCGCTTCTTCAAGCGCGAGATGGACGAGTCGATCCGCGAGCGCCGGACCCTGGCCCGCGAGCTGCGTCAGGCGATCGCCGACGAGGACCTGGTCGTCTACTACCAGCCGCTGGCCAAGGCGGCCGACGGCGAGGTGTGCGGCTTCGAGGCCCTGGTGCGCTGGAACCACCCGGTGCGCGGCATGGTCCCGCCGCTGGAGTTCATCCCGGTCGCCGAGGAGAACGGCCTGATCACCCAGCTGGGCGAGTGGGTCCTGCGTCGCGCCTGCGCCGACGCCGTCACCTGGGAGCGCCCGCTGCGCATCGCGGTCAACCTGTCGCCGCTGCAGCTGAACCAGCCCAACCTGCCGACCCTGGTGCACGAGGTGCTGGTGGCCACCGGCCTGTCGCCCAAGCGGCTGGAGCTGGAGATCACCGAAAGCGCCCTGTTCAAGGACTATCAGCGCGCGCTTGACAACCTGCGCCGGCTGAAGGCCCTGGGCGTGCGCATCGCCATGGACGACTTCGGCACCGGCTTCTCGTCCCTATCGACCCTGCAGTCGTTCCCGTTCGACAAGATCAAGATCGACAAGAGCTTCGTCGAGAACATCCACCGCCACGACCGCGCGACCGTGATCGTCCGCGCCGTGCTGGGCCTGGGCCGCAGCCTGGAGATCCCGTGCGTGGCCGAGGGCGTGGAGACCCAGGAGCAGATCGACTTCCTGCGCGGCGAGAACTGCGCCGAGCTGCAGGGCTACGCCATTGGCCGCCCTTCGCCCGTCGACGCCATTTCAGCCTGGACCCTGGCCAGCGCGACCTCGGCCTACAAGCCGGAAGCCGCGCCGAAGAAGCCGCGCCGCCGCAAGGCCGCTTAGAGCCCGATAACGGGCTCTAGTTCAAACGTTTGGAGCGTGACGGGCGCCGAAACCGGCTTCCACTTTCGGCTGTCACGCTCTGGCGACCTACCGCCGCCGCGACATGCCGCCCAGCAGGCCGCGCATGATCTCGCGGCCGGCCTGGCTGGCGATCGTGCGGACCAGCGAGGTGGCGAACGCCTCAGCCACGGACTGGCGGCTGGACGCCCGGGGACGCGGCGCGGCCCGGGCCTCGCGCGCTTCCTCCCGTTCCCGGACCTTTTCGGCGGCCGCGCGCTGGCGCTCGGCCTCGGCCGCCGTGGCGGCGTCCTGGGCCTGCCGCTGGGCCTGGACCGCGCGGCCCTGCAGGATCTCGTAGGCGGACTCGCGGTCCAGCGCCTGGTCGTAGAGCCCGGCGACCGGGCTCCGGGCGATCAGGGCGGCGCGCTCCTCCGGCGTCAGCGGACCCAGGCGCGAGGCCGGCGGGCGGATCAGGGTCTTCTGGACCATGCAGGGCGCGCCCTTGGCGTCCAGGGTCGAGATCAGCGCCTCGCCCACGCCCAGGGCCTGGATGGTGTCGGCCGTGTCGAAGGCGGGGTTCTCGCGGAACGACTGGGCGGCGGCCTTCAGGCCCTTCTGGTCGGCCGGGGTGTAGGCCCGCAGCGCGTGCTGCACCCGCGCGCCCAGCTGGCCCAACACGGCGTCGGGGATGTCGGCCGGGTTCTGGGTGACGAAATAGATGCCCACGCCCTTCGAACGGATCAGCCGCACGACCTGCTCGATCTTCTCCAGCAGCGGCTCTTCCGCGTCGTTGAACAGCAGGTGGGCCTCGTCGAAGAAGAACACCAGCTTGGGCTTGTCCGGGTCGCCCACCTCGGGCAGCTCCTCGAACAGCTCCGACAGCAGCCACAGCAGGAAGGTCGAATAGAGCTTGGGCGACTGGATCAGCCGGTCGGCCGCCAGCAGGTTGACGTAGCCGCGCCCGGCCGCGTCGGTGCGCATGATGTCGGCCAGCTTCAGGGCCGGTTCGCCGAAGAAGTTCTCGGCCCCCTGGCTCTGCAGGGTCAGCAGCTTGCGCTGGATTGCGCCCACCGTGGCCGGCGAGACGTTGCCGTATTGCGTGCCGATCTCGGCGGCGTGGTCGGCGACGTATTTCAGGGCTGCCTGCAGGTCCTTCAGGTCCAGCAGCAGCAGGCCGTCCTGGTCGGCGACGTGGAAGACCACGGTCAGCACGCCTTCCTGCACGTCGTTCAGCTCGAGCAGCCGCGACAGCAGCACCGGGCCCATCTCGGAGATGGTGGTGCGGATCGGGTGGCCCTTCTGGCCGAACAGGTCCCAGAACACCACGGGCGGGGCGGACGGGGTCAGGGCCAGGCCCATGGACGCGGCGCGCTCCTGCATCTGGGCGTTCGGCGCGCCGGTCATGGCCACGCCGGAGAGGTCGCCCTTCACGTCGGCGGCGAACACCGGAACGCCCGCGTCGGCGAAGGCCTGGGCCATGACCTGGAGGGTGACCGTCTTGCCCGTTCCGGTCGCGCCGGCCACCACGCCGTGGCGGTTGGAGCGGTCCAGGCGCTGGGTCACCGGCCCGTCGCCGGCCCCTCCCTGGCTGAGCCCGATGAGGATTTCGCCTTCGCCGATCGCCAGGGTCATACGCAACGTCCTTCACATTGGGGACTTAAGCCTAGCCCCGGCCTTGCGCGCCGCCAATCGGCTCGCGCAATGTGGCCCCAGTCTTTATGCAGACGCTCTAGCCGACGCCGACCGAGAAAGAGATATCCCCGATGGCCATTCCCGCGTCGATCACCGGTCGTAACGCCCTGGTGTTCCTGGCGGTCATCGCCGGCGGCGCGGCGCTGTACTGGATGCAGGACATCCTGACGCCCCTGGCCATGGCCGTGTTCCTGGCCGTGATGATCGACAGTTTCGCCCGCGTGCTGATCGAACGGGTGCCGCGCTTTCCCAAGGCCCTGGCCCTGCCCAGCGCCATCGTCCTGTCGATCGGCATGTTCGCCGGCGCGGTCTGGGTGGTGACGTCGAACGGCGCGGAGTTCGTGAGCCAGATCCGCGACTACGCCCCGCGGCTGAACGAGGTGATCGCCAAGGTGGCTTCCCTGGTCGGCATCAAGGTGGCGCCGACGATCGGCGACCTGATCAACCAGCTCAATCCCAGCAAATACGCGGGGGCCGCCGCCCAGAGCCTGCAGAACTTCGCCTCCAGCGCCATCCTGGTGCTGATCTATCTGGGCTTCATCATCGCCTCGCGGCGGGGGTTCAGTCGCAAGATCGTCGCGCTCTATCCCCACCATGCCGAGCGCGACGGCGCGATGCAGCTGTTCCAGCGCATCCGCAACGGGGTGGAGCAGTACCTGTGGATCCAGACCGTCACCGGCCTGATGATCGCCGTCGCCGCCTGGGTGGTGATGATGCTGCTGCGGCTGGACAACGCCCTGTTCTGGGCCTTCCTGATCTTCGTGGCCGCCTACATCCCGATCATCGGCGGCGCGATCGGCTGCATCCTGCCGCCGCTGTTCGCCCTGGTGCAGTTCCCCGACAGCTTCTGGCCGGCCCTGATCCTGTTCGGCTGCCTGGAGCTGATCTTCTTCGTGGTCGGCAACGTGATCTATCCGCGCATGCAGGGCGACAGCCTGAACATGGACCCGACCGTCGTCCTGCTGTCCCTTGCGGTCTGGGGCGCCCTGTGGGGCGTGACCGGCATGTTCCTGTCCACGCCCCTGACCGTGGCGGCGATGCTGATCCTGGCCCAGTTCGACGGCACGCGCTGGATCGCCATCCTGCTGTCGGAAGACGGCGATCCCAGCGGCGACAGCCTGAACCGCAGGTCGCCGGGCGCCTCCGGCAAGTCGCCGCCGGACAAAAAAACCGGCGCGGAGTCGTCTTCGCGACAGAAGTCGACCAAGGGGGCTTAAAATCCCAAATGGCCTTCCTATCTACATCCTGTCGGCAGCCCCCCATGCCGACCCCGCGCGACGCAGACCGTTTTCCTGGAGCGTCCGACGCGGAATCGCCCGCCTCCCCCCGGCGGGCCCGCGCCGCCGGTTCCCCCCAACCGGCGGCGCTTCCGTGTCCGCCGCCTGGGATTTCCGCCTTGGTAAGATATTCCGTGCTTTTCCCTGGTTAAGGTTGAAACCTGGCCGGGAAGGGCTAGGTTGTCGCCAAAAATTCGCGAGGAAATCCCATGGTCGGTGCAAAACTTGACCCCAAGGCAGCCGCTACCCCTTCGAGCGGCTTGGTTTCGGCCTTCGGCAAGGCCCTGGGGCAGGAGACGCTCACCGCACCGCAGGCCCAGTTCGCCGCCCAGGTCCAGGAGGACTGGTCGGCCGAGGAGCTGCCGGGCTTCGAGGCCGGCGACATCGCCCACGCCCTGGTCGACTTCTGGCGCTTCGGCGAAGCCGCCTGCGAGCCGCTCTGCATCCGCGTTCGCCCGGCGGTCCGGGCCGCCCCTGGCTTGGATGGCGGGACGGACCTGAAGAGCGACCTGCTGGAGATCGTCCAGCCCGACCGCCCGTTCCTGGTCGACAGCATCATGGGGGCCATCGCCGAGCAGGGCTTCTCGGTGCGGGCCATGTTCCACCCGGTGATCGCGACCCCCGCCGGCCGCCGCTCGATGATCCAGGTCTATCTGGCCCCGGTGGGCGAGGACCGCGAGGCCGCCCTGGTCGAGGCCGTCCGCGACGCCCTGGCCGACGTTCAGCTGGCCGTCGACGACTTCGACGCCATGAAGGCCCTGATCCGCCGCACGATCGACGAACTGCGCGCCTCCAAGGCGCCGATCGCCGAGAACCAGCGCGAGGAAAGCCTGGACTTCCTGGACTGGCTGGAGGGCGACCGGTTCGTGTTCCTGGGCGCCCGGGTCTACGAATATCCCCGCACGCCCGACGGCGGCTACGCGGCCGAGGAGCCGCTGTACCAGCCCGAGGGCAGCCTGGGCGTGCTGCGCGACCAGACCCTGACCGTGCTGCGCCGGGGCAGCGAGCCGGCGATCCTGTCGCCCCAGGTCCGCGACCACCTGCTGCTGGGCGCGCCCCTGGTGGTGGCCAAGTCGAACCTGCGCTCCAAGGTCCACCGTCGCGGCTACATGGACTATGTCGGGGTGCGCCGGTACGGCGCCGACGGCAAGCCCTCGGGCGAGGTCCGGTTCGTGGGCCTGTTCACCGCCGAAGCCTACGAGACGCCCGCCCACGAGGTGCCGGTGATCCGCCGCAAGGTGAAGCACGTCCTCAAGGAGGCCGGCAAGGATCCCGAGGGCCACAGCGGCAAGCGCCTGCGCAACATCCTGGAGACCTGGCCGCGCGACGAGCTGTTCCAGATCTCGGAAGACGAACTGTTGTCGATGGCCATGGGGGTGCTGCACCTCTACGACCGGCCGCGCGTGCGGTTGTTCGCCCGCAACGATCCGTTCGACCGCTTCATCTCGGTGCTGATGTTCGTGCCGCGCGAGCGCTACGACAGCGGCGTGCGCGAGCGGGCCGGCAAGATCCTGGCCGACGCCTACGAAGGCCGGGTCAGCGCCTACTATCCCAGCTTCTCCGACGCGCCCCTGGCCCGCGTGCACTATGTGATCGGCGTGACGCCGGGCAAGCACGGCGAGCCGGACCTGGCCGCGCTGGAAGCCGCCGTCGCCGAGACCGCCCGCACCTGGGAGGACCGCTTCGAGGCCGCCGTCCGCGACGGCGGGGCCCCGGGCCGCGTGGTCCAGACCCTGGCCCGCTGGCAGGCCGCCTTCCCGCCGGGCTATCGCGACCAGTACGACGCCGCCGAGGCCCTGGCCGACCTGGCCGTGGTCGACGACCTGGCCGCCGACGAGGCCGTGCGGGTCCGCGCCTTCCGCCGCGCTGACGACGACAAGCTGACCTTCCGCTTCAAGCTCTATCGCCCCGGCGCCGCCGCGCCCCTGGCCGACGTGCTGCCGATCCTGGAGCACATGGGCCTGAAGGCCCTGATCGAGGACGGCTTCAAGCTGACCCCGGGCGGTGAAAAGCTCTGGGTCCACGAATTCGTCCTGCGCGACGAGCGCGGCGAGCACCTGTCGTTCGGCGACATCAAGACCGCCTTCGAGGCCGCCTTCGTCGCCATCTGGACCGGTCGCGCCGAGAGCGACGGCTTCAACCGGCTGGTGCTGGAGCTGGGCGTCGGCTGGCGCGAGGCCGCCCTGGTCCGCGCCCTGGCCCGCTATCGCCAGCAGTCGGGCCTGGACCCCAGCCAGGGCGTGCAGGAGCAGGCGCTGTCGGACAACCCGGGCGTCACCCGCCTGATCCTCGACCTGTTCCGCATCAAGTTCGACCCGGCCGTGCACGCCGACCTGGCCGCCCGCGAGGAGCAGGCCAAGGCCGTGCAGGCCAGCATCGTCGAGGCCCTGCAGGCGGTGGAGAGCCTGGACGCCGACCGCGTCCTGCGCCGCATCGCCGCCCTGATCGGCGCCATCCAGCGGACCAACTTCTTCCAGGTCGGCCCCGACGGCGAGCCCAAGCCCTACATCAGCTACAAGATCGCCTCGCGCGAGCTGGAGGACCTGCCGGCCCCCAAGCCCTATCGCGAGATCTACGTCTCGGCCCCGCACGTCGAGGGCGTGCACCTGCGCTTCGGCCCCGTCGCCCGCGGCGGCCTGCGCTGGTCCGACCGCCGCGACGACTTCCGCACCGAGGTGCTGGGGCTGGTCAAGGCCCAGCAGGTCAAGAACGCGGTCATCGTGCCGGTCGGCTCCAAGGGCGGCTTCTTCCCCAAGAACCTGCCGCGCGGCGGCGACCGCGACGCCATCCAGGCCGAGGCGATCCGCGCCTACAAGACCTTCCTGTCGGGCCTGCTGGACATCACCGACAACATCGACGCCGACAACAAGATCGTTCCGCCGGCCGGGGTGATCGCCCATGACGGCGAGGACCCCTATCTTGTCGTCGCCGCCGACAAGGGCACGGCCACCTTCTCCGACATCGCCAACGGCGTGGCCGAGGACTACGGCTTCTGGCTGGGCGACGCCTTCGCCTCCGGCGGCTCGGTGGGCTACGACCACAAGGTCATGGGCATCACCGCCCGCGGCGCCTGGGAAGCGGTCAAGCGCCACTTCCGCGAGCTTGGCAAGGACATCCAGTCCGAGCCGTTCACCGCCGTGGGCGTGGGCGACATGTCGGGCGACGTGTTCGGCAACGGCATGCTGCTGTCCAAGCAGACCCGGCTGCTGGCCGCCTTCGATCATCGCCACATCTTCCTGGACCCCGATCCGGACGCGGCCAAGTCGTGGGCCGAGCGCGACCGGATGTTCAAGCTGCCGCGCTCGTCGTGGG
This sequence comes from Caulobacter sp. CCG-8, assembly GCF_037402475.1. Taxonomy (NCBI): domain Bacteria; kingdom Pseudomonadati; phylum Pseudomonadota; class Alphaproteobacteria; order Caulobacterales; family Caulobacteraceae; genus Caulobacter; species Caulobacter sp. CCG-8. The sequence continues at coordinate 92,927 of NZ_JBBEUD010000011.1, forward strand.
ACGACTACGACAAGAGCCTGATCTCCCCGGGCGGCGGGGTCTTCGCCCGCTCGCTGAAGACCATCCCGCTGTCGCCGGAAGTCCGGGCCCTGTTCGAGATCAAGGCCGAGAGCGTCTCGCCGGCCGAGCTGCTGACCGCGATCCTCAAGTCGAAGGCCGAGCTGCTCTACCTCGGCGGCATCGGCACCTATGTGAAGGCCAAGGGCGAGACCAACGCCGAGGCCGGCGACAAGGCCAACGACGCCATCCGCGTCAACGGCGCCGACCTGCGGGTCAAGGTGGTGGGCGAAGGCGCCAATCTGGGCCTGACCCAGGCGGGCCGCATCGAGTTCGCCCAGGCTGGCGGCCACATCAACACCGACGCCATCGACAACTCGGCCGGCGTCGACAGCTCCGACCACGAGGTCAACATCAAGATCCTGACCGGGATCCTGGAGCGCGGCGGCAAGCTGACCCGCGAGAGCCGCAACCAGCTGCTGCCGACCATGACCGACGACGTGGCCAGCCACGTCCTGGCCGACAACTACGACCAGACCCTGGCCCTGTCGCTGATGGAGAGCGACGCGGTCTCGGAGGTGGAGTCCCAGGCCCGGTTCATGGCCGAGCTGGAGGCCAAGGGACGGCTGGACCGCAAGGTCGAGGGCCTGCCCGAGGCGGCGGCCCTGGCCGAGCGCGAGAAGGCCGGCAAGGGCCTGACCCGGCCGGAAATGGCCGTCCTGCTGGCCTACGGCAAGATCGACCTGTTCGACGACATCGTCGCCTCCCAGGCGCCGGACGATCCGTGGTTCGAGACGACGCTGAAGGGCTACTTCCCGCCGGCCCTGGGCCAGTACGGCGAGGCCATGCAGCAGCACCGCCTGCGGCGCGAGATCATCGCCACGGTGCTGGACAACCAGATGATCAACATGTGCGGCCCGACCTTCCCGAGCCGCCTGAAGGCCGCCGCCGGCTGCGACACCACGGCCCTGGTCATCGCCTTCGCCGCGGCCCGCGAGATCCTGGGCGTCGACGCCCTGTGGGACCAGGTCTCGGCCCTGGACGGCAAGGCCTCGGCCGGCGGCCAGCTGGCCCTGTACAAGGCCCTGGCCTACGCCCAGCGCAGCCTGACCTTCTGGCTGGCCCGCCGGGCGTTCAAGGACAAGTCCACCGTCAAGCAGCTGGTCGAGGCCTACGGGCCGTCGGTCAAGGCGCTGTCGGGCCTGGGCACGGCCATCCTGTCGCCGTTCGAGCAGAAGACCGTGGCCAAGCGGGCCAAGGCCTATGTCGCCGACGGCGCGCCCGAGGCCCTGGCCCTGGCCGTGGCGGCCCTGCAGCCGGTGACCACGGCCGCCGACCTGGTCGACCTGGGCAACGCCTCCAGCTGGTCGGTCGAGAACGTGGCCCGCCTCTACCACCAGGTGGGCGCGGCCTACGGCTTCGACCGCCTGCGCTCGGCGGCCGGTTCGTTCGTCGGCGGCGACTCCTTCGAGCGCCTGGCCGTCCGCCGCCTGATCGAGGACATGCTCAGCGAGCAGACCGCGATCACCCAGGCGGTGCTGAAGTTCGCCGCCAACGCCCAGGCGGGCGACGACGAGGCCTCGGCCAAGGCGGCGGTCACCTCGTGGGGCGCCCTGCGCACCGAGGCCGTCCGCGCCGCCAAGCGCACGGTCGAGGACATCGAACAGGCCGGCGGCGGCTGGACCTTCGCCAAGCTGACCATCGCCAACGCCGCCCTGCGGGGCCTGGCGAGCGCGTCGTAGCCTGAATTGGGGACACGCACATGTGCGTGTCCCCAGCCGGAGAAGCTTCGCGTATAAGCGTCTCTCGTTCGGGGGACGCGTGATGGACAGAGGCGATCGGCAGCGGGCCGCGTGGGCGCTCTACGAGTGGGCCCAGCAGCCGTATTGGGCGCTGATCGCCACCTTCATCTTCACCCCCTATTTCGCCGCCGGCTTCGTCGGCGACGCGGCGCGGGGCCAGAGCCTGCTGGGCTACGCGGGGGCGGTCACGGGCCTGCTGATCGCCGTGTTCAGCCCGCTGGTCGGGGCCAGCGTCGACGCCCGGCGCAATCCGCGCGTCTGGCTGATCGGCCTGGCGATCCCGTTCGTCCTGGCCAGCGCCGGCCTGTGGCTGGCTGTGCCGGGCGATGCGAGCCGCATCCTGCCGATCCTGATCTGCCTGGTCGTGGCCGGGCTCTGCGCCGAGCTCAGCGGTTCGGTGATGAACGCCCTGCTGCCCCTGGTGGCCAAGCCCGGCCAGGTGGGGCGGCTGTCGGGCTCGGCCTGGGCCCTGGCCTATGTAGGAGCGCTGGTCAGCCTGTTCGTGGTGCTGCTGGGCTTTTCCCTGCCCAAGGTCCCGATGCTGGGCCTGTCCAAGGCCCTGCACGAGCCCGACCGCATCGTTGGGCCGCTGGTGGCCGTCTGGTTCCTGGCCTTCTCCTGGCCGCTGATGCTGATCGCGCCCCAGCCGCCCAAGATCGCCGGCCAGAAGCCGTTGGCCGAGCTGTGGGCCACGGTGCGCTCGTTGCCGCGCCGCCCCTGGATGCTGCGCTTCCTGATCGGCCGTATGCTGCTCGGCGACGGCATCTCCAGCTTCATCGCCTTCGGCGGCGTGCTGGCCGCCGGCCTGTTCGGCTGGACCACCACCCAGCTGGGCCTCTACGCCATCGCCCTGTCGGTGGCCGCCGGGATCGGCACCTTCATCGGCGGGCGGGTGGACCAGAGGCTGGGCTCGAAGGCCACGGTGCTGATCGCCGCCGGCGTCGTGCTGTTCGGGGCGTTCGGCGTGGGGCTGGTCGGTCGCGACACCCTGGCCTTCGTGATCAAGGTCGCGCCGCCGGTCGCGGGCGGGCGCCTGTTCGCCAGCCTGCCCGAGCGGGTGTTCCTGGGCTTCTCGCTGTTCGTCGGCCTGACCTTCGGGCCGGCCCAGGCGTCCTTGCGCGCCTGGATGGCCCAGCTGGCGCCGGCGGGCGAGAGCGGGCGGTGGTTCGGCCTCTACGCCCTGTCGGGCAAGGCCACGGCCTTCCTGGCGCCCCTGGTCATCGCCGTCGGCACCCGCTGGATCGGCGACCAGCGCGTCGCCGTGGCGGTCTCGGCCCTGTTCCTGGCGACCGGCGCCGTCATCCTGGCCCGTGTGCCGCGCCAGGGCCCCGAGGCCGCGTAACCCAGGGTTGTCGCCGGCGCGAAGTCGGTCCAGGATCGCCGCCGATTGGCGCGGGTAGGCGTTTCGGGGGCGTGCATGGTCAAGGAACGGATTGGTCTGCTGGACTCGCTGCGGGGTCTGGCGGTGCTGGGCATCCTGTTGTGCAACATCCCGATCGCGGCCGAGCCGCACTCGGTGGCCACCAGCCTCACCCTGTGGCCGCTGGGCATGGAACCCGCGTCGGTGGCCGTCTGGTGGGTCACCCAGGTGTTCTTCCAGCAGAAGTTCTATTCGATGTTCGCCATGCTGTTCGGCGGCTCGATCCTGATGGTCGGCGGCGACGGCGCGGGCGCCGACGCCGGGGAGCGCCGGCGGATCCTGATCCTGCGCCTGGTCAGCCTGCTGGCCATCGGTCTGTTCCATGGGTTCGTGATCTGGCAGGGCGACGTGCTCAACACCTATGCGGTGGTCGGCCTGCTGGTGCTGTGGGCCCGGTCTTGGCCGGCCAAGCGCCTGCTGCAGGCGGGGATCGCCGTGCACCTGTCGCTGTCGGGCTGGTCGGCGTGGAAGCTGCTGCAGCACGCGGCCCAGGGCGGCGCGGACCCCTCGGCGGCCGAGATGGCCAAGTTCCTGGGCAAGGTCCACGCCGACAGCGTCCAGTACGCCGGGACCTTCCAGCAGTCCTTCGTCCAGAACGCCAGGGACTTCTGGGACTTCACCTTCAGTTCGTTCACCACCTGGCCGCAGACCTGGCCGATCCTGGTGCTGTCGCTGATGCTGATCGGCATGGGCCTCTACAAGCTGGGCGTCCTGAGCGGCAAGGCGTCCGGCGGCGTCTACAAGGCCCTGATCGGGGCGGGTCTGGGCGCCCTGGCGATCGTCGGCATGGCCGAGACGCTCTACATGGTCCTGCCCGATCATCCCTGGGCGCCGCGCGCCCTGGCCCGCTGGCTGCAGAGCGCCACCGCGCCCGTGGTCAGCCTGGGCTATGTGAGTCTGATGGTCATGGCGACGCGGACCCGGGTCTGGAAGGCGATCCCCGCCGTCCTGGCCCCCGTGGGCCAGATGGCCTTCACCAACTACCTGACCCAGTCGATCCTGATGACGGCGCTGCTGTACGGCGGACGCGGGCCGGGCCTGTACAACAGGCTCGACCGGCCGGGCCTGGCCGCCGCCGTCGCGACGATCTGGCTGGTCCAGATCCTGTGGTCGCACTGGTGGATGGCCCGCTTCACCATGGGGCCGCTGGAATGGCTGTGGCGGCTGGTCTATCGCGGCCCCATGCCCCTGCGCCGGGCGCGCGGGGCGGCGACGGTCCCGGCCTAGCCGGACGTCCCGGTCAGCCGGCCGGGCGCGACTTGAGGAAGGTGTCGATCGCGGTGTTGATCACGCTGACGGTCACCGCGTCGCGCAGGCGCTGGGCCTCGGCCTGGCTGATGCCGGCGGCGGTGTAGCCGGCGATCTCGGTCAGGTCGGTCTCGCCCTTCACCAGGTTCTCGAACTCGGCCTGGGTCAGCTGGCCGGCCGCCAACTGGCCCGTCCAGAGCGCCAGATTGACCTTGGCCTTGTCGAGCGCGGCCTCGGCCATGGCTTTCACCTGGTCGGAATAGCCGTCGAAGCTGTCCTTGCCCAGGACGGTGAGGTTGGCCTTGGCGGCCGCCAGGAAATCGTCGAACTGGCTCATGACGCGCCGCCTTCCTCGGGTTGACCGCAAGAGGTGGTCTGGGCCTTGTTGGCCTCCAGGCACAGGATGTAGTCGAACGCCCGGCCGATCTGGATCTTCTTCTGGTCGCGGAAAGCCGGGCCCAGCGTGCCCTGGCTCTGCCACAGCGCGATCGTGCCGCCGTAGAGCGCGCGGTTCGGGTCGCGCAGCACGTCCCACTGCCGGGCCGACAGGGCGTTGAGCGGATCGGCGGCCGCGGCGCTGGCCGCCGCGTCGATCTTCGCGGTCAGGGCCGCTGCCTCGGCGGCGTGGTTGGCGTAGGGATCGCCCGCCACGTCCAGCAGCGACAGGGTCTGGGCCTTCAGGCTGGCGGCGGTGGCCTGGGCGACGGGATTGGGCGGCGGGGCCACGGGCGCGCAGGCGACGGGCGCCAGCAAAAGGGTCAGGACGAGCGCGGACCGCGCTATCGACGCCAGCTTCATGAGAGACCTCCCGCGAGACGACGCAAGCCTGGCACACAATCGCGCCATCCACAATCTTCACGGGAGTGACGTGGGCGCCGGACCGGGCTCAGAGGTTGCGGACGATGCCCAGCGCCTTGGCGAAATAGGTCTGGGTCTGGCTGAACAGGTCCGGGCGGTAGCGGGCCCGCGGGTCATTGGCGCGGTCGTCGTCGAAGGCGTGGGTGGCGTCGGGATAGAAGACCGTGTCCACCGCCAGGCCGTCGCGCTTCAGGCGCTCCAGCGCCTTCTGCGGATATTTCCAGCCGACCACCTGGTCCTTGCCGCCGACCACGGAGAACACCTTCGGGCCCTGGCCCCAGCCGCGGCTGGCGGTGAGGGAGGGGTAGGCCGCGTACGGATAGACCAGCAGGGCGCCCTTGACGCGGGTCCGCAGCTTCAGCGGATCGGCGTCGGCGATCCCGGTGGCGCGGGCGGCGTTCACGCCGATCGCATAGCCGTCCATGATCGACCAGCCGCCATGGCTCCAGCCGGCCAGGAACACGCGCTGGGCGTCGGCCCAGGGCTGGCGCTCCAGCCAGGCCAGCATGGCGAAGATGTCGGCCGAGCGCTTGAGGCCCTGCAGCGTCATGCCCGTGCAGACGAACAGCTTGCCGTCCAGGGTGGACATGCCGCGCGGCTTGAAGCTGTCGACCACCACGGCGGCCCAGCCGGCCTGCACCGCTACCTGGGCGTAGGTCTCCAGGAACGGGGTCTTGCCGCCGCAGCCGTGCAGGATCAGGGCGACCGGAAACGGACCCGGTCCCGCGGGCTTGAAGACCTTCGAGGCGTCGGCGACCTTGGTTCCCCAGTCGGCGCTCAGCATAAGTCGGCGCTCAGCATGCGATCCTACGGCGCCCCCGCGCGAAAGTTCCGGCGGTCAGCATGGTCGAACGGCGGCGGAAACTCAATTTCTTTGGCCGTCTGGGGTCTGCGGCCCGAGACCTCAGATTTCCTGGTTGTACGCGCCGACCCGGTCGCCCAGGCGCGGCTTCACCTCCTGGCGGAACAGGGCGCGCATGTCGTCCTCGGAGCGGGTGCTCTCGACCACCACCACGACCTCGGGCTTGTTGGACGAGGCGCGGACCAGCACCCAGGAGCCGTCCTCCAGCTGGACCCGCGCGCCGTTGACGGTGATCACTTCGGTGATCTTCCGCCCCAGGATCGAGCCGCCGGCAGCGAACAGGTCCTGGTATTCCTTCACCACCTCGTCGACGACGCCGTACTTCGCCTCGTCGGCGCAGCGGGGGCTCATGGTCAGGGAGGTGAAGGCCGTGGGCAGGGCCTTGCGAAGGTCCGACAGCTTCACGCCGCGATTGCGGTCCAGCATGGCCAGGATGGCGGCGGCGGCGCTCAGGCCGCAGTCGTAGCCGCGGCCCAGGTCGCCGTTCATGAAGAAGTGGCCGCTCTTCTCGAAGCCGGCCAGGGCCCCCAGCTCGGCGCTCTTGCGCTTGAGGTAGCTATGGCCGGTCTTCCAGTAGACCACCTTGCAGCCGTGGGCGGCCAGGATCGGGTCGGTGGCGAAGAGGCCGGTCGACTTGACGTCGACCACGAAGGTCGCGCCCGGGTGCAGCGGGGCCAGGTCGCGGGCCAGGATCAGGCCCATCTTGTCGGCGAAGATCTCCACGCCCTCGTCGTCGACCACGCCGCAGCGGTCGCCATCGCCGTCGAAGCCGAAGGCCAGGTCGGCCCCGTGCGCATGCACGGCGTCCGCCATCGCGTGCAGCATGGCGGCGTCTTCCGGGTTCGGATTGTATTTCGGGAACGTGTAGTCGAGCTCGGCGTCCAGGCCGATCACCTCGGAAACGCCCATGCGCCGGAGGCCGTCGACCGCGAAGGCGCCGGCCGTGCCGTTGCCGCAGGCGGCGATCACCTTCAGCGGCCGGGTGAGGCGGACGCGGCTCGCGACGTCGGCCAGATAGCGCTCGGCCTCGCCTTCGACGCGGACCAGCTTGCCGCCGTCGCGCTCGACGAATTCACCGCCCAGCACGATCGCCTTCAGGCGGGCCATCTCGTCGGGGCCGAAGGTCAGGGGCCTCTGGGCGCCCATCTTCACCCCGGTCCAGCCGTTCTCGTTGTGGCTGGCGGTGACCATGGCCACGCAGGGGATGTCCAGGTCGAACTGGGCGAAATAGGCGGTGGGCGACAGGGCCAGGCCGATGTCGTGCACCTCGCAGCCGGCGCTCATCAGGCCCAGGGTCAGGGCCTGCTTGATCGACAGCGAATAGCCCCGGAAGTCGTGGCCGACCACGATCCGGGAATGGCCCAGCTCGTGGATGTAGGTCCCCAGGCCAAGGCCCAGAGCCTGGACGCCCAGCAGGTTGATCTCGGACCCGAACAGCCAGCGCGCGTCGTATTCCCGAAACCCCGTGGCCTTGACCAGGGGCTCGTTCTCGTAGGCGACGGTGTTGGGAACGAGGTCGGCGCGGGGTGTGGGGAGCATCGAGGCTGCTTCGAAAGTCTTCGTACAGCCCTAGCTACCACACCCCGCCCGCTGTCGCAGACTAGTGTCGGAACACCCGCACGCCGGTGAAGGCCATGGTCAGGCCCAGCTTGTCGGCGGCCTCGATCACCTCGGGGTCGCGCATTGAGCCGCCCGGCTGGATGATCGCCGTCGCCCCGGCCTCGGCGGCCTGGATCAGGCCGTCCGCGAACGGGAAGAAGGCTTCCGAGGCGCAGGCGCAGCCCTTCAGGTCCAGGCCGAAGTCGGCGGCGCGCAGGGCCGCGATCCGGGCCGAGTCCTTGCGGTTCATCTGGCCGGCCCCGACGCCCAGGGTCTGGCCGGCGCGGGCGTAGACGATGGCGTTGGACTTGACGTGCTTGCCGACGGTGAAGGCGAACAGCATGTCGCGCACTTCCTCGTCCGTGGGCTGACGCTGGGTGACGATCTTCAGGTCGGAGGCGGTGATGCGCGCGTCATCACGGGATTGCACCAGGAAGCCGCCGGCCACCGACTTGAAGGTGTCGCCGGTCGACAGGGCGTCCGGCAGGCCGCCGGTGACCAGCAGGCGCAGGTTCTTCTTGGCGGCGAACACGGCGACGGCGTCGTCGTCGGCTTCCGGGGCGATCACCACCTCGGTGAAGATCTCGACCACGGCCTCGGCCGCCTCGCGGGTCAGGCGGCTGTTGACGGCGACGATGCCGCCGAAGGCGCTGGTGGGATCGCAGGCCAGGGCCCGCTCATAGGCCTCGCGCTGGGTCTTGCCGACGGCCACGCCGCAGGGATTGGCGTGCTTGATGATCGCCACGGCCGGGCCCTGGGCCGGATCGAACTCGGCGATCAGCTCGAAGGCCGCGTCGGTGTCGTTGATGTTGTTGTAGCTGAGTTCCTTGCCCTGCAGCTGGGTGGCCGTGGCCACGCCCGGACGCGGGTTGGGGAAGGTGTAGAAGGCGGCCTTCTGGTGTGGATTCTCGCCGTAGCGCATGGTCTGGCGCAGCTCGCCGGCGATGCTCTTGCGGGCCGGGAAGTCCTGGCCCAGCTGGGCGGCGAACCAGGTCGAGATCGCCGCATCATAGGCCGCGGTGCGGGCATAGGCGCGAGCGGCCAGGGTCTTGCGCAGGACCAGGGTGGTCCCGCCGGCCTTCAGGGCCTCCAGCACTTCGGCGAGGTCCGATGGGTCGGTGCAGACGGCGACATAGCCGTGGTTCTTGGCCGCCGAGCGGATCATGGCCGGGCCGCCGATGTCGATGTTCTCGACGCACTCCTCGTAGGAACCGCCCTTCGCGACCGTGGCCTCGAACGGATAGAGGTTCACGTACAGGATATCGATGCCGCCGATGCCGTGGTCGGCCATGGCCTTGGCGTGCTCGGGGGCGTCGCGCACGCCCAGCAGCCCGCCGTGCACGATCGGGTGCAGGGTCTTGACCCGGCCGTCCATCATCTCGGGGAAGCCCGTCAGGTCCGAGACGTCCTTGACCGGCAGGCCGGCCGCGGCGATGGCGGCCTTGGTGCCGCCGGTCGAGACCAGCTCGACGCCCGCCTCGTGCAGGACCTTGGCGGCCTCGACCAGGCCGGTCTTATCGGAGACCGACAGCAGGGCGCGCTTGGGGGCGACGAGATCGGGGGCGGACGGATAGTCGGGGGCGGCGGGCACGGCGGACTCCTGGCTGGTCTGGTTGGACGAGAAAACGGAGCCCAGGCGCGCGGCATATGAGGTCCGCGCTCCCCGATGGTTGCCCATCACTAGCGCCAGTCACGCGAACGCGCGGAAAATACGGGGGAGGCGAGAGGAGTCAATCGGGGTCGGGGCCTCCTCCACAGGGGGAGAACCGGGCTACCCCAGCCGCACCGGCAGCACCGCCCGCGCGCCGTCCGCCGCGAAGGTCAGTTCCGGCCGGCCGCCCAGGTCGCCGGCAAGGCCGCGCTCCAGCAGGCGGGTGCCGAAGCCCCGGCGTTCGGGGGGCTGCACCGGCGGCCCGCCGCGCTCGGTCCATCTCAGGACCGCCCGGTCCTCGGCCGTCTGCTCCCAGGCGACGTCCACCCGGCCGCCCGCCGCCGACAGGGCGCCGTACTTGGCCGCGTTGGTGGCCAGCTCGTGCATGGCCAGGGCCAGGGACAGGGCGGTGCTGGCGCCCACCCGCAGGGCGGGGCCGCTGACCGCCACCCGGTCGGGATCCTGGTCGTCGACGAACGGCGCCAGGCCCTGGCGGACGATGTCGTCCAGGGCCGCGCCCTCCCAGCTCTCGCGGGTCAGCACGTCGTGGACGGCCGACATCGCCAGCAGCCGCCCGATCAGCCGCTCGCGCACGGCCTCGACCGCCTCTTCCGGCCGCAGGGTCTGGCGGACGATCGACTGGACCGAGGCCAGGGTGTTCTTCACGCGGTGGTTCAGCTCGTTGATCAGCAGGCGCTGGCGGGCCTGGGCCGTCTTGGTCTCGGTCATGTCCATCGCCATGCCGATATAGCCCTGGAACTGGCCCTGGGCGTCGATCTGCGGTCGGGCGTTGGCGACCATCCAGCGATAGTTTCCGTCGCCTCCCAGGAACCGCGCCTCGAAGCCGTAGGCCGTCGGCCCGCCCTCGGCGGTGCGCGCCGCCGCCCGTCGGGCGCCGACCCCGGGGATGTCGTCGGGATGGATCAGGCCGATCCAGGCGTCGCCCAGCAGGTCGGCCGGCGCCACCCCGGTGTATTCGCCGAAGGCTTCGTTGGCGAAGGTGATCCCGCCCTCCACCGAGGTCATCCACACCGGGGCCGGCGCGGAATCGGCCATGGCGCGGAACCGGGCCTCGCCCTCGCGCAGGCGTTCCTCGGCGCGCTTGCGTTCGGTGATGTCGGTGTGCACGCCGATCCATTCGCGGATCGAGCCGTCGGCCTCCAGGGCGGCGACGGCGCGGATGGCGAAGTCGCGCCACACCCCGTCGTGGCGACGCACCCGATGCTCGAAGGTGAAGGGGCCGCCCCGGGCGACGGCCTCGTTCCACGCCCGGATCGTCGGCTCGGCGTCGTCGGGATGGACGGCGTCGGCCCAGCCGAAGCCCTGATAGTCGTCGTGCGCCTGGCCGGTCAGGCTGGCCCAGCCGGGCTGGTCGCCGACCATCCGGCCCGAGGCGTCGTTGGTCCACAGGATGCCGTCGACGGCGCCGATGGCGGCGCGGAACCGCGCCTCGCTGGCGGCCAGCCGTTCATGCACCTCGACCCGGTCGGTGATGTCGCGGATGAAGCCCAGGAACAGGAGAGCGTCCGGATCGCCGAACGCGGCCAGGGACACCTCGATCGGGATCTCGCTGCCGTTCTTGCGCACCGCCATCAGCTGCGAGCCCTGGCGCGCGGCCGGCGGCTCGGCCAGGGCCAGGCGCTTGGTCAGCAGTTGCCGGTAGTGGGCCTGATGGCGCAGCGGGGCCAGCAGGTCGATCAGGCCCCGGCCCAGGACCTCGTCGCGCGGCCAGCCGAAGGCCGCCTCGGCGCGGGCGTTCCAGTCCAGGATCACGCCCTTGGCGTCCATGACGACGACGGGGTCGATCGCGGTGTTCAGGATGGGCCGCAGGGCGGCGAGGCTCGACATCTGCCCCTCCCTCAGCCGACGCGGTCGAAAACAGCTACAGGACAGGGTGGGGGCTGTGAATTCCGCGCTCCGGCGGGCGCGTGGGACGTAATGTCGCAGGGGATCAGTGATCCGTCGCCCGGGCCAGCTTCCAGCGGATCTTGGCGCCCTTCTCGGGACGGACCTGGCTCTTGAGCACGATGGCGCCGGCGGGGCGGGCGTGGCCGTGGTCGAAATGGGCCGAGGGGGTGATGGCCACATCGACCGCGTCGTTGCGCAGCCACCAGCCGACGTTGGACGGCCCCTTGATCAGCACGCTCTTGCCGTCGCGCGCCAGCGAGGCGCGGGCGTCCGGATGCAGGTGGAAGGTGACCGAGAACGGCAGGTAGCGGCGCGGACCGTCGGGATTGGCCGAGCCGATCGGGATCAGGCTGTCCTCGCCGCGCAGCTCGTCGGCCTTGAGGTCCAGGAACAGCCGCCGGGCGTGGGTTAGGCCCAGGCGCCGCCAGCCGTCGTGGACGATGTCCAGCCACACCCCGACGTCGGCGTCGTGGCGCTTGACCTCGACCTCGGTCGCGCCGTCGACCAGCCACGGGCCCAGGGCGTCGGCGCGCCAGCCCGACAGCGGCCGGCCGGCCGAGCCGTCGCCCACCGACACGGTCGAGGCGGCGGACGAAAGCCGGAAGGCGTTGGCGCCGGTCGCTTCCGGACTCCAGCCGCAGCTGGTGATCAGCCGGTCCTTGCCGAACACGATCTCGACCGCGGCCGGCTGGGCGCAGGCGGTGACGCTGAGCACGCCCGTGGCCGGCGGCCCGGCGTCGGCCATCACCTGGAGGCTGCCGCCCTGCATCTTCTGATAGCCGACATGCGGCGCGCTCTGCGGCGGGCGCGGGCCGTGGTCGTCATGGGCCAGGGCCGCAGCGATCCGCTTCGGCTCGATCGCCTCGCCGCCCTGGAACGCGGCCAGATGACCGTCGGCCAGGGCGAAGAAGCGCACCGACGAGCTCAGGCGGTCGATGGCGCGGGTCAGGGCCTCGGGGACGGGACGGCCGCGCTGGCCCAGGGCGTCGTCCAGGGTCAGCAGGTCGAACAGCAGCTCCAGCCCGGCCTCCGGCGAGCGGCTGGCGTGGCCGCCGTCGGGCAGGACGACCAGGTCCAGCAGGGCGTGGACGCGCTTGAGGCCCTGGGCCGTCAGCCGGTCGCTGGCCTTGCCGGTCAGGGCGCAGCCGGCGATGGCCACCACCACGGCCCGCTCCAGCCGGCGCTCGGGCGCGTCGGAGGCCTTGAGCAACTGGCGCGCCCCGCGGGCGATGTCCTGCGTCATGGCCGAGATCTCGGCGTCGGACGCTTCGGGGGCCAGGGCCTTGGCGGCGCAGGCCAGGTGGAAGGTGCGCCGCTCCAGCCGCTCGCCGCTCCACGAGAAGGCGTTCCAGGTCCCGAACACCCGCCGCCAGTCCTGCAGCAGCCGCAGGGCCAGGCGCGACGATCCGGGGCCGGCGGCCAGCAGGTGCGGCAGCCAGTCGAAGCCGTGCAGGGCGGTGGCGAACTGGCGGGTCGGGCTGGGCTGGTCGAAGGGGTCGCCGGTCTCGCCCAGCCGCAGGGCGCCGCCGTCCAGCACCAGCAGGCCGTCCAGCAGCTGGCGGCCGCGGTCGGGATCGACGGGACGGGGATCGTGGGGATGGCCGGCCAGGCCGACCGGCCTGGGCCGGCTGATCGAGGCGCGGTGCGGCGGCGAGCCGAACCATTCGCGTTCCAGGTTGCCCTTGATCGCCGCGCCGAGGGCCTTGAGCGTCACGCCCTTGGTGCGGGCTCCGCGGCCACGGGCTCCAGAGCCACGGGAGGAGGGGCCGCCGGCGAGGGCGGAGGACTTGCGGCTGGAACCTGTCGCGGGAGCCCCCTCCATGCCGCTGGATCAGCCGCCCTTCAGGGCGCGGATGTTGCCGGCATAGGCGGAGGGGCCGCCCTTGAACACCGCCGAGCCGGCGACCAGGGCCGTGGCCCCCGCCGCCACGCACTGCGGGGCGGTGACCGGGGTGACGCCGCCGTCGACCTCCAGGATGATGTCGAGGCCGGCCTTGTCGATCATCCTGCGCAGGGCCTCGACCTTGCGCAGCTGGCCGGGGATGAAGCTCTGGCCGCCGAAGCCGGGATTGACCGACATCACCAGCAGGAGATCGACGTCCTCGAGGATCCACTCGACGTGGTCGATCGAGGTCGAGGGGTTGAAGACCACCCCGGCCTTGGCCCCCAACTCGCGGATGCGCTTGAGGCTGCGGTGCAGGTGAGGGCCGGCTTCCGGATGGATGCTGATCAGGTCGGCGCCGGCGGCGCGGAAGGCCTCCAGGTACGGATCGGCCGGGCTGATCATCAGGTGGACGTCGAACGGGATCTTGGCGTGCGGCCGGATCGCCCGAACGACATCCGGGCCCAGGGTGATGTTGGGCACGAAATGGCCGTCCATCACGTCGACATGCACCCAGTCGGCGCCGGCCGCCTCGATGGCGGCGACCTCTTCGCCCAGCTTGGCGAAGTCGGAGGCGAGGATGGACGGGGCGATCAGCGGCGCGGTCATGGGTCCCTGGCTTAGCTGTGTCGGGCTCACGCCACAAGCGAGTGCTTCGCCCGGAAGCTTAACGCACTCATCCGCCTCAAGGTTGTCGTCCGCAAGCGCGGAGCTTGGGCCGGGACGCCGGCTTTCCAGGCTACCGTTTGACGAATCGCGCCGCGAAGAAGCCGTCCAGTCCGCCCTCGCGGTGGTGGGGCAGGATTCGCAGCGTGCCGCGCGCCGTCAGGCTGGCGGCCGGGGCGCCGCCTTCCTCCGGGGCGATGGGGTCCAGGGCCATGTCCGGACGGCGGGCCAGGAAGGCCTCGACCTGGGCCTCGCCCTCTTCCGGCTCCAGCGAGCAGACGCAGTAGACCAGGCGGCCGCCGGGCTTCAGGCGGCCGGCGGCGCTGTCGAGCAGGCGGCTCTGGACGGCGGCCAGGCTGGCCACGTCGCCGGGGCGGGCGGCCCACAGCACGTCCGGATGGCGGCGGAAGGTGCCGGTGGCCGAGCAGGGCGCGTCCAGCAGCACGGCGTCGAAGGTCCGCGCGTCCTCCCAGGCCCCGGCGTCGGCGGCGACCACCTCGGCGGTCAGGGAAAGGCGGGCCAGGTTCTCGGTGACGCGCTGCAGGCGGGCTGCCGAGCGGTCGACGGCCACGGTCTGCGCGCCGGCGGCGGCCAGCTGCATCGTCTTGCCGCCGGGCGCGGCGCAGAGGTCGAGCGCGGTCTGTCCGGCCTTCACGTCCAGCAGGCGGGCGGGGATGGCGGCGGCGGCGTCCTGCACCCACCAGGTCCCCTCGTCGAAGGCCGGCCAGGCCGAGACGTCGCCCCGGCGCTCGGTGCGCAGCGTGCCGCCGGGCAGGATCTGGCCTTCCAGCCGGGCGGCCAGGTCGGCCGCGTCGGCGCCGGGCTTCAGCGACAGGTCGGTGGCCGGCTCGAAGGCGATCTGGCCGGCGACGGCGTCGGCGGTCTCCTTGCCCCAGGCGCCGACCCAGCGGGCGTAGAGCCACGGCGGGGCCAGGTCCTCGGCGGCGTCGGACAGGCCGCCGTCGCGCAGGAGGCCGCGCAGCACCGCGTTGACCAGGCCCTTGAACGGGCGGCTGGTCTTGTTGGCGCCGGCCAGCTCGACGCTGGTGGCGACGGCGGCGAAGGCCGGCACCTCCAGGAAGAAGGCCTGGGTCGCGCCCAGGCGCAGCAGGTTGCGCACGCGCGGCGGCGGCTCCTTGGCCAGCTTGCCGGCCAGGGCGCGGTCGATGGGCCCCAGATGGCGCAGGGCGGCCATGGCGAGGGCGCGCGCGAAGGCCCGCTCGCGCGGTTCCAGAAAGCGGAAGGCGTTGGCCGAGGCGGCTTCGTCGAGCCCGCCGCGCCGCGACAGGGCCGCGTCGATGAGGGCAAGGGCGCCTTCCCGTGCCGGGAGGCCGTCGTTGAGTTCCTGAGTCACCCGCTCGCCGTGCCCAAAGGCGACGGCGAGCGCAAGCGGAATCAGGCCGCGGCCGGTTTGCGCACCAGGCTCGTGATCACCGTCACGCCGAACAGCAGGAAGCCGGCGACGGTGCAAAGCCCGCCCACCGCCAGCAGCGGCCCGTAGATCGAGACAGGTCCGACCTGGCCCAGATACATGAAGAGGCCGCTGATCATGCAGATCACGCCCACGTTCGACAGGGTGAAGTTCGTCAGCTTGACCCAGTTGGGCACGTTCTGGCCCAGCAGGGCGTAGAAGGCGCCCATTAGCGCCAGGCTGACCCAGCCCAGCAGGTTCAGGTGGGCGTGGGCGGAATAGGTGGCGTGGTTCTGGGTGATGCTCATCGTCAGGCCCCAGCAGACGCCGATCATGGCGTAGGTGGCGGCGGCGGCGAAGAAGGCGTGAGGCCAGCGGCTAGTGGTCATGGAAACTCCCCCGAGTTGCAGAACGCGGTTATTCGGAAGCCGGGGGTTGAACACCAGAAGGATTTCGCGGGCAAGAGGGACGATGTTAAACCTTGGTCATGTCCGAGCTTCCCTCCCCCCAGCCCGACCTTCCGCCCGGCGCCGCGCCGGACAAGCCGCTGACCCCGGCCGCCCGCCGCGCGCTTGAAGAAGCCGCGGCCCGCCGCGCGGCCGAGCACGCCGCCGCCTTGCCCACCGAGGAGGGCGGCCGCGACGGTCCCGAGCCGACGCGGTTCGGCGACTGGGAGCGCAAGGGCGTGGCGGTGGATTTCTAGGGGCGAAGCCCCGTTCCTCCCCCTGTGGGGGAGGGCCTCGCTGGCGAGCGCTAGTGGCCCGCCATCTCCGCCACCACCTTCAGCGCCGCCTCGCGCGGGTCGTTGGCCGCCGTGATCGGACGGCCGCAGACCAGGTGGCTGGCGCCGGCCTTCAGGGCGTCGGCCGGGGTGGCGGCGCGGGCCTGGTCGTTCTTGGCCGACCAGAAGGGGCGCACGCCCGGCGTCACCACCAGGAAGTCGGGGCCGGCGATCTCGCGGGCCAGGGCGGCTTCCTGCGGGGACGAGACGATGCCGTCCACCCCACACTCCACCGCCTGGCGGATGCGCCGGGCCACCAGGTCGCGCGCCGAGAAGGCGTAGCCCATCTCGATCAGGTCGGCGTCGGTCAGGCTGGTCAGCACGGTGACGGCCAGGATCTTCAGGTCCGAGCCGGCCTTGGCCTTGACGGCGGCCTGCATCACCTGCGGCTCGGCGTGGACGGTCAGCAGGTCGCAGCCGGCCCCGGCCAGCACCCGGGCCGAGCGCTCCACGGTGGCGCCGATGTCGTGCAGCTTCCAATCGAGGAAGATCTGCTTGCCCTCGCCCTTCAGCTGGCGCGCCAGGGCCATGCCGTCGGTGGCCAGCAGCTCCAGGCCGATCTTGTAGAACGACACCGCGTCGCCCAGGGTCTCGACCATTTGACGGGCCTCGGCCGTGCTGGGCAGGTCGAGCGGCAGGATCAGGCGCGGATCTGCGGTCATGGCGGTCCCCTTGGGGTTGGCGCGCGCGTTCGCATCACCCTAAGAAGGATGCGGATCCGCGCGAATTGAAGGCTAAGCACCCCGAATGAGCCAGGCTGAGCTCGCCGTCAACTTTTTCGTCGCCCTGTTCGCCCTGATCGATCCGATCGGCAACGTGCCGCTGTTCGCCGCCGCCACCCTGGGCGCGGCCGCCGCCGGCCGCCGGATGGTGGCGGTCTATATCGGCCTGTTCGTCGCCGCCTTCCTGATCTTCTTCTTCTTCACGGGCGTCAGCCTGCTGGAGTTCTTCGGCATCTCGATGCCGGCCTTCCGCATCGCCGGCGGCATCATCCTGTTCATCCTGGGCCTGGACATGGTGCGCGACGACTTCACCACCATGTTCGCCGACGCGGCCGAGGGCGTGGAGGGCCAGTCGGCCCGGGTCTACGCCAAGCAGCGGTTCGAGCGGCTGATCGTGCCGTTCGCCATGCCGCTGCTGATCGGGCCCGGTGCGATCTCGACCGTGATCATCTACGCCAGCGAGGCCCGGCCCCTGGGCCTGGCGGGCCTGGCCGCCGGCGTCGGGGTGATCGCCGCCGTCTCGGTGGTGCTGGTCGCCGTGTTCTGGGCCGCGCCGGTGATCAGCAAGGTGCTGGGCCGGATCGGCATGAGCATCGTGGTGCGGGTGCTGGGCCTGATCCTCTGCGCCCTGGCGGTGCAGTTCGTGCTGATCGGCGTGGGCGACGCCACCCGCGGCCTGATCCGGGCCGACGCCAAGGCCCCGTACGCCGAGCACAGGTAGCGGACGAAGAAACACGCGCCGCATGGCGTCGGTGTGAAATCGGAGGCGGTCGGGAGCGAGCGTGTGTCCCCCGTACCGTCCTAGACCTTCCGGAACCGGCTTCCCTGGCTGGCCATCAGGGCCAGGGCCCAGTCGTCGGGGACCAGCTTGGCGATGGCCGCGATGGCCTTGTTGGGCGAGCCGGGCACGCAGATCGCGCGATTGGCCTCGGCGGCCTCGTAGCCGGCGGCGGCCACCTCGTCGGCGCCCAGCCACAGCCAGGTCGGCAGGCTCTGGCTGACCTGGGCGCGGGTGCCGTTGACGTCGTGGAACTCCGAATAGGTGAAGCCCGGGCACAGGGCGCTGACGTGCACGCCCGCCGCCTGGTTCTCCAGGTGCAGGCTCTGGGAGAACTTCACGAGAAAGCTCTTGGTCGCCGCGTAGAGGGTGTGGCCCGCCGCGCCGGGGGCCAGGCCCGCCAGGGAGGCGACGTTGACGATGCGGCCGAAGCCGCGCTCGACCATGCCCGGCAGCACCTTGTGGGTCAGGCCGCAGACCGAGACCAGCAGCACCTGCAGGAAGGCGCTCTGGTCGGCCCAGGTGGTCTGGGCGTAGGCGCCGGGCAGGCCGTAGCCGGCGTTGTTGACCAGGGCGTCGACCACCCGCCCCTCGGCCTCGATCGCCGCCAGCACCTGGTCGACGGCGTCGGCCTGGGCCAGGTCGGCGGCGATCGGATAGGCCTCGACGCCGAACCGCAGGCGGATCTCGGCGGCCAGGGTCTCCAGCCGGTCCAGCCGGCGCGCGGTCAGGGCCACGTCGTAGCCGTGGCTGGCGTAGATGCGGGCGAAGGCGGCCCCGATGCCGGCGGAGGCGCCGGTGATCAGGGCGAGACGGCGGGCCATGCGGCGAGTGTCCAGCGAAACGGTGAAACTTGGCTGGAGTCGAGCACGGGCGGGCGTTTGGTTCAAGGCGGGGCGGCGGCGCCTCGGCCTGATCACGGCCTCGGGGGTCATGACCTCGAATTAAGTCGTCTCCCGCCGGAGCCGTCGCTATCTCTGGCCGCACCCCTTTTCGAGAGTAGTGAAGCATGCGCGCATTTTCGATCCTCGCCGCCGCCACCGCCGCCGCCCTGGGCATTGCCGACGCCGCTTCGGCCGCGTCGTCGATCGACATCACCAACGCCGTCGCCCGCGTGACCGTGATCCCCGAGGCGCGGAGCGACGTGAAGGTCGAGATCCAGAATTCCAACCCCAGGCTGCCGCTGCAGGTCCGGCCATCGGGATCGCGCATCGTGATCGACGGCGGACTGGCGGGCGGCGTCGACGGCGACCGGATCAAGGGCTGCGACGTCGAGGACGGCAAGCCCGTCGTCGCGGTGCGCGACATCGGCGACGTGGCCTGGGCCGACATGCCGCAAGTGGTGATCCACGCGCCGATGGGCGTCGAGCTGGCCACTAGCGGCGCCGTGTTCGGCGAGGTCGGTCGCACCGACAGCCTGGAGCTGTCCAACGCCGGCTGCGGCGACTGGACGGTGGGTGACGTCAAGGGCGCGTTCGAACTGAACCAGGCGGGCCCGGGCGACACCAAGGCCGGCCGGGCCGGCGAGGCCGAGGTCCACATCGCCGACTCGGGACATCTGACGCTCCAGGGCGTCGACGGCGACCTGGAGATCTTCGTCGCCGGCTCGGGCGGCGTGGCGGCGACCAGCGTGGGCCGCAAGTTCGAGGCCCATGTCGCCGGTCCGGGCCGCGTCAGCGTGGCGGGCGGCCGGTCGACCGAGGTCGAGGTCAGTATCCTGGGAGCGGGCGAGGTCGACTTCAACGGCGTGGCCGGCAAGGTCTCGGCCTCGGTCTCGGGCTCCGGCAGGGTGGTGGTCGCCAAGGCCGAGGGGCCGGTCAGCAAGGCGGTCGCCGGATCGGGCCAGGTTGTGGTCGGACCGTAGGCCGGCGACGGCCCCTCCGTCAGGGCGCCGTTCGCGCCGCGCCGCCTCCCCCGCTTCGCGACGGAGGAAGGGGGAGGGGATGCTCGGGCTCAAGCGTCCCCTCGGGCGGCGCCGGAGCGCCGCGGGCCCGTCCTTCGGGCTGGGGGATCAGGAAGGACGGGCGGACTTCGTTACGCCGCTTCGCTGAGCGCCGGCTGGGCGCCGCGCGTCCAGCGGACGGCGGCCTCGGCGATGCGGACGCCGAACAGGCGGGCGGTCTCGCGGTCGCCGGCCGGCGGGGTGATCTCGGGCGAGGCGTTGTCGGACTGGGCGGCCAGGCCGATGAACGAGCCGACGCGGTTCAGCGTGTCGGGGCCGCGTTCGGCGGCGGTCACTCCGGGAGGGGCCAGGCCCAGGTTCACCCAGTTCATGCCGTGCTGGGCGGCCAGGATGGTCAGGCTCTCCAGGGCGTGGCCCTTGTCGCCCGCGAAGCTGTGCGAGTTGGTGAAGCCCGCGGCCAGCTTGTCCTTCCAGGCGCCGGTGAAGAACACGCCGGCGGTGGCGTCGGCGAACACTTTGAACACGCCCGAAACGTCGCCCATGTAGGTCGGGGCGCCGAACACCACGGCGTCGGCCGCGGTGATCTGTTCGATGATCGGGGCGAAGTCCTGGGCGGCGTTCTCGATCTTCAGCAGCACCGGGGTCTGGCCGGCGTCGCGGACGCCTTCCGCGATCTTGTCGGCGAGGACGGCGGTGTGGCCGTAGCCCGAATGGTAGACGATGGCGACCTTGGTCATTGGAATGAGCCCTAGTTGATGGTTGGTTTCGCAACTGAAACCGTGACGATTACGTATGATCGTCTCGGGCGGTTTCCAGGGGATCGGCAACAGAAGGTGATGCAGTTATTCTGCAAGCCGATTCAGCGCCGGTAGGGTCGGTTTCGGGCGAACGGCGGAATCTGGGGGCTGATCGATGCTTCAACCTTGTGACAACGTTGTCATTATCTTATCTAGCGCGATAACCAGACAACAGCATCAGCTGAAGGCGCGCCGTCCCAAGGCATCCTTGGGGCGCGTCCCGGGCCGTCCTGCGGCGTGTGTATCGAAAGGCGGCGATCGTGAGCTCCAATCCTGTCCCTGACGTCCAGCAGGTGAAGGTCCATGCGCCGGGCGTGGTGCTGGCGGCCCTGGCCCTGGGCGGGTTCGCGATCGGCACCACCGAGTTCGCCTCGATGAGCCTGCTGCCGGACTTCGCCGCCGGCCTGGGCGTCGACGCGCCGACGGCGGGGCACGCGATCAGCGCCTACGCCCTGGGCGTGGTGGTCGGGGCGCCGGTGATCGCCGTGCTGGCCGCGCGCCTGCCGCGCCGGATCATCCTGGTGGCCCTGATGGCGGTGTTCGCGGTCGGCAACCTGCTCAGCGCCCTGGCGCCGACGTTCGGCTGGATGATGGCCTTCCGCTTCTTCAGCGGCCTACCGCACGGGGCCTATTTCGGCGTCGCGGCCCTGGTCGCCGCCAGCGTCGCTCCTCCGGAGCGGAGAGCCCAATCGGTGGCCATGGTGATGATCGGCCTGACCGTGGCGACCATCGTCGGGGTGCCCATGGCCAATGTGGTCGGCCAGTGGATCGGCTGGCGCTGGGGCTTCGTGATCGTGGCCGTCCTGGCCGCGATGACCGCGACGGCCGTCTATGTCTTCGCGCCGCGCGCCCCGGCCGACGCGGGGGCCAGCCCCCTGCGCGAGCTGGGCGCCCTGGCCAAGGGCCGGGTGTGGCTGACCCTGGGCATCGGGGCGATCGGCTTCGGCGGCATGTTCTGCGTCTACACCTACCTGGCCTCGACCATGCGCGAGGTGACCCACGCCTCGGCCGCCCTGCCGGTGGTGCTGGCGGTGTTCGGGGCCGGCATGACCGTCGGGACCCTGGCCTGCGCCTGGGCCGCCGACCGCGCCCAGATGCCGGCCATCGGCGGGGTGCTGCTGTGGAGCGCCGCCGCCCTGGCCCTCTATCCGATGGCGACCGGCAGCCTGTGGACCCTGATCCCCGTGGTCTTCCTGATCGGCTGCGGCGGCGGGTTGGGGGCGGTGCTGCAGACCCGGCTGATGGACGTGGCCGGCGACGCCCAGACCCTGGCGGCGGCCCTGAACCACTCGGCCTTCAACTTCGCCAACGCCCTGGGCCCGTGGCTGGGCGGCCTGGCCATCGCCGCCGGCATGGGGTGGACCTCGACCGGCTATGTCGGCGCGGCCCTGGCCCTGGGCGGCTTCGCGATCTGGGTCGTGGCGGCGCTGGACGTGCGGCGCGAACGCATGGCGCTGGCGGCGGCGGAGTAAGACACCCTCCCCCTGTGGGGGAGGCGGCCGAAGGCCGGTGGGGGGGATAAGGGCGGCGGAAGCCTGATCACGCCTCCCTCCGTCGGCTGCGCCGACACCTCCCCCACAGGGGGAGGACCTTAAGCCGCTAAGCCGCGGCCTCGGTCGCCGCGCCGTTCAGCAGGTCGGCCACCGAGATCGTCGACAGGCGCTCGGCCACGGCGGTGTCGGCGGCGATCATCGCCCCGCGGACGGCGTCGGGGATCTTCTCGCCCACCGGGCAGCCCTTCACGCCCTTGGGCGCGACGCCCAGGTGGGCGCAGCCGTTCACGGCCCGCAGCACGACGTCCAGGGTGATGGTCTCGGGGGCCTTCAGCAGCCAGGCCCCACCGTTGGCGCCGGCGCGCGCGCCGATCAGCCCCGCCTTGCCCAGCATGGCCGTCACGCGACGCACCACGACCGGGTTGGTCGGGACCGAGGCGGCGAGCTCGGCGCTGGCCACGGCGCGATCGGCCGAAAAGGCGCTCTTGTGCGCCAGATAGGCCAGGGCGTGCGCGGCGACGGGGAATTTCTGACTGTCTGACATTTTTCCGTGGCAGGACCCTAAGGGCGTCGTTCGTGCGTTCAACCAAAAACTATCGTTGTTATCCCGCTTCAGGTCGCGATTGAACCGGAGCAGGATTGGGTGTATCGCGCCCCGCTTGATCGATATGGGGCTCCGCACCGCGTTTTGCGAGGGCGACCCCGGAGGGATTGAATGGCTTCCGAAGCCTCTGGCGCTCCTGCTGCAGACAGCGCCGCCCCGTGTGATGTCCCTCCGCAAGCCGGCCATGACCTGAAAGGGCATAGCTTCCTGGCGCTTGCGCTCGGCGCCGTGGGCGTCGTGTTCGGCGATATCGGGACCAGCCCGCTGTACGCCATGCGCGAGGCCCTGGCCCATTCGCGCAGCACCACCGCCACCGAGCACGCCGTGCTGGGGGTGGTGTCGCTGGTGCTGTGGACCCTGACCCTGTTCGTCACGATCAAGTACGTGATCTTCTTCATGCGGGCCGACAACAAGGGCGAGGGCGGCACCCTGGCCCTGATGGCCCTGGCCCAGAAGGCCCTGGGCAAGGCGGCGCGCAAGCGCTCGACCGCCGTGTTCTTCCTGGGCGTGATCGGCGCGGCGCTGTTCTACGGCGACGGCATCATCACCCCGGCCATCTCGGTGCTGTCGGCGGTGGAAGGCATGAAGGACGCGCCGCATGTCGGCCACGCCCTGTCGGCCTACGTCCTGCCGATCTCGGCCGGCATCCTGGTCGCCCTGTTCCTGGTGCAGGCCAAGGGCACGCACCGCATGGCCGCCCTGTTCGGCCCGGTCATGGCCGCCTGGTTCCTGATCCTGGGCGGGCTGGGCCTGTTCCACCTGGTCGACGACCTGTCGATCCTGCGCGCCTTCAATCCCTGGTACGGCGTGCGCTTCCTGCTGGAGAACGGCTTCCTGGGCTTCGTGATCCTGGGCAGCGTGTTCCTGGCGGTGACCGGCGCCGAGGCGCTGTACGCCGACATGGGCCACTTCGGGAAGAAGCCCATCCAGGCTGCCTGGCTCTACCTGGCCTTCCCCTGCCTGGCCCTGAACTATCTGGGCCAGGGCTCGCTGGTGCTGGACCACCCGGCCTCGCGCCACAATCCGTTCTGGGACATGGTCCCGACCTTCGCCTACTGGCCGGTGCTGCTGATGGCCACCGTGGCCACGGTCATCGCCAGCCAGGCGGTGATCACCGGCGCGTTCTCGATGACCCAGCAGGCGGTGCAGCTGGGCCTGCTGCCGCGCCTGGACATCAAGCGCACCTCCGAGACCCAGGCCGGCCAGATCTACGTCCCGGCGGTCAACACCTTCCTGCTGATCGGCGTGCTGGTGCTGCTGATCATGTTCCAGAGCTCGCACAAGCTGGCCAGCGCCTATGGCATCGCCGTGACCGGCGCGATGTTCGTCGACACCCTGCTGGCCTATGTCGTGCTGCGCCTGGTGTGGAAGTGGAGCCTCTGGCAGACCGCCGCCCTGCTGGTGCCGCTGGCCATGATCGACCTGGTGTTCATCGCCTCGAACGCGCTGAAGATCCCCGACGGCGCCTGGCTGCCGCTGGTGTTCGGCGCGGTGCTGGTGCTGATCATGTGGACCTGGACGCGCGGCGCCCAGATCCTGACCGACAAGACCCGCCGCGACAGCGTGCCCCTGGTCGACCTGATGGAGATCCTGCGCGCCCGGGCCCCGCACCGCGCCCCCGGCACGGCGATCTTCCTGACCTCCGACCCGGACATGACCCCGGTCGCCCTGATGCACAATCTCAAGCACAACAAGGTGCTGCACGAGCGCAACGTGGTGCTGACCGTCCGCACCGCCGAGACCCCGCGTGTCGCCGACGAGGACCGCGTGCGCACCCAGGCGATCAACGCCGACTTCAAGAAGGTCGAGATCTTCTACGGCTTCATGGAAAGCCCGAACGTGCCCAAGGCCCTGGCCATCCTGCGCAAGCAGCAGGGGCTGAAGTTCGACATCATGGCCACCAGCTTCTTCCTGGGCCGCCGCTCGATCGTGCCGTCGGCCAACAGCGGCATGCCGCTGTGGCAGGACCGGATCTTCATCTTCCTGATGAAGAACGCCACCAACCCGACCGACTTCTTCAAGATTCCGCCCGGCCGCGTGGTCGAACTGGGCGCGCAGGTGACGGTCTAGGCCATGGAAGCGGCGCTGCGCATCCTGGGCGACGGCCTGTCGATCGCCGCCCTGGCGATCATCGCCTCCACCGCCCAGAGCGCCTGGAAGCGCATCCCCAAGGGCGCGCGCATCCCGATGCAATGGGGACTGGACGGCCGGCCGACCTGGCGGGCGTCCAAGGGCGTGGGCCTGCTGGCGATCCCGGTCCTCGCGATCCTGATCCTGCTGTCGTTCACCCTGACCCAGCTCACCTATCGGGTGGACGGCGCCAGCGCGGTGATCGTGCTGTGCGTGCGCGCCACCCTGGCCGCCGCCCTGGCGCTGAGCCAGCTGGTGCACCTGCGCAAGGTCATGGAGACCTTGAGCGACGAAGGCGATCTCTAGGGCCGATCTTTGGGATCGGCCAACACGCCGTTTCAATCGTCGTGAAACCGCGCTAAACGCCCCGCGACCCGGTGTTTCTCCGAAGGAGAGACGCTTGCGACTTTGTGTTTCCTCGGAAGGACCCCCTCATGGCCGACAAGTCCGTGAAGAAGGTCGTGCTCGCCTATTCGGGCGGCCTCGACACCTCGATCATCCTCAAGTGGCTGCAGACCGAATACGGCGCTGAGGTCGTGACCTTCACCGCCGACCTGGGCCAGGGCGAAGAGATCGAGCCGGCCCGCGCCAAGGCCCTGGCCGCCGGCGTGAAGCCCGAGAACATCTTTATCGAGGACGTGCGCGAGGAGTTCGTGCGCGACTACGTCTTCCCGATGTTCCGCGCCAACACCGTCTATGAGGGCCAGTACCTGCTGGGCACCTCGATCGCCCGTCCGCTGATCGCCAAGAAGCAGATCGAGATCGCCCGCAAGACCGGCGCCGACGCCGTCAGCCACGGCGCGACCGGCAAGGGCAACGACCAGGTCCGTTTCGAGCTCGGCTACTACGGCCTCGAGCCCGACATCACCGTGATCGCCCCCTGGCGCGAATGGGACTTCAAGTCCCGCGAGGCCCTGCTGGACTTCGCCGAGAAGCACCAGATCCAAATCACCAAGGACAAGCGCGGCGAGGCCCCGTTCAGCGTCGACGCCAACCTGCTGCACAGCAGCTCGGAAGGTAAGGTCCTGGAGGACCCGGCGGTCGAGGCCCCCGAGTTCGTCCACATGCGCACGATCTCGCCCGAGGACGCGCCGGACAAGCCGACCATCATCACCATCGACTTCGAGAAGGGCGACCCGGTCGCCATCGACGGCGTCAAGATGAGCCCGGCCACCCTGCTGACCAAGCTGAACGAGCTGGGCCGCGACAACGGCGTCGGCCGCCTGGACCTGGTCGAGAACCGCTTCGTGGGCATGAAGTCGCGCGGCGTCTACGAGACCCCCGGCGGCACCATCCTGCTGGCCGCCCACCGCGGCATCGAGAGCATCACGCTGGACCGCGGCGCGATGCACCTCAAGGACGAGCTGATGCCGAAGTATGCGTCGCTGGTCTACAACGGCTTCTGGTTCTCGCCCGAGCGCGAGATGCTGCAGGCCGCCATCGACTACAGCCAGGCCAAGGTGGCCGGCCAGGTGCGGGTCAAGCTCTACAAGGGCAACGTCACCGTCATCGGCCGCACCAGCCCCTACTCGCTGTACGACCAGGACCTGGTCACCTTCGAGGAAGGCAAGGTCGCCTACGACCACCGCGACGCCGGCGGCTTCATCAAGCTGAACGCCCTGCGCCTGCGCGTCCTGGCCAAGCGCGACAAGCGCCAAGGCTAAGGCGCGTCCAAATCGGCCTGGCGTTCCCGAGCGGACGCCAGGCCGTCCGGCGTCCTATTTCAGCGGGATGACCGGCATGGCGGTGCCCGGCGACGTGTTGTCGTCGACGTGGTTGTTGCCATACGACAGCAGGTTGGTGGTCGACGAATTGATGCCAACCCCGTTGCCGGTGACCATCGAGCTGCCCACGCGGATGACCGCGCCGGTTCCCGAAAGGTTGACGCCGACGCCGTTGTTCACCGACGCCGAGCGGTCGATGTTCAGCGAGACCGCGCCGCTGCCCGCCGTCTGGGCGACCACGAAGCCCGAATAGACGTTGCCGGCCGCCGTGGTGTCGACCGCCGCGGCGGTGATGGCGCCGGTCCCCGCGATGGAGTTCTCCAGCCGCAGCCCCAGCACGTTGTTGACCAGCCGCGTGGTGCTGAAGTCGACCGCCGCCGACCCGGTCCCGGTGGGACGCACCAGCACGCCGCCGCCGGTGGTGCCCGATCCGTTGCTCTCGACCGTGGTGTCCTGGATGTTCACGCGACCGGCCGTGCTGGGTTGCACCAGGATCCCGTAGTTCGAGAAGCCCGAGATGCTGACGTTCTCGACGCTGAGCGAAGCGCCGGAATTGAACACGATACCGTTCACCCCGGTGCCCACGCCGTTGAACGTGATCCCTCGAATAGTGATCTTGTCGGTGGCCGCGGCGTTGATGACGAAGCCGTTGGTGCCCGCCGCCAGCACGCCGGCTTCCCCGGCGCCGTCATTGGCGATGGTGATCGCCTTGGTGATCGTCAGGGCGCCGAAGCCGCCCGGATCCAGGGTGTTGATCTCGCCCCCGGCCGCCGTTTTCGAAATAGCGCCCGCGAAGGTCTTGCAGGGGGCCGTGCGGCTGCAGGGGTTGGCGTCGTCGCCGACGCCCGAGACCCAGGTTCGGGTCGCCTGGGCGCTGGCCGGCGCGACGTGGATCAGGAGCGCCAGGCTCGCGGCGCCGAGTATCGATAGAGCGGATATTTTCATGATCGCCTCCCCGATTGGCAACGATCGTCTCGCCTGTGAACGATCTTCAAGCTCAACCGTTGGGAACAGTACCGTTCCAACTCTCGCAAAAGGCAACTAGTTTCGAACCTAAGCCTTGGATCGAGGGGAACAGTCCGTGATAGGATCGCCCGACAAGCACGGTCGGCGGGGAGGCCGGCGTGCGGGAAAACCATCCGGACACGGAACGATGACACGCGCGAGGTGTGCATGCTGGTTCTGATCACGGCTTTTCCCAAGAGCGGATCGACGTTCTTGTCCTCGGTGATCGCTTCCCTGCCGGGTTTCGGTCGCGCCACCTTCGCCGACTGGGCTGGCACCCTGCCGCTGGTCGCGCCCGACGGCCTGCCCAGTTCCAGCCGCCGCGAGCAGGAGCTGTCCCATCGCCTGATCGAGAGCCTGGCGGGCCAGAACCTGGTGGCGCAGCATCACACCTGCGCGTCGGAATACAGCCTGCGGGTCATCGACGGCTACGCCATCACCACGTTGGTGCTCGTGCGCGACATCCACGACTGCATGGTCAGCCTGGCCGAGCACATCGCCACGGAAAGCCCGGAAATCCCGTGGGCCTACTTCGATCAGAGCATCTGCCAGCGGGACTTCCACTACCGGGTCGACGCGGTCGTCGACCTGGTCGCCGCCTGGTACCTGAAGTTCTACGCGTCCTGGATGAGCACCCGTCCGGCCAACGTCTTCCACTACGAGAACATCGTGCTGGGCGGCGCCGAAGGGGTGCGCGATGTGCTGGATCGATCCGGCCTGCTGGCGCGTGAACCCCAGACCTTCGCGGCCGCCGACCTCGAACAGCGGGTGGCCCAGGCGCGTGGTCCCGACAATCGCTTCAACGTCGGCGTCAGCGGCCGGGGCGCCCAGCTGCTCAGCGCCGCCAACCGGGCCGCCATCGAGCGGATGGCCGGCTACTATCCGGAGATCGACTTCCGGCCGATCGGCATCGGCGCCGAGGCCTAGGTCCGGCCGTTCGTCAGCTCGCCGCAGTCCCCGCCGGCTGCACCAGGCTGGGCGCCAGGTTCACGCCGGTCTTGTTGTAGATCACCCAGCCGATCACCCGGAACGTCGCATCCAGCAGCTGCTGGGCCAGGACCAGGGTCATGAACTTGGTGAACTGCAGGGTCTGGTTGAAGGCCAGCTGCTGGTTGCGCATGATCATGTCGGCCGCTTCGGCCGGGATCTGCTGGTTGGTCAGGGCGACCTGGGTCTGCAGCGTCGCCTCGGCCAGGCTGCGCAGGTAGCCGGCCACCACCGACTTGTTGGCGTTCCACCACTGGGTGGACACCCCGCCCAGCTCGTCCTCGAGGGTCGAGACCAACTGGTCCACGTTGTCGATCCGCAGGTTGGCGAAATCCAGCATCTGTCAGTCTCCCCCCGGGGCCTCTAATTGTTCTTCATGGCGCCGACGGCCTTGGCCGCCTGGTCGCAGCTGACCATCATGGCCTGGGTGGCGCCGGTGTTCGGGACCACGCCGTAGGTCTGGTGCAGCTTCGCCAGGCCCGAGACCTGCGCGCTGCAGCCCTTGATGAAGCCGACGGTCATGTCGCGCGCCTGTTCGGCCCGCTTGCCGGCCACCGGGGCCGAGGCGGCGCGCACGGCCACCACGGCCAGGGCGCCCTGGATGGTGGCGTAGGTGTCGACCGTCCCGGGATAGGTGGCCTTGTCCTGATAGAGGCCCATCTCGGCCTGGGCCGCCAGCTTGGCCACGCTCTCGTAGGCGCTGGTGGTCTTCTCATCCAGGGTGGCGTCGTAGGGCGGGGCGAACAGCGCGCAGGCGCTCAAGGCCAACGCCAGGCCGGCGACGCCCACGGTGCGGATGGCTTGGGCCAGGTTCATGTCGTGTCTCCCCGAAAGCCAACCATGGGCTGCAATCGCGTTCCGCTCAAGCCGCCTTGCCTACTCGCCCGGCCGGTAGTTGCGTTCGACGTGACCGGTCAGCTGGTCGGGATAGAAATAGACCGGCCGCAGGTTCCCGTCGGCGTAGCGCTGGGCCTGGTCCAGGAAGTGCTTCGACTTCGGATCGCCGCTCTCGCCGCCCGCCGACACCGCCAGGGCCTTCACCCGCGGCCCGAACTCGACCACGGCCACGAAGCTGTTGCCGCTGGTCCCGTAGTACTTCTTCGTGCCCGGATAGCGCTTGGCCCCGAACGAGGCCAGCGACCCCCACTGGCCCGAGGCGAAGGGCACAGGGATCGAGGCCTTGGCGTCGTCGAAGGTCTGGACGATGGCGCCGTCGTTGCGCTGGAAGCGGTTGATCGTCCCCCAGGGCGTGCGCCAGTCGCCGAAGTCGGCGCTCAGCCGATCCGAAGCCTCGGCCAGGGCTTCCAGCTTCTGGGCCGGGGTCGTGCGCTCGGCCATGTACTTGTAGACCGAAACGCCCTCCTTCCGGGCCTGGGCCGCCGACTTGGCCCACAGGGCCTCGCCCCAGAACACCGCCAGCGAGGTCTCGGTTGAGGCCGCCGACCACTTCAGGTCCCAGGCCTTCAGCGCCGCCATCTGGGCCGCCAGCCGCGCCTTCGTCGCATCGCCGTCGGGCGTCGCGTCATAGGCCTTGGACAGGGTCGGGATCAGATCGGCGAAGGCGGTCAGGTAGGGGTCGTAGGCGGCCTGGATCAGGGTGGGCAAGGTGAAGTCCTTGCGCGCGCTCAGGACCCGCGTGGCGTGGATCCCGCGCGGCGTCTCGCCGACGCTGTCCATGTAGCGCGGATAGTCCGCCTGTTTGGGGCTGTAGGGACCGGCCGCCGAATAGGGCCAGTTGTTGGTGTTCATCAGCCAGCCGTTGGGCGGGTTCTTCAGGTGCGGCGCCTCGGACAGGGCGTGCAGGCCCTTCCAGTCGGTGGCCGGGTTCGCGCCGTCGACCGGCTTGGTGTAGTCGAAGCGGTCGTCGCGCCGGGGGATGAACTGCGGGTGCAGATAGGCCACCTCGCCCTTGTCGTCGGCGAACAGGGTGTTGTTCGAGGAATTGGCCTTCAGCTCGGCCACCTTCAGGAAGCTGGCGTAGTCCACGGCCTTGGTTCGCAGGAACGACTGCTCCAGCGCCTCCACCGGCTTGTACATCATGGCGAAGGCCACCCACTTGCCGTCCGCCGCCCGCACGATCGGGCCGTGATGGGTGCGGTAGGTGGTGAAGCTCTTCTTCGCCAGCGAACCGTCGGCGGCGCGATAGGCGATCTCGACCGCGCGTGTCTCGACCGGCCGCTGTTCGGCTCCGTATTTGTAGAAGAGCTTGCCGCCCTGGCTCTGGATCGTCTCGGCGAACTCGTCGACCACGTCGACCGTGCTGGAGGTGTGCATCCAGCCGGCGTGGGCGTTGAAGCCCTGATAGACGAAGAACTGGCCCCAGGTCGCCGCGCCATACGCGTTCAGCCCCGCGTCGCTGGTCACCTGCAGCTCGGAGCGGAAGAAGAACGAGGTGTGCGGGTTGATCAGCAGCAGGGCGTGGCCGTCCTTGGTGTTGGACGGGGCGATGGCGAAGCCGTTCGAGCCGGTGGGTTCGCGGAACGCCACGGCCTGGGCGAACTCCCGCGCCCGGACCTCGGCCGAGCCCTGCATACGGGGCTTGCCGTAGAAGGCCTCCAGCTCGCCCAGCGAGATCCGCTCGACGTCGCCGCCGATGCTGCCCTCGGTGAAGCTCAGCGCCATCCACGGCTCGAACCGGGTCAGCACCTTGGGCTTCACGTCCGGATGGGTGGCCAGGTAGTAGTTCAGCCCGTCGGCCCAGGCGTCCATCAGGCTCTTCAGCCAGGCGGGGCTCCTGTCGTAGCGGGCCTGCAGGTCGGCCGGATCGACGAACAGCCGCATCCGCAGGTCCTGCCAGACCGCCTTCTCGCCTTCCGCCTCGGCCGTGCGGCCCAGATTGGTCAGGTAGTTGGCCTCGATGCGCGGGAAGTCGTCCTCGGCCTGGGCGTAGATCATGCCGAACACCGCGTCGGCGTCGCTCTTGCCGTGGACGTGGGCGATCCCCCAGTCGTCGCGGGTGATCTGGACCCGCTGCGCCGTGGCCTGCTGGCGGGCCAGGTCGCCGGCGGGCTGGTCCAGGGCCGTCGAGGAAAGGGCCGGCCCGGAGAGCGCGGCGCAGGCGGCCGACAACAGAAGCAGTTTTCCGATACGCAAGAGACGCCCTCCCGATCCAGGACGCGGAACGTCGGGCGCCGCGCGACCCTTGTCCAGGTCCGCGCGGGCGCGGGACGCGATCCGGCGGACCCCGCGCGAAAAGCGGGCGGGTCGGCGTCAAAGGATGTCTGGAAGGTCCTTGGTGGAGCCGAGGGGAATCGAACCCCTGACCTCCTCATTGCGAACGAGGCGCTCTACCATCTGAGCTACGGCCCCAAGGAAGCGCGGAGATACGTTGGGGCGGCGGCCTCGTCAAGCGCCCGGTTGGCCGATCTGCGGCCTTTGCTTGCCAGGGCCGCCAAGGCGCGGCAATGAAGCGGGACACTCGGACGGGAAGCCCATGGTCGCCATCATCAACTTCGTCTTCTTCATCGCCGGCGCGCTGCTCAGCCTGCTGTGGTGGGCGATCATCATCTCGGCCGTGCTGAGCTGGCTGGTGGCGTTCGACATCATCAACCTGCGCAATCCCTATCTCCGCCAGATCGCCGAGTTCCTCGACCGGGTGACCGATCCGGTCCTGCGGCCGTTCCGCCGCATCATCCCGCCGCTGGGCGGCGTCGACATCAGCCCGATCATCGTGCTGCTGATCATCACCGGCGTGCGGGTCTATCTGCTGCCGGCCCTGCACGACGCCCTGGTGGGCCTGGTCACCGGCGGCAGCTACTACTGATCCCATGTCGTCCAAGGTCCGCCTGGCGGTCCGCCTCACCCCGCGCGGCGGGCGCGAGGCCGTCGACGGCTGGGCGGTGGACGGCGAGGGGCGGCCCTATCTGAAGGTGCGGGTCGCCGCCCCGCCGGTCGAGGGCGCGGCCAACGCGGCGCTGCTGGCCCTGCTGGCCAAGACCCTGGGCTTGGCCAAGTCGTCCCTGTCCATCGCCTCGGGCGCCG
Source organism: Caulobacter sp. CCG-8 (assembly GCF_037402475.1). NCBI lineage: Bacteria > Pseudomonadati > Pseudomonadota > Alphaproteobacteria > Caulobacterales > Caulobacteraceae > Caulobacter > Caulobacter sp. CCG-8. The sequence continues at coordinate 125,136 of NZ_JBBEUD010000011.1, forward strand.
GGGCGCGGCTGAAGCTGGTCGAGATCGAGGGCTGCGACGCGTTGTCGCTGGAGCGGGTCCTGGGGCGGCCGCCGGACGGCGTTTCCTGATACGTCCAGGCAAGCCGTGATCACGAATCTCATCCCGCCATCGCCCGCGAGTTGAAAATGCCCCTTCAGGGCGGGAATGCGGGCAGGTTCCGTCCGTGGTCGGTCGAAAACCCCGCGAACGAATCAGGGTCTTTCACCCCCTCTTAGCGACGATGTTTCATGCTATGGGCATTCCGCGCGTGGTGGGGACCACGTGACACGGGGGGCTGTGTGGACGACGGACGGCATCAGTCTGCTGAGGTGAGGGCGGCGCTCGCGCGGCGCGGCAACCTGTACCTGCGCGTCGTCGCCACGGTGATGATCGCCCTGATGCTGCACGTCTTCATGGGCGCCAGCTGGACCTGGCTGTGGGCGGGGACCTATTCGGCCGCCCAGCTGCTGGAGCTGGTCCTGATCCGCCGGATGGTGCGCCGGCCCAATCCCGGCCGCGCCTTGCGGTTCGCCGTCGCCGCCATGCCGGCGGTGACCTCGGTCATCTTCGGCTTCCTGTCTCTGCCGCTGTTCGCCTCGTCGGTGCGGTTCGCCCCCACCCTGGGCGGCATGCTGCTGGCCGGGGCCCTGCTCAACGTCATCGTCGTCAATTCCAGCCTGAGGTCGGCGACGATCTCGGCGGCCGCGCCCCACGTGGTCTATCTGCTGATCGTGCCGTTCGTGGCCCGGGCGGCCAATCCGCACGCCCCGCTGGCCAACGCCCTGTGGTTCGGGGTGGCCCTGCTGATCGTCTCGGTGTTCGTCGCCGCCCGCACCCTGGAGCGGGCCCTGCGCGCCGAGGCCGCGGCCAAGGAGGAGGCCGAGCGCCGTCGTCACGAGGCCGAGGAGGCCGTCGCCGCCAAGTCGGCCTTCGTGGCCATGATCAGCCACGAGCTGCGCACGCCGATCAGCGCCATCCTGGCCGGGGCGGCGCGCCTGCACAGCGACGTGCCCGAGGCCGCCTCCAAGCTGCACGCCCAGCTGATCGGCGACGCCGGGGCGATGATGCGCACCCTGCTCAACGACCTGCTGGACCTGTCGCGCCTGGACGCCGGGCGGATGGCGGTCGAGCAGGCCCCGTTCGACCTGCGCCAGGCCATGGCCGACACCCTGCGGCTGTGGCGGCCCGACGCCAACAAGAAGGGCCTGCGCCTGCGGGTCGAGGGCGCGGCGCATCTTCCGAGGTGGGTGGCCGGCGACGCCATGCGCCTGCGCCAGGTGCTCAACAACCTGCTGTCCAACGCCATCAAGTTCACCGACCGCGGCGCGGTCACCGTGCGCCTGTCGGCGCGCGAGGCCGACGATCACCTGGTGTTCGAGGCGGTGGTCGCCGATACCGGGCGCGGCCTGACCGAGGACCAGCTGGCGCGGCTGTTCACGCCCTTCGACCAGCTGGCGTCCAACGTCGCCCGCGAGCACGGCGGTTCGGGCCTGGGCCTGGTGATCAGCCGCGAGCTGGCCCGGCTGATGGGCGGCGACCTGACGGTGATCAGCAAGCCCGGCAAGGGCTCGCGCTTCCGGCTGGAGGTGTGCGTCGAGGCGGCCGAGGCCCCGGGCTCCCAGGCCGGCGGCGTGGTGGTCGAGGGCGCGCGGGTGCTGGTGGTCGACGACCACGTGGTCAACCGCCGGGCCATCGAGCTGGTCCTGCAGTCGTTCGGCATCCAGCCCACCCTGGCCGAGTCCGGCGAGCGGGCCCTGGAGCTGCTGCAGTCCGAGGTCTTCGACGTCATGCTGATGGACGTCTACATGCCCGGCATGGACGGCCGCGACGCCACGCGTCAGCTGCGCGCCGCCGAGGGGCCCAACCGCGACATCCCGGTGATCGCCGTCACCGCCTCGGCCACCGCCAAGGACTGGGAAGCCTGCCACGCGGCCGGGATGAACGCCCACGTCGCCAAGCCGATCGACCCCAGCCAGCTGCACGCGGCCCTGAGCGAGGTGCTGCCGACGGGGACGGCGCGGGCGGCGGCCTAGGCGGAGCCAGTCCCCTCCGGCCCTCCGGGCCACCTCCCCCAGAGGGGGAGGATCTATGCCGCGCCAGATGCTCCCCCTCTGGGGGAGCTGTCGCGAAGCGACTGAGGGGGTCTACGCGCGCGGGGTCTCGTCCAACAATTTCGCCAACCGCCCCTTCAACCCCTCCCGATCCTTCATCTCGCACTCCCACACCGTCTCCACCCGCCAGCCGCCCGCCGCCAGGTCGGTGCGGTTGCGCGCGTCCCGGGCGACGTTGCGGGCCACCTTGGCCAGCCAATAGTCGCGGTTGGCCTTGGGCACGCGCGAGCCGCGCGGGCAGTCGTGGCCGTGCCAGAAGCAGCCGTGGACGAAGATCGCCAGCTGGCGGCCGGGCATGGCCACGTCGGGCGAGCCGGGCAGGTCCTTGCGGTGCAGGCGGTAGCGCGCGCCGAGATCGGTCAGCAGCCGGCGCAGCAGCAGCTCGGGCTTGGTGTCCCGGCTCCTGACCCGGGCCATCACGGCCGAGCGCTTGGCGGGGTCGAAGACGTCCGTGGACTTGGGGGCGGTCATGGCCGTGTAACGCGCGGGAACCGTCCCAGGCGCAGGGTCCCCGTCAGCAGGCGCGCCGCCACCTGCTTGACGCCGGGCAAGCCCGACATCGGGGTGAAGATCCAGTCGCGCACCGCGGGCCAGAAGCCGCCGTGCGACTGGAACAGCGGGGTCAGGGCCTTGGACGCCACCTGGTAGAGGGCCGTGTGGCGGCGGCGGTCGGCCTGCCAGGCACCAACCGAAACGGCGACGGGGCGGCTGTCGCGGCCCAGGCGCTCGGCCAGCTCGACCGCGTCCATCAGGGCCAGGTTCGCGCCCTGTCCCAGCTGCGGGCTGGTGCCGTGGGCCGCGTCGCCCAGCAGGGTGCAGGCCTGATGGTTCCAGCGGCCCACCGAGACGTCGCGATAGAGCGCCTTGGAGAAGCCGTTCCAGTCGTCGCGTTCGGCCAGCAGGGCGGCCAGGTCGGGCCACAGGGGTTTGAGGCGCTGGTCGCGCCAGGCGGCGAAGTCGCCGGCCAGGAAGGCGTCGAGGCCGGCGACCGGCACGGACCAGAACATCGCCAGACCGGTGGGCGACAGGCCGTCCGGATCGCGACCGACGGGCAGGGCGCCGACCATCACCTCGGCGCGATGGTAGATCTGGCGCAGCGCCCCGCCGAACCGGTCGCAGGGATCGGCCACGTGGGTCCAGACCGCGCCCCACGGATAGACCGGCGCCCGGGCGCCGGGGCGCAGGACCGGCCGCAGCGGCGAGGCCGAGCCGTCGGCGACCACCGCCAGGTCGAACGGTCCCCAGGACCGGCCGCGCTCGTCGTGCAGGATGGGGCGGGCGGGGTGCTCGATCCGGACGATGCGGGCCCCGGTCACCACCTCGACGCCCGCGCCGGGCAGGGCGTCGTGCAGGGTCTGGAACAGCACGCCGCGATGGATGCCGACGCCATGCCCCCCGGGCCGCCAGTCGTTGTAGTCCAGGTCCATGACCTTGCGGCCGCGGCTGTCCTGGCCTTCCAGCCGACCGACCACGGCGCCGGCGGCGCGGACCTGTTCGTCCAGCTGGAGCGCACGCAGGGCCGCCAGGCCCGTCGGCTGGAGGAGCAGGCCCGAACCCAGCGGGCGCGGGGCCTCGAAGGCCTCCAGCAGGGTGACGGCGTGGCCGGCGCGCGCCAGGGCGAGGGCGGCGGCCATGCCGCCCACCCCGCATCCGACGATCCCGACGCGCACGCCCCCGCGTTCCGCCTAGGTCCGGGTCAGAGGCCTTCGAACAGGGCGGTCGAAAGGTAGCGCTCGGCGAAGCTGGGGATGATCGCCACGATCAGCTTGCCGGCGTACTCGTCGCGCATGGCCAGGTCGAAGGCCGCGGTCAGGGCCGCGCCCGAGCTGATGCCCACCGGCAGGCCTTCGGTCGAGGCCGCCTTGCGGGCCATGGCGAAGCTGTCGTCGTTCGACACCTGGATGACCTCGTCGATCACGCCGCGGTCCAGGATGCCCGGCACGAAGCCGGCGCCGATGCCCTGGATCTTGTGCGGGCCGGGCGCGCCGCCCGACAGCACGGCCGAGGCTTCCGGCTCGACCGCGACCATCTTCACCGACGGCTTGCGGGCCTTCAGCACCTGGCCGACGCCCGAGATGGTGCCGCCGGTGCCCACGCCCGAGACCACCGCGTCCACGGCGCCGGCGGTGTCGTTCCAGATCTCTTCCGCCGTCGAGACGCGGTGGATCAGCGGGTTGGCGGTGTTCTCGAACTGTTGGGGCATCACCGCGCCGGGGATGGCCTCGATGATCTCCTGGGCGCGGGCGACGGCGCCGCGCATGCCCTTCTCGGCCGGGGTCAGCTCCAGCTTGGCGCCCAGCAGCAGCAGCATCTTGCGGCGCTCGATCGACATGCTTTCCGGCATGACCAGGGTCAGCTTGTAGCCCTTGGCGGCGGCCACGAAGGCCAGGGCGATGCCGGTGTTGCCCGAGGTCGGCTCGACGATCACGCCACCCGGCTTCAAGAGACCTTTCGCCTCCAGGTACTCGATCATCGCCACGCCGATGCGGTCCTTGACCGAGGCCAGCGGGTTGAAGAACTCCAGCTTGGCCACGACCGTGCCCTTGGGCTTCAGCTCGGCGGTCAGGTTGGGCAGGCGGACCAGCGGCGTGTCGCCGACCGTGTCCAGGATCGAGTCGAAGATCTTGCCGCGCCCGGCGCGCTTGAACCGCGCGGCGTCGTAGATCGAGGAGGCGTCGTCCATGGGAAGTCTCGCTTGAGAAGGATTTAACCCACCTTAGGCCGTGGGTTTTGACGTGTCAGCGGCTCATTCGGCCGCCAGAGGCGCAGATTTCCTTAAGGCCAGCGGAGTCAGCAGCCGCTCGGACAGCCAGCGCACCACCGGGGCGGCCACCCCGTCGCCGATCACGTGCAGGCCGGCCGTGGCGCTGCGGGGCAGGCGATAGCCGTCGGGCAGGCCCATCAGCCGGGCGCCCTCGCGCGGGGTGACCAGGCGCGAGCGCACCTGGCCCTTGTCGATCACCAGCAGGGTCTGGCGCGAGGAGCCGCCGCGCGGGGTGCGCAGGCAGCCGGCCAGGCCGTCGAAACGCACCTCGGCCCGCTGGTCGCCGCCGCGCATGCGCCGGAAGACCGCGCCGACCGCGCGCTCGCCGCTCCGGATGCGCGCGTCGACCGAGGCGCGGTGCGACGGGGCCATCAGGTCCAGCAGGGCGGCGGTGGCCTCCTCGCCGCGCCATTCGACCTGGTCGTCGGGCTCCAGCACGGCGGCGAGGTCGGCGTTGCGGGCGGGCGGGGCGTCCAGGCCCCACCAGATCCAGCGCTCTTTCAGATCGGCCGGCAGGCGGGCGGCGGCCTCGCGCACGGCCCGGCCGTGGAACGGGCTCTGGCCCTCCAGGCCGTCGACCGGCAGGCGGGTGGCCACCACGAAGACGCGGGGCCGCGACTGGGGCACGAAGTGCGAGGCGTCGATCTCGAGGGCGCCGAAGCGATAGCCGCGCGCCGCCAGCAGGCCGCACAGGGCGGTGAAGTCGTCGCCCCGGTGCGAGGTCAGCAGGCCCACCACGTTCTCGACCACCACGGTGTCGGGCGCGCGGCCCTGGTCGTCCAGCGCCTCGACCAGCTTCCAGAAGCCGAAGAAGGCCGATGATCGCTCGCCCGCCAGGCCCTTGCGGGCGCCGGCCAGGCTGAGGTCCTGGCAGGGGCTGGACGCCCAGGCCAGGTCGGCGCGGCCCGGCAGGTCGTCGGCGGTCAGGTCCCAGACGTCGCCTTGGTGGAAGTGCCCCTTTCCATCCTTCATGCCGAGGCCGGGAAAGTTGTCGGCGTAGGTCGCCGCCTTGACGGCGTCGAAGTCGTTGGCGAAGGCGCAGTCCCAGGCCTGGCCCAGGCCCAGGCGGGCCATGCCGCCGCCGGCGAAGAACTCGAAGAAGGAGAGGGGAGAGGCGTTCCGATTCATCGCGGGGGAGTCTAGCGTGAGCCGCCCTCCGGAGGATAGCGCCGCATGCTTCGAACCCTCGCCGCCGCCCCTTTTGCCCTGAGCCTGGTCCTGGCCCTCGCCGGATGCGGGGAGTCGCCGATGGGCGCCTCCGAGGGCGCCTCGACCGCGCCCGCCGACGCGCCGGCCTCGACCCCGCCCGGACCGGACTTCTCCGGCGACTTCCAGCTGGTCGGGACCGAACCGTTCTGGGGCGGGCGGATCCAGGAAGACGGCCTGACCCTGTCGCGCGCCGGCCAGCCCGACGTCAGCGCCGCCAACGCCGGCGTGAAGGTCGAGGGCGACGTCGGGGTGTGGGGCGTGGGCGGCCTCGTGTTCCGGCTGCATCCCGAGCCCTGCACGGACGGCATGTCGGATCGCAAGTACGACTACCGCGCCGAGGTGACGATCAACGGCCAGGTCCTGAGGGGCTGCGCGTCGCCGCCGCTGGGGCTGGAGGACCAGCCGAGGCCCTGACGGGAAGGCTAGTTCCCGACGTCCATCAGCTCGTAGTGACCACGCGCGTCGAGATTCTGATGCACGCCGCCCGGCACGGGCAGCAGCAGGCCGATCGAGACGGCGGCGACGGTGGCGAGGGCGAAGAGGGCCTTGACGGTGGAGGCCATGGCGGCGGGGTCCTGGTTGCGATCTCCACCGGGATAGGCGGCCGATCGGCAACAAAGATGGTTGCTGTTTGTCGGCGTTCAAGAGGGGCGGCGTCGCCCGCGGCCGCCGCCGCCGGGCCTTGGTCGGCAAGCGGAGCAAGACGCCCCGCGGGAGAACATTTGTTCGCCCAGTTCTGCGGCTACCGGCGCTCCGGCGGGCCGGAGAGTTCCACGCTTCTGTAGAGCGCCACGGCTGATTTCGCCGAGACTTTGACCATTTGGAGGCTGTGCACAAATGTCACGTGAATGCACTTGCACCTCTAGGCCAAGCGGGCGATAGCAGCCCGAGAAACTCTTGTCCGATCAACTTGGATCGGGAACCATAACGTGGGGATATCATGCGCGTAGCGATGATCGGCACCGGCTATGTGGGTCTGGTGTCTGGGGCGTGTTTCGCCGATTTCGGTCACGTGGTGACCTGCATCGACAAGGATCCGAGCAAGATCGAGCGCCTTGAGAAGGGCGAGATCCCGATCTTCGAGCCCGGTCTGGACGACCTGGTGGCCCGCAACGTCCGCGAAGGCCGCCTGTTCTTCACGCTGGAAGGCGCCCAGGCGATCAAGGAAGCCGACGCGGTGTTCATCGCCGTGGGCACCCCCACCCGCCGCGGCGACGGCCACGCCGACCTGACCTACGTCTACGCGGCCGCCGAGGAGATCGCCGGCCTGATCGAGGACTTCACCGTGGTGGTCACCAAGTCGACCGTGCCGGTCGGCACCGGCGACGAGGTCGAGGCGATCATCAAGAAGGTCCGTCCGGACGCCCAGTTCGCCGTGGTCTCCAACCCCGAGTTCCTGCGCGAAGGCGCCGCGATCGAGGACTTCAAACGTCCCGACCGGGTCGTGGTCGGCACCGAGGACGAGCGCGCCCAGGCGGTGATGCGCGAGCTGTACCGCCCGCTGTCGCTGAACGAGACGCCGATCGTCTTCACCGGCCGCCGCACCAGCGAGCTGATCAAGTACGCGGCCAACGCCTTCCTGGCGATGAAGATCACCTTCATCAACGAGATGGCCGACCTCTGCGAAAAGGTCGGGGCCGACGTCCAGCAGGTGGCCAAGGGCATCGGCCTGGACAAGCGGATCGGCAGCAAGTTCCTGAACGCCGGCCCCGGCTACGGCGGTTCGTGCTTCCCGAAGGACACCATCGCCCTGGTGCGCACCGCCCAGCAGTACGGCGCGCCGACCAAGCTGATCGAGACCACGGTCGCCGTGAACGACTCCCGCAAGAAGGCCATGGCCGAGAAGGTCGCCGCCGTGCTGGGCACGGACGACCTGGCCGGCAAGACCGTCGGGGTCCTGGGCGTGACCTTCAAGCCCAACACCGACGACATGCGCGACGCCCCCAGCCTCGACATCCTGCCGGCCCTGCAGGCCAAGGGCGCCAAGGTCCAGGCCTTCGACCCGGAAGGCGCCAAGGAAGCCTCGCACATGATGCCGGGCGTCACCTTCGTCTCGGGCCCCTACGAGGCCGCCCAGGGCGCCGACGTGCTGCTGATCCTCACCGAGTGGGACCAGTTCCGCGCCCTGGACCTGACGCGCCTGAAGGGCCTGCTCAACGCCCCGGTCGTCGTCGACCTGCGCAACGTCTACAAGCCGGCCGAAATGGTCCGCGCCGGCTTCACCTACGCCTCCATCGGGCGCGGCGCATGAGTCAGGGGCCGGTCATCGTCACCGGCGCCGCCGGCTTCATCGGCATGCACGTGGCCGAGCGCCTGCTCGACCGCGGGGAGACGGTGATCGGTGTCGACGTCTTCAACGACTACTATGACCCGACCCTGAAGGCCGCCCGCGCCGCCCGTCTCGACGGGCGGCCGGGGTTCACCATGGTCCGCCTCGACATCGCCGACGACGCGGCGGTGATGGAGCTGGTCCGGTCCAGCGGGGCCAAGCGGATCGTCCACCTGGCCGCCCAGGCCGGGGTGCGCTACTCGATCGAAAACCCGTTCGCCTACCAACGCTCGAACCTGGCCGGCCACCTGTCGATCCTGGAGGCCGCGCGCCACAACGGCGTGACCCACCTGGTCTACGCCTCGTCCAGCTCGGTCTACGGCGATCGCCCGCAGTCCCTGGCCGGCGGCGAGGGCGCGGGCTTCAAGGAGACCGACGCGGTCGACGCGCCGGTGTCGCTCTATGCGGCGACCAAGCGCGCCAACGAGCTGATGAGCATCAGCTACGCCAAGCTCTACGGTTTCCCGATGTCGGGCCTGCGGTTCTTCACCGTCTACGGCCCGTGGGGACGCCCCGACATGGCCTATTACGGCTTCACCCAGAAGATCCTGAAGGGCGAGCCCATCGAGGTCTACGGCGAGGGCAGGATGGCCCGCGACTTCACCTATATCGACGACATCGTCGACGGGATCGTCGGCGTGCTGGACCGTCCGCCGGCCCAGGGCGGCCACGAGATCTACAACATCGGCGACAACGATCCCGTCGGCCTGATGGACATGATCACCACGCTCGAGAAGGCCATCGGCCGCGAGGCGGTGAAGATCATGCGCCCCATGCAGCCGGGCGACGTCACCGCCACCTACGCCGACATCACCAAGCTCAACGCCCTGACCGGCTACAAGCCCAAGGTGAAGCTGGGGGAAGGTCTGGGCCGGTTCGCCGCGTGGTGGAAGTCGCGCTGACCTAGTCCAGCGGCGGCGGATTGGCCCGGAACACCTCGGCCGGAACCGTGGTCATGTTGTAGGATCGCCAGCAGGCGCCCACCCGCTTGAAGCGGCCGATGCCGGCGTCGCCGTTCGAGACCTTGTCGCCCTTGTAGGCCGAGTGGGTCGCGGTCCAGTAGTCCAGCCCCGCGCTGAGCAGGTAGTTGGCCTTGTCGCGGTCGTCGACGCCGGACTCGTCGGGCACCAGCCGGGCCTGCACGGTGACGAACACCCCGCCCAGCCTGTCGTGGTCGAACGGCTTCTTGCCGCTGGTCGGCCAGAAGTGGAAGTTCCGGTCGGGGATCATCCGCACCAGGGTCCCGCCGTCGGGCGCCGGCTTGGCGTCGGCGGCAATGGCGGGCTTGGAGTGGAAGTCCTCCGGGAAGGCCCGGCCCGCGACGTTCTCCGACGCCTGCACCTGTTCCCAGCGGCCCGTCGTCCTGTCGAGCAGATAGGTGCGGTAGCGGCGCAGCTCGACCAGGGTGTGGCTGGAAGTGCTGGGATCGACGCTCTGCCACAGCTGGCCCCAGCCCTGGACCGCGCCGTACCGCGGGGGCGGCTTGCTGCCGTAGAAGATGCGCGGCTTGACCGCGTAGGTGGGGTACGAGCGGCCGGTCTTCTTGTCGGTCCAGATCAGCTTGGCGCCGTGCGGCAGGGTCTCGCTGTGCAGCTTCATGTCGCTGAGCACGGTGTCGACGTCGTTGGCGGCTTCCGGGCAGGTCGCGTCGCCGGGCCGGGCCTGGGCGGCGCCTGCCCAAAAAAGGCCCAGCAGGCCGAGTGTCATGACGAACGAACGCATGGCGAGCTCCTGATGAAAACCGAGACAACGACGAATCCGCCAAGCTTCGTCACACAAAGGTGCTAAGGCGCGTGGCGTTGGGTGCATTGCAGCATCGATGATCATCAAGACGATAAAACGGCCCGAAACGATGTCCATTTCAGCCCCCCTCGTCGGGGCGCCGGAAAGAAGTTGACCCGGCGACGGGTTATGGGGGATGAGGGGCCTCAGTGCTGACAGCTTCGGGGGCGGTGACTTGACTGGATTTATGTCATTTTTTCAGCATATTTCCATTCCTCATCGCGACCCGAATGAAGCGTCCGTTATTCTATTCAATAGCTGGACGTTCTTCTTCTTTATGCTGGTGGCCTATCCCGCCTTCCTGGTGGTGCGGCGCCATCTGACACTGCGCAATATTGTCCTCTGCCTGTTCAGCTACGTCTTCTACGGCTGGTGGGACCCGCGTTTCCTGATCCTGGTGGCCGTCTCCACCTCGGTGGACTACATGGCCGCGCTCGGCGCGGCCGGTAAGCTGGTGTCCTGGACGGACCGCTGGAAGGCCGCCGCCTGGCTGATCGGCGTGACCCTGCTGTCGCTGCTGTTCTCGCCGCCCGGCAATCTCTGGATCGTGCCGGCCGCGTTCGGCGGAACCGCCGCGGTGCTGGGCGTGACGGCGCTGTTCGACCGCATGGAAGAGCGTCGCCGCCGGGTCGCCTGGCTGTGCCTGTCGCTGTTCACGAACCTCGGCATCCTGGCGTTCTTCAAGTATTTCAACTTCTTCTACCAGTCCCTGCACGACGCGATCAGCCTGGCCGGCTTGAACATCCCGCGCCTGGGCCTGGAGGTCGTGCTGCCCGTCGGCCTGTCGTTCTACACCTTCCAGGCCATCAGCCGGACGATCGACAGCTTCCAGGGCCGCTACGACCCGCAGTACTCGCTGGTCAACTACGCGGCGTTCCACGCCTTCTTCCCCCAGCTGGTCGCCGGCCCGATCGAGCGCGCCTGGCACCTGATGCCGCAGTTCGAACGCATCCTGCCCCTGGACATGAACATGGTCTGGTCGGGCCTCCGGGTGTTCATCTGGGGCCTCTATATGAAGCTCGTCATCGCCGACAACATCGCGCCGGTGGCCAACCAGGTGTTCGCCGGCCACAGCGACGGGTCGGCCGGGGCGGCGATGGCCGGGCTGCTGGCCTTCACCTTCCAGATCTATTGCGACTTCGCCGGCTATTCGAACATGGCCCGCGGCGTGGCCCGGATGCTGGGCTTCGACCTGATGGTCAATTTCAACCTGCCCTACTTCTCGCGCACCCCGTCCGAGTTCTGGCAGCGCTGGCACATCAGCCTGTCGCAGTGGCTGCGCGACTATCTGTACATCCCGCTGGGCGGCAACCGCGCCGGGGTGTCCAAGACCTATCGCAACCTGATGCTGACCATGCTGCTGGGCGGGCTGTGGCACGGCGCGGCCTGGACCTTCGTGGTCTGGGGCGCGATCCACGGCGGCATCCTGGTGATCTTCCGGTTCTTCAAGATCGACGACGTGGCCAAGGACGCGCCGAACGGTCCCAAGGGCTGGGTGATCAACATCGGCCTGTGGGCGGCGACCATGCTGCTGGTCGTGCTGGCCTGGGCCTTCTTCCGCGCCCAGAACCTGGGCGAGGCGACGCGCGTCCTGCAGCAGGCGGTCGGCGGGCTGGACGGCTACAGCTGGGCGACCTTCGGGCCGGTGATCTCGTTCATCTTCCCGCTGGTGCTGGTCGAGGCCTGGCAGCGCTGGAAGAAGAACATCGAGTTCCTGAACGCGGGGCCGTTCATCGTGCGCTACACCACGACCATGGCGACGCTGCTGGCGATCATCGCGCTCAGCGCCAGCCAGGCCCAGCCTTTCATCTACTTCAACTTCTGAGGGGCGCCAGGTGTCTTCCGTGTCGCAAGAAACCGCATCGCCCGCCGCGTCCGACCGTCCCCTGGCCGCGCGCCTGGCGCTGGGCGCGCTGAAGGTCGTGGGACTGGTCGTCTACACCCTGCTGTTCGCCGAGCTGTTCATCCGGCTGGTGGTGCACCAGCCGATCCTGCCGCGCTACGTGACCGACACCCCCTGGGGCGTGCGGGGCAACATCCCCAACGCGCGGTTCTGGCAGCGCACCTCCGAGGTGACGGCCGCCTTCCACTACAACAGCCAGGGCATGCGGGACGACCGGGTCTTCCCGCTGGCCAAGCCGGCGGGCGTCTGCCGCGTGGCCCTGTTCGGCGACTCCTACTTCGCCGGCTTCGAGCTGAAATATCCCGACACCTACGCCCATCGCCTGGAAGAGGCCCTGCGCCAGCGCGGCTACAAGGTGGAGGTCCTGAACTTCGCGGTCAGCGGCTTCGGCACCGCCGAGCACAACCGGACCTATGAAGGCTTCGCCAGGAAGTTCTCGCCGGACCTGGTGCTCTACGAGTGGCACCTGACCGACTTCGACGACAACGTCCGCTCGGGCCTCTATCGCCTGAAGGACGGCCAGCTGCAGCCGGGAGGGGCCACGTTCCTGCCGTCGATCAGCGTGCAGAACAAGCTGATGAAGTCGAGCGCCTATCGCTTCTTGGCCGACAACAGCCAGCTCTACAACTTCCTGCGCGAGAACCTGGCGCGCTACGCCAAGCGGGCGCTGAAGGTGGTCAACGCCAAGGCGGCGGGCGACGAGGAAGGCGGCGGCGCCGGCAACCTCGGGGCGGCGGTCTACGCCAAGGCCTCGCCCTACGCGGTGTCGCTGTCCCAGGCGCTGCTCGACCAGGCCAAGGCCTCGGCGGCCCGCGACGGCGCCGGCTTCTACGTGATGGAGATCCCGCGTCCGGTGTCGCGGACCCAGTTCGAGCCGTCGATCACCCAGATGTCGCCCCAATTCCTGGGCACGCTGAACCTGATCCAACCGACGCCGCAGCTGACCGCGGCCGGCCGGCCCGATCGCAAGCTCTATCTGGAGCATGGCGCGCAGCACCTGTCGCCCGACGGCGTCGGCGTGATCCTCGCCGCCTCCCTCGACCGGATCGCCAGCGATCCCCGACTGCAAAGGTGCCATGGCGACCCGTCCTGACATCGTCGCCCGCGCCGCCGGCCTGCTCCTGCGCCTGACGATGGGCCTGACAGTGGGACTGGCGGCGGGATCGGCGGCGGCCTCGCCCGCGCCGATCCGGATGATCCTGGTCGGCGACTCCACGGTCGCGCCCCATTCCGGCTACGGCGACGCCCTGTGCGCGCGGATGGCGGTCGAGGCCACGTGCGTGAACACCGCGCGGGGCGGCCGCAGCTCGGCCAGTTTCCGCGCCGACGGGTCGTGGGACAGGGTGGCCCGCCTGCTCGGCCGACGCGGGCCCTGGACCGCGACCTACGTGCTGGTCCAGTTCGGCCACAACGACCAGCCCGGCCGGCCGGGCCGCTCGACGGACGTGGCGACCACCTTCCCCGCCAACATGGCCCGCTACGTCGCCGACATCCGGGCCGCCGGCGCGCGCCCCATCCTGGTGACGCCCCTGTGCCGGCGGATGTTCAAGGAGGGCGAGCTCCAGGACACCCTGACGCCCTGGGCCGACGCCACCCGCCGCGTCGCGGCCGAAGCGGGCGTTCCGGTCATCGACCTGCACGCCGACAGCTGCCGGGCGGTGCGCGGCATGGGCCCCGAGGCGTCCCTCGCGCTCGGCGCGGGAACGATCTCGCCGCCCGAGCCCGACGGCCAACCCGCGCCGAAGGGCCGGCCTCGGATCGACTACACGCATCTGGGACCCGACGGCGCGGCGACCTTCGCCAAGATGGTCGCCGGCGAACTGGCGCGCGCCGAGCCGCGCCTGTCGCCCTATCTCGAGGACGGCCGATGAGCGCATCTCTCGCCCGCGTTATGGAAGCCGTCGGACTTTCTCTGCTAGGGGAGGGCGCGGCGGACTCGGAAGGATCGGCGATCGTCATGCACAGTGTTCGGACGGCCCGCTTCCCGCGCGACGAGGGGAGCCTGACATGACCGCCATCGACGCCGTTCGCCGGGGCGGCCGCAAGCTGGCCGACAGGATCGCCGCCGCCGAACCCAACGCCGACCTCGTCTGGGGACTGGTGCTGGGCACGGTGGTCCGGGTGCTGGGCCAGGCCAACTTCCTGAGCCTGTTCTACGGCTACGGCGCGCAGGGCGGTAACCCGCTCATGAAGATCTCGCCGGGCACCTACATCATCATGATCGTCTTCTGCCGGGCCTGGAACCGCAAGAGCCCGCCCGGCATGGAGACCTTCAAGCTGGCCGCCTCGATGGTCATGACCATCGTGGTGGGCGGCGTGGCCTGGGCGATGGTGACCGGCCAGGCGGTGGCGGTCGGCTATCTGGTCGACTCCTACGCGGTCGCGGCGGCCGGCCTGTTCATCCTGGGCAAGGTAGGCGCGGAGGGGCGGACCAAGGTGTACGCAGCCCTGATCTGGGCCCTGCTGTTCAACGCCCTGCTGCTGTTCCCCGAATTCATCCTCAAGCGGCGCTTCGTCCCGGCGCCGCTGGAAGGCGCCCGCGGCATCTTCCGTCCGGCCGCCCTGCTCAATCACCCGCTGATGAGCGGCCTGATGTACGCCACCGCCGCGCCGCTGGTCATGCGCTGGCGCAAGCCGTTCCTGGTCAAGGCCGGGGTGTCGCTGTTGTTCGTGCTGTGCGTGTTCTTCTCCGGCGCGCGGGTCTCGACGGTGCTGGCGGGCGCGGCCTTCGTGCCGGCCGCGCTGATCGCCCTGGGCAAGGAAAAGCCCAAGAGCCAGATCGGCCAGACCTGGCTGGTCAGCCAGTCGCTGCTGATCGCGGCCCTGATCCCGATCGTGGTGATCGTGGCCATCGCCAGCGGGGCGCTGGATCGCATCGGCGGCGGGCTCTACGACAAGAGCGCGGCCACCCGGGTCTGGCAGTTCGGCATGATCCAGTATCTGAGCCCGCACCAGCTGATCTTCGGGATCGGCAACACGACGGCCGCCGACTGGTCGGTGCGCCTGTTCCAGACCCCCAGCGTCGAGAGCGCCTTCGTGCTGGGCGTGTTCATGTACGGCATGCCGTTCACGATCTTCTACCTCGGCATGGTGGTGGTGATCGTGGCGTGGTTCGCCCTGCGGGGCGACACCCTGGTCAAATTGTCGGCGGTGATCTTCCTGACGGCGGCGATGTCGAACAACACGCTCGGCGCCAAGAATCCCGCGGTGTTCTATTTCCTGATGTTCGCGGGATCGACCATGACCCATGCGGTGCGGCGCCTGCCCAGGCTGCGGATGCCGTGGTTGGTGACCGAACAGCCGCCGGACCTGATGACGGCCCAGCACAGCCGCGACCTCGGTTCCCGGACCTTGCCCGGCGGGGATCCTCCCCGCTCGTCGATCTAATCCAGCACAGGCTCCATTGTGGCGAAGACCGACGCGAACTACCTCTTCGTGATCAACTCCCTGGCGGGCGGCGGCGCGGAGCGGGTGATGACCACCCTGCTGGCGCGGTCGAAGGACCGCGCGCCGGACGGGCGTCTGCACCTGGCCCTGCTGGACAACGAGCCGGCGGCCTACACCCCGCCCGATTTCGTGACCGTCCACCAGCTGGACGCGCGGGGCGGCCAGCTGGCCAGCATCCGCCAGCTGCTGAAGCTGGTCCGGACCCTGAAGCCCAGGCTGATGCTCAGCTTCCTGACCCGGGCCAACGTCGCCGCCGTGGCCGTGGGCCGGCTGACGGGCGTGCGCTGCGTGATCAGCGAACGGGTCGACACCGCCTCGCACTTCAGCACCACGCGCCTGAAGGCGGTGAAGATGCTGACCGTGCGCACGGCCTACCGCCTGGCCGAGCGCATCATCGCCGTCTCGGCCGGCGTCGCCGACAGCCTGGTCGAGAACTTCGGCATCGCCCGCGACAAGATCGTGGTGATCGAGAACCCCGTCGACGTCGAGGCCATCCGGGCCAAGGGCGCCGAAGCGCCGTCGATCCCGCTGGAGCCGCCGTTCGTGGTGGGGGTGGGCCGCCTGGTGCCCAACAAGAACTTCCGCCTGCTGATCGACGCCTTCGCCGCCTCGGGCGCGCCCGGCAAGCTGGTGATCCTGGGCGAGGGGCCCGAGCGGCCGGCGCTGGTCCAGCGGATCGCCGAGCTGGGCCTGACCGACCGGATCGCCTTGCCGGGCTTCGCGGCCAATCCGTTCGCCGTGGTCTCGCGGGCCGAGATCTTCGTGCTGCCGTCCAACGCCGAGGGCTTCCCCAACGGCCTGCTGGAGGGCATGTCTCTGGGCGTGCCGGTGATCTCGACCAACTGCGCCTCGGGACCGTCGGAGGTGCTGGCCGACGAGCCGCGCCGCCCGCTCGAGGACAAGGTCGCCGCGACCTACGGCGTGCTGACGCCGGTCGACCGGGTCGACGCCATGGCCTCGGCCCTGCAACTGCTGCAGGACCCCGAGCTGCGGCGGCGCTACGGCGCCCTGGCCGAACAGCGCGCCCGGATGTACTCGCCGGAGATGGCCACCAGCCGCTACTGGGCCGTGCTCGAGCCGGACGCTCCGACGGCCTGACGTCCGGCGTCAGGCCCCTTCGCGTCAGGCCCCTTCGCCTCAGGCCTGGGCCGGGGCGCGCTTCAGCAGCTTGCGGGTGAGCTTGTCCACCGGGCCGCGAATCAGCTTGGGGCGCAGCAGGACGGCGGCGACCGCCCAGACGGTCAGGCCGGCGGTCGCGGCCGCGGCGAACACCGCCAGGGCCGGCAGATGGGTCGGCAGGGCCATCCAGGTCAGGTGGCCGACGCCGCCGCCGATCACGCCCAGCGCCACGGCCTTGGCCAGCTCGACCATGTTCAGGCGGGCGTTGATGAACCGGCGCGACAGCAGGTAGCTGGACATCAGGCCGCAGAACGATCCCAGCAGGAACGATAGGGCCGCGCCCAGGGCGCCCAGGCGCGGGATCAGCAGCAGCGAGGCGGCGACGGTGACCAGGCCCGCCGGGGCGTAGGTCGAGAACTGCAGCCAGTTCTTCCGCGTGGCGTGGAAGATGTTGTCGAAGACATAGGCCTTCAGGCTGATGCACACCGCGCCGGCGGTGATGATCGGCAGCAGGTGGATGGCCGCGTCGCGATAGGCCGGCGGCAGGACGGCGTTGGCGATCGCGTGCGACAGGCCGGCGCTGAAGCCCAGCACGGTGAACTGCAGCACCGTCATCAGTTCGAAGGCGTTGCGGACGAACTGCGCCGCGCCGTCGACGCCGGCCTGGTCGTGGCGGCGCATCAGCTCGGGGAAGCCGCCCTGGTTCATGGCGTTGCCGATGATGTCGCTGGGCGTGCGGGCGATCGAATAGGAGGCGGCGTAGATGCCGACGCTGGCCGCGCCGCCCAGCAGCTTCAGGAACACCCGGTCGGAGCTGGCCACCATGTAGGACACGAAGGTCAGGGCCACGATCGGCAGACCGTATTCGATCCGGCTGCGATAGCTGGCGCCGACCGCGCCGCCGGCCGGCAGGGTCAGGGCGCCGCGGGTCAGGACGATGGCGGCGAAGGCCCCCGTCACGGCCGCGTTGGCCAGGGCCACCGAGGCGAAGTCCGGATGCAGGCCGCTGGCGATCCAGCCCGAGCACAGCAAGCCGGCCGCCCGGGCGGTCTCCAGGGCGCTCTGCTCAAGCTTGCGGCCCTGGAGCTGCAGGGTGGCCAGGCCCAGGCGCAGGGCCGAGTTCGAGACGACATAGGCGGCGACGGCGACGGCGAAGGTCAGGGCGCGGCCGGGCGCGATCCAGTAGGCGACGCCCAGGCCGACCAGGCAGGCCAGGCTCATGAAGGCCACGCTCAGCCGGGCCGACTTGACCAGGCCGTCGCGCCACACCGCGGGGGTCGAGATGTCGCTGCGCAGCAGGGAGAAGCGGATCCAGTTGGACGATCCCATGTCCAGCATCTCGCCGACCAGGGTCACCAGGGCGTAGAGGCCGAACTCGGCCGGTCCCAGCCGCCGGGTCAGCAGCAGGACCAGGATGAACGCCGCGGCCCGGGGCGCCATGATGGCGGGGGCGTAGAGGACGGTGGACTTGATGATCATCGAAACCTGGGGCGCTCGAGAGGCGAAGGATCAGCGCTGGGCGCCGCGGGGCAGGATGTAGGGGTCGAGGAAGGCGAAAGCCGGGCTGGACACGGTGTTGGTCCGGATATGGCTGACATCGTAGTAGAGCGGCGTTCCGTCGGTGACGAGCGGGCAGTCGGCGCCGCACAGGTGGTCCAGCGGATCCACCAGGACCGCGCCGTCCGGGCCGCCCAGGCTGTCGACCAGCTGGTTCGGATAGGCGGCGGTCTGGCGCATCTGGTCGGTCGGCACGCCGAAGTCGTCCAGCGTCCGGGTCCGGTAGAGGCGGGCGAACAGGCGCTTGGGGTCGGCTTCGGAGGCCTGGGGGAAGGTCTTGGTGACCATCACCTCGGCGCCCTTGGCCCGCAGGTCGCGGATCACCAGGCCAAGGCGGCCGAAGGCGGCGGTGGCGTCCTGCAGATAGACCGTCTCGTCGCCGCTGGCCCGGCAGGTCAGGCCGCGCTCGAAGCACACCCGGCCGCGGGAGGGCTCGCCCTCGGCCTTGTTGAAGCTGCCCAGCCACGAGGCGACGATGGCCACGCGCGGATAGTTCCCCGTCTTGGCCATGGCCAGGGCCTCGTCGGTGGAGGCGCCGCAGTTCTTGATCGAGCCGCGCAGCTGGACGCCGGGCAGGGGCGCGCAGCCGGGGCGGGTGACGAACACCACGGCCGGGTCGGCGGGGCCGCGCGGCAGGGTGCGGTAGCGGGGCGCGATCTCCTCGCTGTAGGAGTCGCCGATCACGAAGGTCTCGACCGGTCCGCCGCCGCCCTGGCGGCAGATGCGCAGCCCCGTGCGGGTCACGTGATAGGTCGCGCAGGACTTGGGGAAGCTCCAGTCGCCGGCGGCCACCTTGATGCGGTCGGCGGCGGCCACCACCGTGGGCTCGCTGCGCGGGAACTTCAGGGCTTCCAGGCCATGGGTGGCGAAGACGCCGGCGGTCAGCACCAGCAGGGCGGCGATCGCGCCGTTGAGGATCACGCCGGGCCGGGCCGAGGGGCTGCGCCGGTCGAACAGGCGGCGGGTCAGCTTCTGCTCGATCAGGACGTAGGAGAGCCAGCCAAGGGCGATCGACAGGACGACGCCCGCGACGATCGCCAGGGCGGTGTTCTCGACGGCGAAATAGGTGAAGGCGGCGATCACCGGCCAGTGCCAGAGATAGATCGAATAGGACCAGCGCCCCAGCGGCTGCACGCCCGGCAGGCGGGTCCAGCCGGCCGAGCCGTGGCCGGCGGCGATGACCAGGGCCGCGCCCGCCACGGGGATCACGGTCGCCAGGTTGGGCCAGGCCGTGCCGCCGTTGAAGGCCAGCACCGAGGCCAGGATCAGGGCCAGGCCGACGACGAGGGCGGCGGCCTTGGCGCGGCGGCCCAGGCGGTCGCACGGCGCCAGGGCGACCAGGCCGCCGGCGATCAGCTCCCAGGCGCGGGCGGGCAGCAGGAAGAAGCTGGTGCGCAGCAGGGCGTCGTAGCGGGTCAGGGGCACGACCGCGCACAGCAGCAGCGACAACAGGCCGATGGCGACCAGCACCGCGATCTTGCGCCCCCGCAGCGGCGCCCAGGCGGCGATGATCACGAACAGCAGCGGATAGAGCAGGTAGAACTGCCATTCGACCGAGAGCGACCAGGTGTGCAGCAGCCAGTTGGCCTCGGACGCCCCGCCGAAATAGCCGCCCTGGGTGGCGTAGTCGAAGTTCGACAGGAAGGTGATCGAGCTGGCCACGCTGCGGGCCACGCCGCGCAGGCTCAGCGGGTCCAGCCAGATCGAGGTCCCGATCAGGATGGCGAAGCAGACGGTCCAGAGGGCCGGCACGATCCGATAGAACCGGTCGGCGTAGAACGTCCAGACGCTGAAATTGCCCTGGGCCTGCCGCTTGGTGACGATCTGCGTCATCAGGAAGCCGGAGATGACGAAGAAGACGTCCACCCCCACGAAGCCGCCCCAGGCGTAGGGCAGGTGGAAATGGTACAGCACCACCGAGGTCACGGCGATGGCCCGAAGGGCGTTGATGTCGTGCCGGAAGGCCAGCTTGTCGTGCGGGGACGGCGCGGCCGCGCCTGAGCTGGTCATGTGTGGGTACGCTCGAATAGCCGGAGGCGACTTGCGAGCCCAGATAGAGGCTCGCACCAAACCGGGTCAAGTGAAGCTAAAACAACGGCCAAAGAGATTTGCTGGACGTGTGAACGTGATCATCAATGCATCAGCTGTCGCCAAACCGTGCGACGCTGTTTATCGCCAGACTTGGACCGAACGGCGGCGGCGCGCGGCGTTCGCGACGACCATCGGGTTCGGTCCGTACGGTAGAGTTTCGACGGGTAAGAGGATCGGATGATCAAGAAGGTGTTCGCCAAGCTCTACGATCGGGTGCTGTCCGTCGTGCTCAAGGGCGACGTCTATGCGCGGCGCTGCGGGGTGAAGGTCGGGCAGGGATGCCGGATCCTCAGCCACAATTTCGGGACCGAGCCGTTCCTGATCGAGATCGGCGACCGGGTCACGATCTCGGGCTACGTGAATTTCGTGAACCACGACGGTTCGGGCTGGCTGATGCGCGACGAGCGCGGCCGCCGCTTCACCTATCGCCGGATCCGGATCGGCGACGACGTGTTCGTCGGGGCGGGCACGATCATCCTGCCGGGCGTGTCGATCGGCAATCGGGTGGTGGTCGGGGCCGGCAGCGTGGTCACCCGGTCGATCCCCGACGGCTGCGTGGTCGCCGGCAACCCCGCCCGGCTGATCACCACCTACGACGCCTTCGAGGCGCGGGTGCTGAAGGACTGGCCGGCCGACGCCGACCTGCCCAAGGACATCGACTACGAGGCCCGCGTGCGGGCGGTGATGGACGAGAGCTTCAAGCCGCCGATCGCCGTGGCGCCCGAGACGCCTCAGGCCGCCCGCGGCCGGACGACGGCCAGGTAGCGGTCGACCACCTTCTCCGGCGAGAACTCCAGGCCGCGGTCGACCAGCAGCTGGCTCGGCAGCGGATTGTCCAGCGTGTCGGCCATGGCCTTGGCCAGGGCCGAGACGTCGTCGACCGGCGGCAGCAGGCCGTAGCGGCCGTTGTCGAGGATCTCGGCCGGGCCGTGCGGGCAATCGGTGCTGACCGTCGGCGTGCCGCAGGCCAGGGCCTCGACCAGCACGTTGCCGAAACCCTCGAACCGCGAGCTGAGCACGAACAGGTCGGCGCGGCGCAGGTACTTGGCGGGGTTGGCCTGGAAGCCGAGGAACTTCACGCGGTCGTCCAGGCCCAGGGCCTGGACCTGCGCCTTCAGCGGCGCCTCCAGGGCCCCCACGCCGCAGATCGCCAGCCGGGCCGGACGCCGGGCGGCCAGTTCCGCGAAGGCGGCGATCAGGGTGTCGAAACCCTTCTGGGCATGTAGCCGGCCGATCGCCAGGACCACCGGCTCGTCGGTGTTGAAGAACGGGTCATCGACCGGCTCGGCGGCCTGAGCCTCCAGGTTCTCGGGCGCGGCGGGATTGTAGAGCACGTTGATGCGCTCGCGCGGGAAGCCGGCGACCTTGGCCATGTCGTCGGCGATGCCCTTGGACACCGCCAGCACGCCGTCGGCCATTGGCAGCACGAAGCGGTAGAGCAGGGGCACCAGCCCCAGCTTGGCCTGGCCGGTCTGGCTGGACTGGGAGCTGAGGTTGTTGTGCTGGGTGACGAACACCCGGGTCGGCTTGCCCGCCAGCCGATTGGCCAACACCGCGACGGTGTTGTGGTAGCCCAGGCTGGAGATCATCAGGTCGGGCTTGGTCTCCCGCAGGTATTTGACCATCGGCAGCAGGCTGTTGACCGTGCGCGGCGCCTTCAGATCGACGACCCGCACCCCTTCGGGGATTTGGGCCATGTACTCGCCCTTGGTCTGGCACAGCACCAGGTCCACGCGGTAGCCGCGCCGCAGCAGCTCGCGGGCGATCACCAGGCGCATCTTCTCGGCGCCGCCCGAGGCCATGCTGTTGATGTGCAGGGCGATCAGCGGTCCCGGCTGGGCCGCGACCTCGGATTGGGACGCCATCAGGTTCTGCCGCACACTTGGTTGTAGAAGCTGGCGGTCCGTCGGGTGACCTCCTCCCAGCGGTACTTCTGGAGCTTGTCGCTCCAGTCGATCCGCCGTTCGGCCTGGCCGCCCATCACCGCGTCCAGCGCCTTGGCCAGGCTGTCGGTGTCGCCCAGCGGGTAGTAGCAGGCGGCCGGCAGCTCGATCTCGAGATTGGGCGGGATGTCGCTGGCCAGGATCGGCAGGCTCGCGGACATCGCCTCCAGCATGGCGATCGGATTGCCCTCGTGGCTGGAGGGCAGGACGAACAGGTCGGCGCCGGCGAAGGCGGCGGCCAGGTCGTCGCCGGTCTGGTGGCCCAGGCACTGGATGCGCGAGCCCGGCGCGGCGGCCTGCAGGATCTCGGCCTCGTAGGGCGAGGCGGTGACGGCCGAGCCGACCAGCACCAGCGACCAGTCCGGATGCTTGTCGCGCACCTTCTCGAACGCGCGCACCAGGTCGATCTGTCGCTTCTCGGGCACCAGGCGGGCGACGTTGAGGATGTATTTCTGGCCGGGGTCGACGCCGTTGGGCCAGGTCTTGCGCGGGGCGGGCGTCGGCGGCACGCCGTTGGGCACGTGCTCGACGCGCTGGCGCGGATAGTCGGTCCGCAGGCGGTTGGCCGCCAGGCCCGAGACGCTGATGATGCCGTTGGAGAAGCGGCCCGCCATCTGTTCGCCCAGGCGGATCATGGTCTTGGCGAACTTGCTCCACTTCTCGCGATTGTAGTCGTCGCCATGGTGGGTGACGACCACGCGCATGCCCATCAGGCGGCCGAGCGGGGTGACCAGGGCTGGGCCGATCGCGTGGACGTGCAGCACGTCCGGGCGCCACCAGGCCGCGGCGAACACCCCGATCGTCGAGTGGATCAGCGCCTCCAGGTGCTTGTCCTTGGGCGCGGGCAGCGACCAGCGCTTGACGTTGGCCGGGTCGACCGGGTCGTCGGGCGTGACGTAGGGCGCGCGTTCCAGGACCAGCACCTCGGCGTCGCCTTCAGCCAGGCGATGGGCGAGGTGCTTGATATGGGTCTCGACGCCGCCGTGTCCGCCGTGAAGGCTCCGGAGCCCGAGCATCGCGATGCGCAAGCGCCGCTTGGATTGTGTCATTGCGGCTCAAGTCTTTCGAGCCCGACGACCAGCGCCGAGCATCAAGTCCAAGGGTGATCACGAGGTAGTCAACCGGCCCCTTCACTGTCAACGCCAAGAGGACAGCGCCCCACGGCCTGAAGTGAAATTGCCAGTTTTGCCGCTTTTAGAAGCATTCGCGCCGGATGGCCATGAGGTTGTTCATGGCCGGCGCCGCGACGGGGGAGCGGTCTTGTGGAACGTACTATCGCCCGCCTCGATGACGCTTTTTTGGGGCGAGATCACGCGCGAAAAAAGGCGCGTCCGAGCCGGACGCGCCTTGATAGCTCCGTAGGGATCAATCCGGGATCAGAAGATCTCGAACAGACCGGCGGCGCCCCACCGAAATCGGCTTGCCGATTTCGGCGTCCTCAAGTGATGGGCGCCGTCGTCCGGCCTGTTCGGGATCAGAAGATCTCGAACAGGCCGGCGGCGCCCATGCCGCCACCGATGCACATGGTCACCACGCCCAGCTTGGCCTTGCGGCGCTTGCCTTCCAGCAGCAGGTGGCCGGCGCAGCGGGCGCCGGTCATGCCGAACGGGTGGCCGATGGCGATCGAGCCGCCGTTGACGTTGTACTTCTCCGGGTCGATGCCCAGGCGGTCGCGGCTGTAGAGGCACTGGCTGGCGAAGGCCTCGTTCAGCTCCCACAGGTCGATGTCGTCGACCTTCAGGCCGTGGCGTTCCAGCAGGCGCGGCACGGCGAAGACCGGGCCGATGCCCATCTCGTCGGGCTCGCAGCCGGCGATGGCGAAGCCTTTGAACAGGCCCAGCGGCTCGAGGTTGCGGCGGGCGGCCTCCTTGGCGTCCATGATCACCACGGCGGCGGCGCCGTCCGACAGCTGGCTGGCGTTGCCGGCGGTGATGAAGTTGCCCGGACCCTTGACCGGCTCCAGCTTGGCCAGGCCTTCCAGGGTGGTCTCGGGACGATTGCACTCGTCCTTGGTGACCACGTAGTCGACCAGGCTCTCTTCCTTGGTCTCCTTGTTGACCACCTTCATCTTGGTGGCCATCGGGACGATCTCGTTGTCGAACAGGCCGGCGGCCTGGGCGGCGGCGATGCGCTGCTGGCTGCGCAGCGAATATTCGTCCTGGTATTCGCGGCTGATGTTGTAGCGCTTGGCCACGATGTCGGCGGTGTCGATCATCGCCATCCACAGGGCCGGCTTTTCCTTCATCAGCTTGTCTTCGGTGATGTGGAAGCGGTTCATGTGTCCGCCGCCCTGGACCAGCGAGATCGACTCCACCCCGCCGCCGATGGCGACCGGGGCGCCGTCGTTGCGCACGTAGTTGGCGGCGGTGGCGATGGCCTGCAGGCCCGAGGAGCAGAAGCGGTTGACGGTCTGGCCCGAGGTGGTGACCGGCAGGCCGGCCCAGATGGCCGCGTTTCGGGCGACGTTCATGCCGGTGGCGCCTTCGGGACCGCCGCAGCCCAGGACCACGTCCTCCACTTCCGGGCCTTCCAGGCCGGCGCGCGACACGGCGTGCTGGATGGCGTGGCCGGCCATGGCCGCGCCGTGGGTGTTGTTGAACCCGCCGCGGTTGGACTTGGCCAGGCCCGTCCGGGCGTAAGAGACGATGACCGCTTCGCGCATTGGGCGCACTCCCCTTTAAACGTTAGTTTGAATTGGCGGCCACCCTAGACCGGGATTTCCGCCGGCGAAAGGTCACGCGAACGTAAAGCGGGCGACGCGCCGATAGCGGTAACGCTTGGCAGGAAAAGGCTCCGAGCTTGACTGTAGCGTGATCCCGCTCGCCAAGAACTCATTGGACATTGTTGCCCGTAATCCACGCGCACGGGGAAAGATCATTGCGCCTCGGCAATGGTCTGGTTTGGCGTTGACTTTCAATGATTCGAGCAAGAACGCTTAGGTTGTGGCCGAAAATTATAATTTTAAATGGCCGCTGAAAACCGAAAGCGGGAGGAATTCATGCGTTCTGTAAAGCACCGGCGGCAGGCATGGCTGGCCGCGTCCGCGCTGGCGGCGGCGTCGATCGCCGCGCCCGTGGCCGCCCTGGCCCAGCAGTCCAACACCAACAACACCGTCGAGGAGCTGGTCGTCACCGCCACCAAGCGCGACGCGACGATCCTGGACGTGCCCTTCTCGATCAACGCCCAGACCGAGGCCGACATCCAGAAGAGCGGCGCGGTGACGCTGGAGGACCTGTCGCGCAACGTGGCCGGCCTGACGATCCAGAACCTGGGGCCGGGCCAGAGCCAGGTGGCCGTGCGCGGCGTCTCGGCCGGCCAGGTGGTCCGCGACCAGCCGGGGGTGAAGGAGCAGGTCGGGGTCTATCTCGACGAGTCGGTGATCTCGCTGTCGCTGTTCACGCCCGACGTCGACCTGTTCGACCTGAACCGGGTGGAGACCCTGCGCGGGCCGCAGGGCACGCTGTTCGGCTCGGGCTCGGTGGGCGGCACCATCCGCTACATCACCAACCAGCCCAAGCTGGGCGCCTATGCCGGCACGGTGGAGGCCAATTTCAACGTGCTGCAGGGCGGCGACGTCGGCGGCTACCTGAAGGGCGTGGTCAACCTGCCCCTGTCGGACAAGGCCGCCCTGCGGGTGGTCGGCTACGACACCGAATACGCCGGCTTCGTCGACGCCCTGGGAGAGGGCGGGACGAAGAAGAAGAACGTCAACGACGGTTCCCGTCGCGGCGGCCGGGTCTCGCTGCTGCTGCAGCCGACCGAGACCATCAGCATCACCCCGCGCCTGGTCTATCAGGAGATCAAGGCCGGCGGCTTCAACCGCCAGGAGGCGTTCAACCTGTTCGCCAATCCGTTCACCACCACCCGCCCGGCCATCACGATGGGCGAGCGCGAGCAGTACCTGCTGCTGGACGAGAGCTTCGGCGACAAGACCTTCCTGGGCGACCTGACCGCCACCTTCGGCTTCGACACCGTCGAGCTGACCTCGGTCACCAGCTACATCGACCGCAAGATCGACGTGAACCGCGACGCCAGCGCCCTGACCGGCAGCGTCTCGGTGGACCTGGGCTTCCCTGACGCGGCGGTCACCCTGCCGTCCAAGCTGGTCGACACCACCGACCTGGAGCAGTTCACCCAGGAGGTGCGGCTCAGCTCGCACAGCGACAGCCCGCTGCAGTGGCTGGTCGGGGCGTTCTATTCGAAGGTCGACCGGGTCTATAACCAGCGCCTGCCGACGCCGGGCTACGACGCCTATACCGACGCCACCCTGGGCGCGGGCACCTCGGCCGCCGTGGCCAACGGCTTCCCGGCCAACTCGCCCTACAACGCCTCGCTGCCCTACGACATCAAGCAGAAGGCGGTGTTCGGCGAGGCCAGCTACGAATACGGCAAGCTGACCGTGACGGCCGGCGGCCGCTACTACGACTTCAACGAGGAGCGCCGCTTCACCTCGGGCGGCCTGTTCGCCAACGGCGACGACCAGACCGACAAGACCTCGTCCGATGGTTTCACCCCGCGCCTACTGCTCAGCTACAAGGCCGACGCCGACCTGACCTTCAACGCCCAGGCGTCCAAGGGCTTCCGGCTGGGCGGGGTCAATGACCCGCTGAACCTGCCGCTCTGCTCGCCGCAGGACGAGGCCATCTTCGGCGGTTACCAGAGCTATGACGACGAGACCCTGTGGAACTACGAGGGCGGGATGAAGTCGCGGATGGGCCGCGTCAGCTTCAACGGCGCGGTGTTCTACACCGACATCAAGAACCTGCAGACGACCCTGGACGCCGGCTCGTGCTCGTCGCGCGTGGTGTTCAACGTGCCCAAGGCCCACACCATGGGGGTCGAGGGCGAGCTGACGGCCCGCCTGGCCAACGGCTTCGACCTGGGTGTCTCGGGCAGCCTGGTGGAGGCCGAGTTCGACTCCACGGTCACGGACGGCACGGGCGCGGTGATCGGCGGCATCCGCGACGGCAACCGCCTGCCGTCGGTGCCGAAGTTCCAGATCTCGATCAACGCCACCTATACCCGCAGCCTGACCGAGACCATGGACGGCTACGTCACCGCCTCGTTCCAGCACGTGGGCAGCCGCTACACCCAGCCCAGCGACCAGGAGGACAACCCGCGCGACTTCGTCTCGGGCCTGCCGTTCGGCGGGGCCTCGGGCGACGACGCCACGACCCTGAACCTGAAGCTGCCCAGCTACGACATCATCAACCTCAGCGCCGGCGTGCAGATGGACAACGGCCTGGACGTCATCGTCTACGTCAACAACGTCAACGACGAGAACGCCCTGCTGTCGTTCGACCGCGAACGCGGCGGGCGGGCGCGGCTGGGCTACACGATCGGCCAGCCGCGCACGGCGGGCCTGACGATCCGCAAGTCGTTCTAGGTGGGGCCGGGGACATGCCCTTGGGCGTGTCCCCATCAGCATCCACGGGGCCAGGACTTGGGGACACGCCGCAAGGGCGCGTCCCCGGTTGGGGGGCGCGTCCCCGGTCCTATTTCGGCTGCGGTTCGGCCAGCAGGTCGGCGTGGCGGTGGATCATCTTCCAGTCGCCGTCCTCGCGGCGGAAGATCTCGGTCACCCGCAGGTGCATCTCCACCGGCTGGTCCTTGCCCGCGAACAGCACGCTGGCGTGCTGCAGGCCGGTCCAATAGGCCAGCTCGCCGCTGGCCTGGCTGTGCAGGATCTCCAGGGTCGTCTCGCCGCCGGGCGCCATGCTGCGCGCGCCGCGGGCATTGA
This sequence comes from Caulobacter sp. CCG-8, assembly GCF_037402475.1. Lineage (NCBI taxonomy): Bacteria > Pseudomonadati > Pseudomonadota > Alphaproteobacteria > Caulobacterales > Caulobacteraceae > Caulobacter > Caulobacter sp. CCG-8. Next base: position 153,131 of record NZ_JBBEUD010000011.1, read on the forward strand.
CGGCGGTCACGTGGCCGGCCCCCTGCTCGCGCCCCCCGCCCGGCGGGAAGAAGCTGGCCGGATTGGCCTGGGCGGCGATCTCGCCCAGCGGCCCGGCGTCGCCGTTCACATAGGCCTGGGCCACGGCCCGGCGCCGGTCGAGGAAGGCGGTGAAGTTGTCCTGGTCGCTCATCGGATCCTCCTGGTCGTCACGCCCAGAACGCGCGACGGCGGCGGATGTAGCCCGCGCGGCGGTCCTATCGTGGCAGCACCGTCAGACCGTCGGGCAGCTCGTTGACGTCGCCCGGGCGCGGCGGGACGTGGGCGGCCAGGATCGCGCCGGTGCGGGCGATGGCGGCCACGAAGCCGTCGGCCACGGCTCCGCGCTTGAGGCCGGCGACCAGGTCGGCCACCACCGCGTCCCACACCGCCGCCGGCGCGGCGGCGTGGATGCCGGCGTCGGCGATCACCTCGACGCGGTGCTCGGCCAGGGCCGCGAAGATCAGCACCCCGGTCCGCTCGCGGGTCAGGTGCAGGTCCTTGGCCAGGAAATAGTCCATGGCCGCGTGGCGGACCCGCGCCGTCTTGACCGGTCCGGGGATCAGGCCCCGGCGCACGGCGGGGATCGAGACCAGGGCGGCCGTGACCGCGAAGATCGCCGCCTGCAGGCCGACATAGGTCAGCAGGGCCGAGAGGATGGCCACGTCGTGGGCGGCCTCGTGGCCGACGCTCCAGCCGCCGAACAGCCGGCTCAGCATCTCGGGGCGGAAGCCCGCCAGCAGGGCCAGGGCCGGCAGCAGCAGGGCCGCGCTGGCCGCCCAGATCAGCGGCACGGCGCGGTCGTCGCCGACCTCGGGGGCCAGCACGCAATAGATCTCGCCGGCGGTGGTCTTCTCGGCCTCGGCCACGGCCTTGGCGATGCGTTCCTGGTCGGTCTGCGAAAGCGTGTGCATCACCAGCTCCCCGAAGATCCGCCGCCGCCGAACGAGCCGCCGCCGCCGGAGAAGCCTCCGCCGCCACCGCCGCCGCCGGAGAAACCGCCGCCGCCGCCCCGGCCGCCGCTCAGCATGCCGTTCAGGATGATCCAGGGCAGGGCCGAGCCCAGCCCGCCGCGCCGGCCGCGCCGGCTGAACATGTTGCTCAGGATCACGATGACGATGAACAGCACGATCAGGACCAGGATCGGCGAGGGGCCGGTGTTGCGCTCGGCCTGTTGCGAGACCTTGAACGCCTGCTCGGCCTTGGCCCTGGCTTCCTCGTCGGGCAGGCCCAGCTGCTGGATGATCGCGTCGGTCCCGGCCGTGACCCCGCCCTCCAGGTCGCCGGCCTTGAACTTGGGCAGGATGGCCGTCTGGATGATAACGCTGGACAGGGCGTCGGTCAGGATCGGCTCCAGGCCGTAGCCGACCTCGATCCGCACCTTGCGCTCGGCCGGGGCGACGATCAGCAGGGCGCCGGTGTTGGTCCCCTTCTCGCCGATGCCCCAGGCGCGGCCCAGCTGGTAGCCGTAGTCCTCGATCTCGTAGCCCTGCAGGCTGGGCACGGTGGCCACCACCAGCTGGCGGCCGCTGGTCTTCTCCAGGTTCTCCAGCTTGGTCGTCAGCTCGGCCTCGACCTGCGGCGACAGGATGTTCGCGCCGTCGACGACGCGCCCGGTCAGGGGCGGGAAGCTCGGGGCGGCGGCCAGGGCGGACGTGGGAAGAGCGGGGAGGGCGAAGAGGAAGAGCGTCAGGAAGAAGGCGAGCACATAGCTCCTCACCCGCGCGGCGGGGGAGGTGGCGCGATGCGGATACGCATCGTGACGGAGGGCGCGTCGAGCGGGCGCGTCGCGGCGGCGGCGGGACGCCCCCTCCGACCGCTGCGCGGCCACCTCCCCCGTTTCACGGGGGAGGAGAGATGCGCCCGGCGCGATCACCTAGTTCCCCGGGCCGGGCTGGGTGCTGGCCGCCGGGGCCGGCGGGGCGCTGAAGTCGATGCTGGGCGCCGACTGGGCGTTGGCCGTGGCCTGGAACAGCTGGGCCGGCTTCTGGCTGCCGTAAAGGGTCTTGGCCCAGATGATGCTGGGGAAGGTCCGCAGCGTGGTGTTGTAGACCTGGGCGGTGTTGTTGTAGTCGCGCCGGGCGATCGAGATGCGGTTCTCGGTGCCCTCCAGCTGGCTCTGCAGGGCCAGGAAGTTCTGGTTGGACTTCAGCTCCGGATAGCTTTCCTGGATCATCATCAGCCGGCCCAGCACGCCCGACAGCTTGTCCTGGGCGGCGGCGTACTGCTCGAACTGGGCCGGGTCGGTGATGGTCGAGGCGTCGACCTTGACCTGGGTGGCGCTGGCGCGCGCCTGGGTGACCTCGACCAGCACGCCCTTCTCCTGGGCCGCGTAGCCCTTCACCGTCGCCACCAGGTTGGGGATCAGGTCGGAGCGGCGCTGATACTGGTTCTGCACCTCGGCCCAGGCGGTCTTGGTCGCCTCGTCCTGGGTGGGGATGGTGTTGATCCCGCAGCCCGCCAGCAGGATCGTGGCGGCTAGAACAGGCGCGAGACGGGTGAGGGTTCTGAGCATGCGCATGGAAGTCCCTTCGAACCGGGTTGGATCCAAGTATGGCGGCGTTCCAGGCACACTAACGACGCGCGTCCCGCCGATGCAAACGCGATAACGACCTGAGCTTGTATTTTCACGCAATGCGCGCGCTTGTCATCATGGAAACGTCACGCGCGTAGGGACGGTCCAAGGCGCGGCCCCACGGGTTTCCACGCCCTGGCTCCGGGGTCTCCCCGATTGCGGGCGGTCGCCGTCGCCCTTGATCCTGTGGGGGTCCACAGGAAGGGCGCGTCATGTCCGTGATTGTAAACGCCGACAATTTCGTCCGGGCCGAAACCGACAACTACATGCTCGGCTTCGTCAGGAACGGAGCGCTCGGGAAATTCTCCCACGTCAGGGAGCCGGCCGCGATCGACAAGCAGGATGTCGTCCGGCTCAATCGCGACACGCTGTACAGTCAGGGACTCTTCGACCTGGACGCCGGCGACGTGACGATCACCTTGCCCGACGCCGGCGCGCGGTACATGGCGCTGCAGTTCATCGACGAGGACCACTATACGCACGGCGTCGAGCACGCGCCGGCCCGCAGGGTCCTGACCAAGGCCGACATCGGCACGCGATATGTCGCCGCGCTGGTGCGGACGTTGGTCGATCCGACCGACGACGCCGACGTGAAGGCGGTTCATCGGCTGCAGGACGCGGTGACCGTCACCCAGGCCGGGGTCGGAGCCGCCGATTTTCCCGATTGGGACCAGGCCAGCCTGACCCAGGTTCGCGACGCCCTGAAGGTGCTGGGCTCGGGGCTCTCGAACTTCGAGCACGCGTTCGGTTCGCGGACGGAGGTGGATCCGTTTCGCCGCCTGGTCGGCGCCGCCGCGGGCTGGGGCGGCAATCCGGACTCCGAGGCGATGTACATCGGCGGTCAACCGGAGGCCAACGACGGCCGGACCGTCCATCGGCTGACGGTCAAGGACGTGCCGGTCGACGGCTTCTGGTCGATCAGCATCTATAATGCGGCCGGCTATTTCGAGCCCAACAGCCGCGACAGCTACACCATCAACAGCATCACCGCCGACAAGGACGCCGACGGCTCCATCACGGTGCGGTTCGGGGGATGCGAGGGCGGTGGCCCCAACTGCCTCTCGGTTCCCCCCGGCTGGAACTACCTCGTGCGCCTCTATCGGCCGCGCGCGGAAGTGCGGGAGGGACGATGGGTCTTTCCGAAGCCCGAGCCGGTGGCGGGATAAGACCTACACCCCCTCGGCCGCGAACGCCGCCTTGCGCGGGCCGATGTAGCCGAACAGCCAGGCGGCGACCTTGCGCATCTGGATCTCCTCGCTGCCCTCGGTGATCCGGTAGCGGCGGTGGTGGCGGTAGATGTGCTCGAACGGCTTGTGGCGCGAATAGCCCAGGCCCCCGTGCACCTGCATGGCCCGGTCGGCGGCCTCGCAGCACAGGCGGTTAGCCCAGTAGTTGCACATCGAGACCTTGTCGGAGAGCCGCTTCTCGACCTCCGGCTTGGTCATCTGGTCCATCTCCCAGGCGGTCTTGCGGATCAGCAGGCGCAGCATCTCGGCCTGGGTGGCCAGCTCGACCAGCGGGAACTGGATGGCCTGGTTCTCGGCCAGGGCCTTGCCGAACGGCTTGCGCGTGCGCGCGTACTTGACGCTCTCTTCTATGCAGAAGACTGCCGCCCCCAGGCTGGAGGCCGCCTGGCGGATGCGGTTCTCGTGCACGAAGTGCTGGGCCAGGGCCAGGCCGCCGCCCTCGGGACCGAACATCGCCTCGTCCGGGACCCAGACGTTGGTGAAGCTGACCCGCGGGTGGTCGGTGGGCATGTTGAAGGTCCAGAGGTACTCCTCGATCTTCACGCCCGGCGCGTGGGCCGGCACGAGGAAGCAGGTGATCCCCCGCGCGTCGCCGTCCTCGCCGCCGGTGCGGGCGAACAGGGCGCAGTGGGTGGCCACGTGCATGCCGGTGGTCCACATCTTCTCGCCGTCGATCCGCCATCCTGGTTGGCCGTGGCGCTCCTCGCGGACGGCGCGGGTCTCCATGAAGGTGGCGTCCGAGCCGTGGTTCGGCTCGGTCAGGCCGAAGGTCGGGCGGAAGGCGTGGCGGTCCAGCATGTCGGGGATCAGGTGCTGCTGGTCGGGCCGGCCGAAGTCGCGGATCATCAGCACGAACGGATTGTTGCCGACGATCGAGTGCTCGTTCTGCAGGTCGTTGAACAGACCCAGGCCCTTGGCCGCCAGGTGCTCGCGGATCACCGCCATCCAGAGGTTCGAGCCGTCCTGGCCGCCGTACGTCTTGGGCAGGGCGAAGCGGTAGTGGCCGGCGGCGTCGGCCAGGCCCCGGGCCTTGGCCAGCAGCTCTTCCCACTCGCGCCGGGGCAGGCCGCCGCCGTCCCAGTCGGTGCGGGCCCATTCGCGGCGGTGGTCGAAGAAGCGCTCGTTGTCGTGCTCGGCCTGCAGGGGCGCGATGGTGTCGGCGATGAACGCGTCCAGAGTCGCCAGATAGGCCGTCAGTTCCGCCGGCGGATTGAAGTCCATGACCGCGTCTCCTCGAAGCTTCTGTGAGCCTTGAAAAGCAGCATGCGCCCCCCTTCGGGCGGACGACAACCGTGACGTGGGGGAACGCGCTTGGCGGGAGCCCGGGCCCCTGGTTAGGGTCGGCGCGTGTCGGTAGGGGAGGCGTCCATGATCACGACGAGCAGCCGGCGGGCCGTGCTGGCGGGACTGGGCGGGCTGGGCACGACCAGCCTGGCCGGCTGCGTGACCCAGGGCGGAACCGCGAGCGGCCTGATCGCCCCGTCCCGCCCCGCCTTCGTCGTGCCGCCGCTGGCCCCGCTGCGGATGAGCGTCGACCGCATCACCAAGATCACCGTCTGCCTGCGCCCGTTCCGAGCCGCCGGACCCCGCCTCGACGTCGAGCAGGTCGCCGGAAAGCGGGTGGTGCACAACTACGGCCACGGCGGCAGCGGCTGGTCGCTGTCGTGGGGCTCCAGCACCATCGCCGCCGGCAAGGCCCTGGAGGGCGGGACCAAGGAGGTCGCGGTGATCGGCTGCGGCGCCCTGGGCCTGACCTCGGCCCTGCTGCTGCAGCGGGCCGGCGCCAAGGTGACGATCTACGCCAAGGAGCGCACGCCCCAGACCCGCTCGTTCCGCGCCACCGGCACCTGGTCGCCGGACTCGCGCGTCGCCGACGCCGACAAGGCAGCCCCAGGCTTCCCGGCCCTGTGGGAGGAGATGGCCCGCACGTCCTACGCCGCCTACCAGACCCTTCTGGGCCTGCCGGGCGAGCCGGTGTCGTGGAGCGACCGCTACACGCTGCTCGGCGGCGGGGCCGGCGGTCCGCGCGGACCCCGCCCCGCCGGGTCGGTCCATTTCGCCGAGTACGGCGAGCGGCTGCACGACATCGTGCCCGGCTTCCAGGACCTGCCGGCCGGGTCGCACCCGTTCCCGGTCGAGCGGGTCCGGCACGGGACCTCGATGCAGTTCAACGTCAGCGACCTGGCCCACATGCTGACCAACGACTTCCTGGCCGAGGGCGGCCGGATCGTGGCCATGACCTTCGACACCCCCGCCGACCTGGCGCGGCTGAGCGAGCCGGTGGTGGTCAACTGCACCGGCTACGGCGCGCGGGCGCTATGGAAGGACGAGACCATCACCCCGGTGCGCGGCCAGATCGCCTGGCTGGCCGCCCAGCCCGAGGTCCACTACGGGGTCTACTACAAGCACGTCTCGGTGCTGCCGCGGCCGGACGGGATCGTGGTGCAGTATGTCGGCGACAGCGACATGTGGGGCTACGGGATTGAGGTCGAGCGACCCGACCGGGCCGAGGCGGAGAACGCCGTGACGACCATCGCGAGCCTCTACGAAAGGGCGTGAGCGCCGCGCCGTTTTCTCCCGGACCGCGCCGTTTCCTCAGCGCGGCCGGGCCGTTTCCGGAAAAGGCGCCCCGTTTCATTAAAAAATGCTCATGCGAAATAATTTTCGCTTGCGCAATTTCTGAACACTGATATCTAAGCAGTGCTTAGTTCTGATCCGAAGCATCGGTGGGGATACCGATGCCGACATCCCCGGGTTGGAGCGACCAGTACAGCTTATCGCCGATCATTCGATCTCCACTCCCCTGTACTCGCTGGAGGGCTCTCTCATGAAGCTCCAATCCCTGGCGGCTGCCGCCGCCCTGACGACCTGCCTGTTCGCCGGCTCGGCCTTCGCCGACGGCCGCATCGCCGTCGCCCTGCAAAACCCGGTCGCCGCCAAGACCAAGGTCGTCGCCGGCGGCGCGGTCTTCGTCTGCGACGGCGCCGAGTGCGTCTCGACCGCCGCCCCTTCGCGGGCCCTGACCGCCGTGGCGTGCAAGGCGCTCGCCAAGGAAGTCGGCCCCGTGGCCGCCTTCGGCGGCGACACCAAGTCGCTGGACGCCGACGACCTGACCCGCTGCAACGCCTCGGCCAAGGCCGGCGTGCAGACGGCTTCGAAGTAAGTCGTCTCTCTATCTACCCGGACGCTTTTGGGGCCCCGCCCTGTCCGGCTGTTTCCTCGAGCATTCGCCTATGGGGCGGCGGACCGGTTCCGCCGCCCTTTTTCTTTGTCCGGGTTGGGACTATGGGACCCTCATGAGCACCTCGACCGCCGCCCTGCTGGAAGACGCCCTGCGCGAGATCGCCGGGCCCGACGCCGAGCCGACCTCGATGACCGTCGACTACGGCGCGTCCGTCGCGGACGGACCCTTGGCCGGCAAGGCCTGGGTCGAGCGCTCGACCCGCAGCCTGGTCTTCGCCCAGGCCGAGCTCCGTACCGACGACGGAAACCTGGTCGCCGCCGCCTCGGCGGTGTTCCGCAGGGTCACCCAAGCGTAGCCGGACCTGTTTTACGAAAAGCCGTCGCTCCTTACGCATTGGCCTTGGTTGCGACTGCGAAGGCTGCGTGTTATCAGGCGCGCGGCTTCGGACAGGGCAGCGCGTCAGCGCCGGCCGTCCATGCGCTTTTTCCAAGCGCGCTCAAGCCTTTAAGCCGGGATGAGGGTTAATCTTCTTGTCCGCGGCGATTGCAACGCACCGGGCGGAACAAGTGGCGGACGAAACCAAGGCGACGGATGCGGGTCAGCGCTATGCGCAGTCCCTGTTCGAACTGACGATCGAGAGCAACCAGCTGACCAAGGTCGAGGCCGACCTGAAGTCTCTGCGGGCGATGGCGGCCGAGAGCGCCGACCTGCGCCGGCTGATCGAGAGCCCCGCCTTCTCGGCCGAGGACAAAGCCAAGGGCCTGGTGGCCGTGGCGACCAAGGCCAAGTTCCAGCTGCTGACCGCCAAGTTCCTGGGCCTGGTGGCCAGCAACGGCCGCGCCGGCGACCTGCTGGGCGCCATCAGCGCCTTCGTCGAGCTGTCGGCCCAGCACCGCGGCGTCGTGACCGCCGAAGTGGTCACCGCCAAGGCCCTGACCGCCGCCCAGCTGAAGGGCGTGTCGGCCGCCGTCGCCACGGCCGTCGGCAAGACCCCCGAAATCTCGACCCGCGTCGATCCGTCCATCCTGGGCGGCATCAAGGTGCGTGTCGGCTCCCGCCTGTTCGACGCCTCGCTCCGTTCGAAGCTCGATTCCCTGAAATTCGCCCTCAAGCGCGCTTAAGCGTATAAGCGCGCCCAAAAAATAGATCGCAGAGAGCCCAAGACAGCCATGGACATCCGCGCCGCCGAGATTTCGGCCATCCTCAAGTCGCAGATCGCCAATTTCGGCGAAGAAGCCGCCGTCTCCGACGTCGGCCAGGTGCTGTCCGTCGGTGACGGCATCGCCCGCATCTACGGTCTGGACAACGTCCAGGCCGGCGAAATGGTCGAGTTCCCGAAGGCCGGCGTGAAGGGCATGGCCCTGAACCTCGAGCGCGACAACGTCGGCGCCGTGATCTTCGGCCAGGACCAGGCCATCAAGGAAGGCGACGAAGTCCGCCGTCTGGGCGAGATCGTCGACGTGCCGGTCGGCCGCGGCCTGCTGGGCCGCGTCGTCAACCCGCTGGGCGAGCCGATCGACGGCAAGGGGCCGATCCAGTTCACCGAGCGTCGCCGCGTCGACGTCAAGGCCCCGGGCATCATCCCGCGCAAGTCGGTGCACGAGCCCGTGCAGACCGGCCTGAAGTCGATCGACACCCTGATCCCGGTCGGCCGCGGCCAGCGCGAGCTGATCATCGGCGACCGTCAGACCGGCAAGACCGCCGTCGCCATCGACACCATCCTGAACCAGAAGGCCGCCAACGCCGGCAAGGACGAGAGCGCCAAGCTCTACTGCGTCTACGTCGCCATCGGCCAGAAGCGCTCGACCGTCGCCCAGATCGTCAAGACCCTGGAAGAGCACGGCGCCCTGGAATACACGATCGTCGTCGTCGCCTCGGCCTCGGAGCCGGCCCCGCTGCAATACCTGGCCCCGTTCTCGGGCTGCGCCATGGGCGAGTGGTTCCGCGACAACGGCCTGCACGGCCTGATCATCTATGACGATCTCAGCAAGCAAGCCGTCGCCTACCGCCAGATGTCGCTGCTGCTGCGCCGCCCGCCGGGCCGCGAAGCCTATCCGGGCGACGTGTTCTACCTGCACTCGCGCCTGCTGGAACGCGCCGCGAAGCTGAACGAAGACAACGGCTCGGGCTCGCTGACGGCGCTGCCGATCATCGAAACCCAGGCCAACGACGTGTCGGCCTACATCCCGACCAACGTGATCTCGATCACCGACGGCCAGATCTTCCTGGAAACCGACCTGTTCTACCAGGGCATCCGCCCGGCCGTGAACGTCGGCATCTCGGTGTCGCGCGTCGGCTCGTCGGCCCAGATCAAGGCCATGAAGCAGGTCGCCGGTCCGATCAAGGGCGAACTGGCCCAGTATCGCGAGATGGCCGCCTTCGCCAAGTTCGGCTCGGACCTGGACGCCTCGACCCAGAAGATGCTGGCCCGCGGCGAACGCCTGACCGAGCTGCTGAAGCAGCCGCAGTACGCCCCGCAGTCGGTCGAAGAGCAGGTCTGCGTGATCTACGCCGGCACGCGCGGCTATCTGGACAAGATCCCGACCTCGTCGGTTCGCCGCTTCGAGACCGAGTTCCTGGCCCGCCTGCACAGCGCCCACAAGGACCTGCTGGACGGCATCCGCACCAAGAAGGCCCTCGACAAGGACCTGGAGAACACGCTGAAGAGCGTGCTCGACAGCTTCTCGGCGACCTTTGCCTAGCTGATCGATGGCTGATCACCCCAAATCCTTGGACGCATGGTCCGGCGAGTTCGGCGACCGCTACACGCAACGTAGCGGCGCCACCGTCGAGGCCGTCCGCGGCCGCACCCGGGTTTGGGGCGAGGTGCTTTCGCGCATGACCGGCGACATGCCTAAGAGCGTCCTGGAAGTGGGGCCGAACGTCGGCCTCAACCTCCTGGGCATCCAGGCCCTGTCGGACATGGAGCAATGGGCCATCGAGCCCAACGCTTCGGCCCGCAAGCAGCTGATCGAGAACGGCGTCCTGCCGGCCGAGCGGCTGTTCGAGGGTTTCGGTCACAGCATCCCGCTGGCCGACGGCGCGGTGGACATGGCCTTCACGGCCGGCGTCCTGATCCACGTCGATCCCAGCCAGCTGGAGGCGACGATGCGCGAAGTGCACCGCGTGGCTTCCAAGTACGTCTTCTGCTCCGAGTATTTTTCGCCGAAGGCCGAAACGATTACCTACCGTGGCGAACAAGATCTTCTGTTCAAGAACGATTTTGGCTCGCTCTACATGGATATGTTCCCAGATCTGCAGTTGGTCGATTACGGGTTCTTCTGGAGAAGAACGACCGTGATGGACGACAGCACCTGGTGGTTGTTTAGGAAGGTCTGATAGGCGGATGGCAAGCCTAAAGGAAATGCGCAATCGGATCTCGAGCGTCAAGGCGACGCAGAAGATCACGAAAGCGATGCAGATGGTGGCGGCGGCCAAGCTGCGCCGGAGCCAGGACGCGGCGGAAGCCGCCCGTCCGTACGCTCGGCGCCTGTCGAACGTCATCGCCAACCTGGCCGCCGGCGTGTCCGGCGACGGGGCTCCGGCCCTGCTGGCCGGCACCGGCCGTGACGACCGTCACCTGGTGATCGTCGCCGCCGCCGACCGCGGCCTGGCCGGCGGCTTCACCTCGTCGATCGTCCGCGCCGCGCGCGAGCGGATCGACACGCTGATCCGCGACGGCAAGGACGTGAAGATCGTCTGCGTCGGCAAGAAGGTCACCGCCCAGCTGAAGCGCCCCTATGGCGACAAGGTGGTCGAGAACTTCGACCTGTCGGCCTATCGCCAGTTCACCCTGTCAGTCGCCCAGCCGATCGCCGACGTCGTCATCCGCGCCTACGAAAGCGGCGAGGTCGACGTGGTCACCCTGTTCTACAGCCGCTTCAAGTCGGTGGTGCAGCAGGTCCCGACCGCCCTGCAGCTGGTCCCGGCCGTGGTCGAGGGCGCGGAAGCGACTTCGGGTCCGGCCGCCGTCTACGAGTACGAGCCCTCGGAAGAGGCCATCCTCGAGACCCTGCTGCCGCGCAACCTGACGGTCCAGATCCTGTCGGCCCTGCTCGACAACATGGCCGGCTTCTACGCCAGCCAGATGACGGCGATGGACAACGCCACGCGCAACGCGGGCGATATGATCAAGCGCTACACCCTCGAATACAACCGTTCCCGCCAGGCTCAGATCACCAAGGAGCTGATCGAGATCATCTCCGGCGCCGAAGCCGTCTGATCCTGAACCCAACCATAAAACGCCGCACGAGCCCGTACGAAAGACCCTGAACGCCATGGCCAAGACCCCCGCTAAGGCTCCCGCCGCCGCCGCCAAGCCGGCCGCCGTGAAGAAGCCCGCCGCCCCGAAGGCTGCCGCCGCTCCGAAGGCCGCCGCCGCCGCTCCCGCCAAGAAGGCCGCCGCGCCCAAGGCTCCGGCCGCCGCCAAGGCTTCGGCCCCGAAGGCCGCCGCCTCCATCGGCGCCGCCACCGGCAAGCTGGTGCAGGTCATCGGCGCCGTCGTCGACGTCGAGTTCGAAGGCCCGCTGCCGGCCATCCTGAACGCGCTTGAGACGGTCAACACCGCTTCGGGCCAGCGCCTGGTGTTCGAAGTCGCCCAGCACCTGGGTCAGAACACCGTCCGCGCCATCGCCATGGACGCCACCGAAGGTCTGGTCCGCGGCCAGGCCGTGCGCGACACCGGCGAGTCGATCCGCGTTCCGGTCGGTCCGGGCACCCTGGGCCGCATCATGAACGTCATCGGCGAGCCGATCGACGAGCAGGGCCCGATCCAGTCGGACATCTACCGCACGATCCACCGCGACGCCCCGTCGTTCGCCGACCAGACCAACACCGCTGAAGTGCTGGTCACGGGCATCAAGGTCATCGACCTGATGTGCCCCTACACCAAGGGCGGCAAGATCGGCCTGTTCGGCGGCGCCGGCGTCGGCAAGACCGTGACGATGCAGGAACTGATCAACAACATCGCCAAGGCTTACGGCGGTTACTCGGTCCTAGCCGGCGTGGGCGAACGCACCCGCGAAGGCAACGACCTGTATCACGAGATGATCGAGTCGAACGTCAACGTCGACCCGAAGGCCAACAACGGCTCGACCGAAGGCAGCCGCTGCGCCCTGGTCTACGGCCAGATGAACGAACCCCCGGGCGCCCGCGCCCGCGTCGCCCTGACCGGCCTGTCGATCGCGGAATACTTCCGCGACGAGGAAGGTAAGGACGTGCTGCTGTTCGTCGACAACATCTTCCGCTTCACCCAGGCCGGCGCCGAAGTGTCGGCTCTGCTGGGCCGCATCCCCTCGGCCGTGGGCTACCAGCCCACCCTGGCCACCGAGATGGGCAACCTGCAGGAGCGCATCACCTCGACCAACAAGGGCTCGATCACCTCGGTCCAGGCCATCTACGTGCCCGCCGACGACCTGACCGACCCGGCCCCGGCCGCTTCGTTCGCCCACTTGGACGCCACCACCGTTCTGTCGCGCGACATCGCCGCCCAGGCCATCTTCCCGGCCGTCGATCCGCTGGACTCGACCTCGCGGATCATGGACCCGCTGGTGATCGGCGAAGAGCACTACAACGTGGCCCGCTCGGTCCAGGAAGTGCTGCAGCAGTACAAGGCCCTGAAGGACATCATCGCCATCCTGGGCATGGACGAGCTGTCGGAAGAGGACAAGCTGACGGTCGCCCGCGCCCGTAAGATCCAGCGCTTCCTGTCGCAGCCGTTCCACGTCGCCGAGCAGTTCACCAACACGCCGGGCGCCTTCGTCCAGCTGAAGGACACCATCCGCTCGTTCAAGGGCATCGTGGACGGCGAGTACGACCACCTGCCGGAAGGCGCCTTCTACATGGTCGGCCCGATCGAGGAAGCCGTGGCCAAGGCCGAGAAGATGGCTGGCGAAGCGTAATGACCGACGAACACGAGCTGATCAATTTCTGCTGCGAAGAGCTCGAGGATGCGGTGTCTTCGGATCCCGAAGACGCGCTGATCGAGCACGACAGCGGGTTGATCCTGCTCAATCTGGGTCATCGGGAAGAGGGTGGTGAAACCGGCGTCGTGCTGGCCACCATCCGCTTCTGCCCGTTCTGCGGGACCGAGATCCAGACCGACGAAGACATCGAAGCGGCCCTGGGCGCCGTGGAGACTCATGACTGATGGCTAAGCTGCACTTCTCCCTCGTCGCGCCCGAGCGCGAACTGTTTTCGGCGGACGTCGACCAGGTCGACGCCCCCGGCACGGAAGGCGATTTCGGCGTCCTGCCGAACCACGCGCCGTTCATGACCACCCTGCGCGAAGGCCGGGTCACGGTGCGCGACGGTTCGACCGTGCGCCTGTTCGACATCCAGGGCGGCTTCGCGGACGTCGGTCCCGACGGCTTCACGATCCTGGCCGAACACGCGGTCGAAGCGGTCTAAGCGCCGGCTTCATCGCTGAAGGCAAGACGGCCCGGGCGCGAGAGCGTCCGGGCCGTTTCGCGTTCGGGGGCGTGGTCGTCAGACGTCAGAGGTCGACCGCCCCGGCGGCGCCGGCGCGCTTGCGCCAGACCACGTACGGGATCGACACGATCACGTTGACCACCAGGAACAGCAGCACGGCGGCGACCAGCGCCTTGGCGTCGGGGTAGTTCACGTGGGCGACGGCCAGGGCCAGGCCCGGATGCCGCGACGCGGTCGCCAGGGCCAGGACGGTGCGGTCGCTGGGGTCGGGTCCGCCCAGGGCGTGGCCCACGGCCAGGCCGACGACCACGAAGGCCACGAACGCCAGCACCGTCCCGTCGCCCACCAGGCCGGCCATGTGCCGCCACTGGCTGACCAGGATCAGCAGGGCGACCACCACCAGCAGCAGGAGGCCGGCCTTGGAGACGATCGGCGCCAGCTTCGCGGCCAGGGCCGGCGCGAAATAGGCCAGGGCGATCCCGGCCAGCAGCGGGATCAGGATCGTCACGGCGATCACGGACGCCACCTTGGGGGTCGCGATGCCCAGCGGCAGGCCCGACACCCGCTGGATCAGCTCCAGGGCCAGGGGGACCCAGAGGATCGACACCAGGCCCATGGTGGCCAGCAGGCTGATGGCGTAGCTGGCGTCGCCCCCGGCCTTGAGCTGCTTGCGGGGCAGGATCGGCGGCGTCGGGGCCAGCGACAGGGCGATCAGCATGATGGCCACCGGCGCGGACAGGCCCACGAACTTGACCAGCAGCACCGCCACGATCGGCATGACCAGCATGATCGCCAGCGCCGATCGCGCCGCCAGGGCCGGATGCCGGACCAGATGGACAAGGTCCCTGGGTCGGGCGCTCAGGCCCAGCGCGAAGACGATCGTCACGATGCTGATCTTGACGCCCAGGGGAACCAGTTCCGCCAAGGTCATCGAATCCTCCTCGTAGGAGCTCCAGGCTTCGCGCGCCGGAAACGCCCCCAGTTTCCCGTCGCCCACCCCGCGCCGCCATACGGCAAAGACCTCGTTCGGCCCCCGCAATTCCCGGTTTCGGGTCCGGGAGCGAAGTTGAAGGGATAACGATGTTCTCCCGATGGTGGATTGCGGCTAGTCTGGGGGCCGCGCCCGTCGGCGCCGGGGGAATCGCGATGCGCGTCCTAGCCACCATCCTGACCCTGGCCGGTTTCCTGGCCGTCGGCTCGGCCCAGGCCGTCCCGACCTATCGGCAGCAGGTCGTCGACGTCTTCAAGAGCGTCTGCCTGCCGGCCGGGACCAATGTCGCGGCGATCGCCTCGACGGCCGCCACCTTCAACTGGCAGCCGGCGCCGGCCTCGATCAAGGCGATGTGGCAGGGACCGGCCACCAAGGTCTGGGTCTCGCCCCAGACCGCCCGCCTGTACCTGGCCCAGTCGCCGCAGGACGGCTACTGCCAGGTCGGCTACTACGACGGCGCCCAGCCGGTCACCGGCGACCCGGCCGCCTTCTCGACCATGCTGCGCAACATCATGATCCACGCCGGCATCGCCGTCGGGTCGGGCTTCGTGAAGACCGCCGAGGACAACCAGCTGATCCAGAAGGGCACCTATGTCTCGCCCGCCTATCCGAACCTGAAGATGTACGTGGTCGTCGCCAACTTCCCCGACGCGGCGACCTTCGTGCTGAGCACCGCCAAGCCCTGAGACCATCGTCGAAGGCAAAACGGCCCGGACGCGAGGGCGTCCGGACCGTTCGGCGTTCCCGAGGGGACGCGGCCTAGAGGAAGAAGTCGCTCGTCGTGAACGAGGTGACCCCGAGGACGTGGACGTAGAAGTCGGCCAGGCCGTCGCCGTTCACGTCGCCCTGCAGGACGGCCTCTCCGCCGGAGACGTCGTAGCGCAGCTGGCCCGAGACGCCGGTGAAGGCCGAGGTCCCGATCAGGGTGAAGGCCTGGTCGTCGTTGAGGTTGGTCCGGGCGTCGATCGTAGCGAAGTCGATCTTGTCCACGCCGCTGATGAAGTCGGTGATGATGTCGTGGTTGATCTCGGCCACGGCGTTGAAGTCGAAGTCGTCGGCCCCGCCGCCGCCGGTGATCACATCGTGGCCCAGTCCGCCGATGATGCGTTCGCCCGTGGACGAGCCGATGAAGACGTCATCCCCGGCCCGCAGGTCGGTGAAGGTGATGCCCGACACGGCGATGGCCGAGAAGTCGAAGGTGTCGGCCCCATCGGTGAAGCCCATGCCGGTGTGGCTGGTGCCGTTGGCGCTCTCGGCCGCGACGGCCTCGATGCCGGTCATCGAACTGATGTTGATGACCGCATAGTCGGTGGCCGCGACCAGGGTGTCGTAGCCGTCGCCGCCGTCGACCGCGGAGATGCCGGCGCTCTGGTAGAAGCTGATCTTGTCGTTGCCGCCGCCGGTGTAGATCAGGTCGTTGCCGCCGTTGCTGACCACGTTGTCGGCGCCCGCCGAGCCGTAGACGATATCGTTGCCGAGGCCCGCGTCGATCATGCCGACCTGGGTGACGGCGATGTTGCGCAGGTCGATCACGTCGACCTTGTCGGGGCCGAGGTCGGAACCGATGATCCGGGTGTCCGAGAAGACGTTGCCCTGGATCGCCTCGATGCCCTCCAGGGTGCTGTAGATGATCCAGACGCCGCTGTCCTGCGCCACGACCGTGTCGTAGCCGGCCCCGCCGTGGACCACGTCCAGGCCCTGGTTGTTGCTCACCCGGATGATGTCGTTGCCGTCGCCGGTGTCGATGTAGTCGTTGCCGGTGCCGCCGTCGACGATGTCTGCCCCCGCGGTCCCGTAGAAGGTGTCGTCGCCGGCGTTCATGTGGATCAGGCTCAGGCTGCCCGTCACGGTGATGTTGCGCAGGTCCAGGGTCTCCGAACCGAGGCCGCTGATGATCTGGACATTGCTGAAGCCGCCGGTCGAGATCTCCTCGACGCCGGTCATCGCGGCGATCTGGAACGCCGACCCGTTGGCGCTGGCCAGCAGCCTGTCCCAGCCGGCCCCGCCGTCGATGGTGTCGTAGCGGTTGTCGGGGCCGCCCGAGACGAAGGTGTCGTTGCCCAGTCCGCCCGAGAGGGTGTCGGGGCCGGCGCCGCCGTCGATCACGTCGTTGCCCGCGCTGCCGACGATGACGTCGGCCTGGTTGCCGCCGACGATCTGGGTGACGCCGGTGATCTCGACGTTGGTGAAGTCCCAGTTGGCGAAGGACAGCAGGTTCGCCAGGCCGATCTGGACGTTGGTGAAGCCGCCCGAACTGATCTTCTCGATGCCGGTCAGGCTGGAGATGGCGATCATCGTGTTCCGGGTCGAGGCCCGGATCTCGTCGTAGCCGGCTCCGCCGTCGAAGACGTTCTGGCCGGAGGTCTCGTCGACCAGGAACAGGTCGGCCCCGCCGCCGCCGTACAGGGCGTTGTAGCCCTCGCCCCCGACGATGACGTCGTCGCCGTCCAGGCCGTAGATCGTGTCGTTGCCGTTCTGGCCGTACAGGATGTCGGGCCCGTTGGTGCCGTAGATGGTGTCGTGGCCTTCGCCGCCGGCGATGGTCAGCGTGCCGGTGCTGGCCACGCCGCTGAAGTCGAGCAGGTCGTTGCGGTCGCCGCCCTGGAAGCCGACGTTGGCGAACCCGCCGGTGTTGACGGCCTCGATCCCCGCCAGGCCCCGGAAGTTGACCACGAGGTTGCCGGCGGTGAACCGGATGGTGTCCGTGCCGGCGCCGCCGTCGACGATGTCCCAGCCCTCGTCGCGGCCGATCAGGAAGGTGTCGTTGCCGCCGCCGCCGGTCATGACGTCGTCGCCGTAGCCGCCGATGATGATGTCGTCGCCGACCCCGCCGTTCAGGGTGTCGTTGCCTTCGCCGCCCGTCAGCTGCCAGTCCTGGACGTCGGGTACGGTGAAGCCGTCGTTGCCCGCCGTGCCGGTCCAGTAGCTGTCGAGCTCGTCGATCAGGTTGACGACGATGTTGCCCGTGCTGGCCAGCGAACCGTCCGACGCCTGGACGGTGATCGTGTGGCTGGCCTGGGTGTCGTGGTCGAGCAGGCCGGCGTTGGCCACGGTGACCACGCCGGTCGTGGCGTTGATGGCGAAGCGGCCGCCGGCGTCGTTGGTCAGGCTGTAGGTCACCGTCCCGCCGTGCGGGTCGGGCGCGCCGACCGTCAGGCCGCCGACCACCGTCCCGTTCGTGGCGTGCTCGGACACCAGGGTGGGCGCGCCGTTGGTGTCGGTGGGCGTGGCCGGGGCGGCGTTCAGCACGTCGATGGTGAAGGCGGCGCTGGCCGATTCCGAGCCGCTGGCGGCCTGGACGACGATCTGGTGCGAGGTGGCCGCCTCGTAGTTCAGCAGGTTGGCGTTGGCCACCGTGACCACGCCCGTGGCGGCGTTGATGGCGAAGCGGCCGCCGGCGTTGTCGAGCAGGCTGTAGACCAGCGGGCCGCCGTGGACGTCGGCGGCGCCGAGCGACAGGCCCGACACCACGGCCCCGTTCACCGCGCCTTCGGAGATGGTGTTGGCCGCGCCGTCGCCGTCCACCGGCGCGTCGTTGGCGACATTGGCCACCGCGATGGTGAAGGCCTGGCTCGAGAACGCGCCCTGGGCGTCGGTGGCGCGCACGACGATCTGGTGCGAGGCCGCGGCCTCGAAGTTCAGCAGGCCGGCGTCGGCCACGGTGACCACGCCGGTCGCGGCGTCGATGGCGAAGCGGCCGCCCGCGTCGTCGGACAGGCTGAAGCTCACCGTCCCGGTCTTGGCCTCGGTCGCCGAGGCCGTGATCCCGACCAGGTCGCCGTTCGCCGCGCCTTCCGAGACGCTGTCGGCGGCGGCGTCGACATCGGTCGGCGCGGTCGGGGCCGCATTGGCCACGTCGATGGTGAAGGTGGTGTCGGCCGCTGAACCGGCGGTCCCGTCGCTGACGCGCACGACGATCTGGTGCGCGGCGGCGACGTCGAAGTCCAGCAGGCTGGCGTCGGCCACGGTGACCACGCCGGTGGCGGCGTCGATGGCGAAGCGGCCGCCCGCGTCGTCGGTCAGGCTGTAGGTGAGCGTCCCGCCGTTCGGGTCGGTCGCGGCGATCGCCAGGCCGGCCACGACGGTCCCGTTGACCGCGTCTTCGGACACGGTGTTGGCGGCGGCGTCGGTGTCCGCCGGCGCGCTGGGCGAGGCGTTGGTCACGGCGATGGTGAAGGTCTCCGAGGAGACGTCCGTCCCGTCGCTGACCTGGACGACGATCTGGTGGGAGGTCGCGGTCTCGAAGTCCAGCAGACTGGCGTCGGCGACGGTGACCACGCCGGTGGCGGCGTCGATGGCGAAGCGGCCGCCGGCGTCGTCGGTCAGGCTGTAGGTGAGCGTCCCGCCGTTCGGGTCGGTCGCGGCGAGGGCCAGGCCGGCCACGACCGTCCCGTTGATCGCGTCCTCGGACACGGTGTTGTCGGCGGCGTCGGTGTCCGCCGGCGCGGTCGGCGCGGCGTTGGTCACGGCGATGGTGAAGGTCTCCGAGGAGACGTCGGTCCCGTCGCTGACCTGGACGACGATCTGGTGCGAGGCCGCGGTCTCGAAGTCCAGCAGGCCCGCGTCGGCGACGGTGACCACGCCGGTGGCGGCGTCGATGGCGAAACGGCCGCCGGCGTCGTCCAGCAGCGACCAGGTCAGGGTGTCGCCGTCGGCGTCGAGGGAGCCCAGCGAAAGGCCGGCGACGACCGCGCCGGTGAGGGCGTCTTCTGAGATGGTGTTGTCGCCGCCGTCGGCGTCGATCGGCGCGTCGGGGGCGGCGTTCAGCGCGTCCTCCTCGGCCAGAAGGGGGTCACCGTAGCCGAGGGTATTGATGGACATGCCTACTCTCCACACTGAAGGCTTCGCGCACAGATTGTGTAGCTCAAGGTTGCATGGGCCCCGAGGGGGCGCCTAGAGCTGGACTGTGGGGTGCGACGAAACAGCTGTGGAGCGATGCGGAGGCGCCCGGTCGAGGCGCGATGGCCTGCTTTCCGTCCCTGAGGCGCTAGGCCGCACCCCTCCGGCGAGAAAATTACACCTGTGACCCATTCTCCGCCTTAATCCGTCACCATAAGGGTTGCGAGGGAACGCCTGTCGGTTTTAATGCCGACCTCTTGCCTAACGGGGATAACTCGACCATGCGCCTTGCGCTCGCCAGCCTGATTGCCCTCGGCGCGGTTTCGACCGCCGTCGCCCAGGAGCAAACCGCTCCGACTGCCGCTCCCGCTGCTGCTCCGGCCGCTGCGCCGGCCGCCGCGCCCGCGGCGCAGACGCCCGCCACCCCCGCTGCTCCGGCCGACACCATGACCGCGACCCCCGCCGTGGCCGCGCCGCCGGCCGGCCAGGCTCCGGAATATGTCGCGCCGACCCGCGGTCCGCCGACCACCGACCCCGTCTCGCTTCAGCTGCTCGGCGTGCTGGACAAGGTCTGCAAGCCCGCCGTCGTCGGCGGCGACATGCCGACCCTGGCCAAGGCCGCCGGCATGAAGAAGAAAAAAGAGCAGTGGGTGATGGATATCGGCAAGCCGTATCTGATCGCCGTCGACAACCCCGGCTCGAACAAGAACGTCTGCACCGTCACCATCCAGTACGCCCAGGGCGACGCCCAGGCCCAGGCCCTGGCCAACGCCCTGCACGACTGGGCGACCTGGGAGAACAAGCCGCAGCTGCGCCTGATCCGCAACGACCTGACGGTCAGCGACGTCAAGCGCCTGACGGTCTCGTGGGACGACGCCTGGGCCGACGGCCACGCCGGCCTGGTCTACATGCGCCTGAAGAAGCTGGACGACAGCTCGATCGGCAAGAACTACGAGCAGGCCCAGATCCTGTACTCGACCACCAGCCGCTAAGGCGGCCGGCGACGGGAGGCTTGCCCTCCCGTCCGATGGTCCTATCTAGTCGAAGGCGCGGGGACGACCCCGCGCCTTTTCCTTTTTTCCGGGGACGACCCCGCTCACCTCTTCGCGAGGTCAACAGGAGCAGGTCATGGCCTGGATCATCCTCTTCGTCGCCGGTCTGTTCGAGATCGGCTGGGCCGTGGGCCTGAAGTTCACCGAGGGCTTCACCCGCCCCATCCCCACCATCCTGACCGCGATCAGCCTGGTGGCCTCCATGGGCTTGCTGGGCTGGGCCGTGAAGTCGCTGCCGCTGGGCACGGCCTATGCGGTGTGGACCGGCGTCGGCGCGGTCGGCACGGCGGTCGTCGGCATCCTGCTGTTCAAGGAGCCGGCCACGGCCGGGCGGCTGGTCTGCCTGGCGCTGATCGTCTCGGGCATCCTGGGGCTGAAGCTGTTCACGCCGGCCCACTGAGGGGCCCACCGGGGCTCAGGGCGCTCGCCGGGCGTCAGCAGCAGGCCGGCGTTCCGCAGGCGCAGGCCGCGGCCGATGCTGGCCGTCCACCAGACGATGAAGGGGGCGGCGACCAGGCTGGCCGCCGCCACCGCCAGCCACGGCGACAGGCTGGAGCCCATCGCTGGTCCGATGATCGCCAGGCCCAGGCCGATCAGCATCTCGGGCCAGTGGAAGGCCAGGGCCGCGCGGCCGCGCAGCCGGCCCTCGTCGCGCTGCTGGGCCGACCAGCCGGCGTCGCGGCCCAGGGCCACCGACAGCAGGGCGCGGGTGTGGGCCGCCATGATGATCGGCGCGGTCAGGGTAGAGGCGACCGTCTCCAGGCCGACGCTGGCCAGGGCCCGCCAGGCCCCGCCGAACCGCCGCGCCCGGCCCTCGGCCAGCATCATCCCATAGGACATCAGCTTGGGCGCCAGGACGAAGGTCAGGCTGACGGCCAGGACGATCGCGCCGGCCAGCGGATAGCCGCCGCCGTCGTCCGTCCCGGCCTCGGGCGCCGACAGCAGGGCGCCGGTCACCACAAGGGCGATCCACAGCGGCGCCAGGGCGTAGCTCAGCACGCCGCGCGCCAGGTGCAGGCGGCTGACCGGATGCAGGCCCCGCGCGCCCAGGACGCCCAGGTGCTGCAGGTTGCCCTGGCACCAGCGCCGGTCGCGGATCAGGTGGTCGATCAGGGTGGGCGGGCTCTCCTCGAAGCTGCCGCCCCAGTCGTCGTTCAGGGGCGCGGGCGCCAGGCGCACGCCCCAGCCGGCACGGCGCAGGAAGGCGGCCTCGACGAAGTCGTGGCTCATGATGTGGCCGCCGAACGGTTTTCTTCCTTTGAGGTGCGGCAGTCCGCTGGACTGCGCGAACGCCTCGACCCGCAGGATGGCGTTGTGGCCCCAGTAGTTGCCTTCGGTCCCGCTCCACCAGGCCACGCCCCAGGCCGCCAGCGGGCCGTACAGGGTGTTGGCGAACTGCTCCAGCCGGCCGAACACCGTGCGCCGCCCGACGATGGCCGGGGCGGTCTGGATCAGGCCCAGCGACGGGTCGGCCTCCATGGCGGCGGCCAGCCGCCACAGGGTCGGGGCGTCCATCAGGCTGTCGGCGTCCAGCACCACCATGTGGTCGTAGGCCCCGCCGTGGCGGCGCACCCAGTCGGCGACGTTGCCGGCCTTGCGGTCGATGTTCTCGGGGCGATGGCGGTAGTAGGCGCGCGGCCCCGCGCCGCCCCGGCGGAAGGCGGAGAAGCCCCGCCGCTCCTCGGCGATCACCTCGGGCCGGCGGCTGTCGCTGAGCACGACGATGTCGAACATCGGCGTCAGGCCCAGGGCGTGCAGTCCGGCCCGCATCGCGGCCAGGCGGCCGAAGAACGGGCCGACGTCCTCGTGATAGATCGGCGCCAGCAGCGCCGTGCGGCGCGTCAGAGGCCGCAGCGGGGTCCGGGCCATGGTCCGCTCCCAGGCGCCCGGCCGCCGCGACAGCCACAGCCCGCCCAGGCTGGCGGCGAACGAGAAGGCCATCCA
Source organism: Caulobacter sp. CCG-8 (assembly GCF_037402475.1). NCBI lineage: Bacteria > Pseudomonadati > Pseudomonadota > Alphaproteobacteria > Caulobacterales > Caulobacteraceae > Caulobacter > Caulobacter sp. CCG-8. Next base: position 175,410 of record NZ_JBBEUD010000011.1, read on the forward strand.
GCCGAACAGCACCAGGATCAGGGTGAGGTGGGCGACCTCCAGCGGCTCCAGCCCGTCCTCGGCCATGGCCGCGGTCACCGCGAACACCGCCAGGCCGGTCGAGCCGGCGCAGAAGGCGGCCAGGGCGGCGCGTCGCCGGCCCAGGCCCGGGACGGCCGCGAAGCGGGCCGGCCGGGCCGGCTGATGCAGCGGCTGGTCGGGCATGGCCAGGGGCGCCGGCGGCGGGGCGGCGTCGTCGAGATCGCGCGGATCGTCGAACGAACGCGCCTCGGCGCGGCGTCGTTGTAGGCTGTCGGTATAAGCGTGCATACAGACCTCGTCGGCGCAGAAACTCGTCCTGTGCGTCAAGGTTCCTGAAGTGTAGGCGCTTTGTTGCTTTAGTGTTTCATCGCTGAATTTCTAAGCAACGCGGCCTTTTATACTATCAAAGTTCCGCCACTTCGCCGTGTATAGACCAGATGCTCGCCGCGAAACCGCCGCATTCGGCGGGGCGGGCGAAACCGCTTCAGGCGGCCGCGCGGTTCTCGTCGGCGATGAAGTCGAGGCAGGTCTCGGCGACCTCTTCCCAGCCGGGCTCGCCGGGCAGCCAGTGGCTCATGGCGGGGAAGACCTCGCAGGCGCCGCCCAGGCGGGCGGCGGTCTGGCGGACGGTGGCCGGCGGGTGGACCACGTCCTGGCCGCCGGCGATCGCCAGGGTCGGGGCGCCGACGGGCCCGACATTGGTGGTCATGAACGGGTCCATGAACCAGTTCAGCGTCTCCCACAGCGCCCGGCCGCTCTCGGCGACCATGCGGCCGTAGAGCGCCTTGCGGCGATCGCGGGGCAGGCGGTCCAGGCTGTAGCGGCGCACCACGCCGTAGTCGGGCTCGACGGCCTGCAGCCAGTAGGGGCCCAGGGCGTAGAGGCTGACGGCCGAGGCCGCTTCCTCGATCGTCGCGCCCGAGACGCCCCAGGGCGGGGAGGGGGCCAGCAGGATCAGACGCGAGACGGGCGCGCGGCCTGCCGCCATCTGGGCCACCAGCCCGCCCATCGAGTGGCCGATCAGCACCGGCGGCTCGTCGCAGGCGCGGCACAGGGCCGCGATCTGCCGGGCGTAGTCGGCCATCGACCGGCCGGCCACCAGCGACCCGTCGCCGTGCCCCAGCAGGTCCGGGGTCTGGACGACGTGGCCGGCGGCTTCGAACGGACGGCGGAACGCATCGAACGTCCAGCCGCCGCAGAAGGCGCCGTGCACCATGATCACCGGAGTCGCCACGCGTCTCGCCCACCCCTCGGCCAAAGCGCCGAAGGGTCCAGCCTACACGCTACTTCTTCGGCGCGGGTGAAGATTTGGCGGTCGACTTTGCCGCAGGGGGCTTGGCCGCCTTAGGGGCCGCCGCAGGCTTGGCCGCCTTGGGGGCCGCCTTGGGGGCCGCCTTGGGGGCCGCCTTGGGGGCAGGCTTGGCGGCGGGCTTGGCGGCCGGCTTCGGCGCGGCGGCCTTGGCCGGGGCCTTGGCGGCGGCGGGCTTGGCCGCGGCCTTCGGAGCAGCCGCCTTCGGAGCGGCGGCCTTGGCGGGCGCGGGCTTCGCGGCCGGTTTCGCCGCCGGCTTGGCGGCGGCGGTCTTGGCCGGAGCCTTGGCGGCGGCGGGTTTCGCCGCGGCCTTCGGGGCGGGAGCGGCATTGGCGGGCGCGGGTTTCGCGGCCGGCTTCGCGACGGGCTTGGGCGCGGCGGCCTTGGCCGGGGCCTTGGCGGCGGCGGGCTTGGCCTCGGCCTTCGGCTTGGCGGCGGCCTTCGCTGCGGCCGGCTTCGCGGCCGGGGCGGCCTTGGCGGTCGCGGGCTTCGCGGCGGGCTTGGTGGCGGCGGCCTTGGCCGGAGCCTTGGCGGCCG
>NZ_JBBEUD010000012.1:0-170393 GCF_037402475.1 Caulobacter sp. CCG-8
TATCGGCATGACCACGACGTCGACCTTCACGACCGCCGCGGCCGCCAAGACCATGATCGACACCGTCGGCAAGGCCATCGGCACCGCCACCAACAAGCTGGCTTCGCTGGGCACCAGCTCGACCGGCCTGGACACCCACCTGACCTTCGTCGGCAAGCTGCAGGACAGCCTCGACGCCGGCGTGGGCAACCTGGTCGACGCCGACCTGGCCAAGGAAAGCGCCAAGCTGCAGTCGCTGCAAACCAAGCAGCAGCTGGGCATCCAGGCGCTCTCGATCGCCAACCAGTCGACCGGCTCGATCCTGAGCCTGTTCCGATAGGGACACCTGGGGGCGGGCCTTCGGGCCCGTCCCCGCCTTCCGTCGGCCTTGAGCCGGGAGGAGGGTTCACCAGAGGCGCCGCCGTGACCCGGCGACGATAGGAGTAATGGAAACCAAAGCCGCACTGACACAGCCGATACCAGAACCGACCGCGCCGTCTTCGGCCGCCAATGCCTACACCGTCCCGGGCCAACCCGCGGGCGGTCCTGTCGTTTCGGAGGCTCCGGAGAAGCCGGCCGCCGCCGCGGGCCCCCAACCGGGCGACCTGCGACTGGTGATCGAGCAGGATCCCGTTTCGGGTTCGTACGTCTACAAGACGGTCGATCGCCGGACCGGCGACGTCCTGCAGCAGTTTCCCCGCGAGGACGTGCTCCGCTTCAAGCAGGCCGAGCACTACGACCCGGGCGAGGTTTTCGACGGCCTGACCTGAGAGGGCGCTCCGCCCCCTAGGACCGTGTTCGCCGCGACCTGGCGTCGCAGGCGGAACATGGTTTACGCGCGTTAACCATATTCTTACTCCCTGAGCCTCAAGTTCACGGTCGACCTGCTCGGCCGCCGAATCGCGTTCCGAGCCACATTGGCAAGAACCGCCGTTCGGAGACCGTGATGACGCTGAGCGTGAACACCAATCAGCCTGCGCTGATCGCCCTGCAGAATCTGAACAAGACCAACGACGAGATGGGCGGCGTGCAGTCGCGCATCAACACCGGTCTCGCGATCTCCAGCGCCAAGGACAACGCCGCGGTCTGGTCGATCGCCCAGGATCAGCGCGCCGACCGCTCGGCCCTGAACGCGGTGAAGATGAGCCTGGACCGCGCCACCTCGATCACCGACGTGGCCCTGGCCGCGGGGGAATCGGTCTCGGATCTGCTGACCCAGATGCGCGAGAAGGTGGTCGCCGCCAAGGACACCTCGCTGTCGACCCAGTCGCGCAACTCGCTGAACGCCGACTTCCAGAGCCTGCTGAAGAACATGACGCAGGTGATCAACAGCGCCACGTTCGACGGCGCCAACATCCTGAACGGCAGCGAGCCGAGCAACATCACGTTCCTGGCCGACGCCGACGCCGCCACCGTGATCACGCTGAACCTGCAGAACCTGTCGCTGAGCAGCACGATCAACACGCTGTCGCTGAACGACAAGATCAACACCCAGACCCTGGCCGCCAGCGTCCTGTCGCGCCTGGACGCGACGATGACGGCGGTGAACCAGGCCGTCGGCTCGATCGGCTCGCAAGCCAAGCAGATCGAAGCCCACAACACCTTCGTCTCCAAGCTCAACGACGTGCTCGAGACCGGCGTGGGCAACCTCGTCGACGCCGACATGGCCAAGGAAAGCGCGCGCCTGCAGGCCTTGCAGGTCAAGCAACAGCTCGGCGCCCAGGCGCTGTCGATCGCCAACCAGGCGCCGCAGATCATCCTGTCGCTGTTCAACGGCGGCAGCTAGGCCTGAGGCCCCGCGCGGGGTAGACTCTCCGCCACGCTAGTTGGGAGAATCGACCCGGTATGATCGAGCTTCGCGATTTGACGGACGGCGACGAGGCGGTCCTGTTCCAATGGCGGGGCGAACCGGAAGTCGACCGGTGGATGTCCGACGCGGCCTTTCCGAGCCGCGAGGCCCACGCCGCCTGGTTCCAGGCCCTGCGTTCCGATCCCGACATGCGCGGCTGGATGATCGTCCGAGCCGGCGAGCCGTCGGGCCTGCTGACCTTGACCGGCCTGCTCAGCCACCATCGTCGCGCCGGCTGGAACTGGTTCCTCGGTTCGGCCGAGGCGCGGGGCAGGGGCGTGGGACGCGCCGCCCAGGTGCTGGGACTGGACCGCGCCTTCGGCGAGCTGGGCCTGCACAAGGTCTTCGCCGAGGTCATGGCCGACAACGACGCGGCGCTGAAGGCCCAGGCGGCCTCCGGCTTCCGTCGCGAAGGCTATCTGCGCGGCCACGTGCTGAAGGACGGCGAGCCCCGGGACGTGGTCCTGCTGGGCATCCTGGCCGAGGAATGGCGCGAGCTGCGGGGCGAGGTCCGGCGCTCGCTGACCGACGCCCACCTGATCGCGGCCTGATCCCGACTTCGATTCATACGTCTTAACGAAACGTCAGCGATCATCGCGGACAATCGAATCGTGGGGCGTAGTGCGTCCCGATGGGACCCGCTGTGATCACTTTCGATTCCAGTCTGCTGCTCGGGTATTATCAGGCCAAGAACGCTGGCCTGGCCGCGAACGCGACCGCGTCGACCAACCAGTCCTCGTCGTCCGCTCCGTCCTCCTCGGGCGGCAAGACGGTGCCCAGCTCGCCCTGGACGACGATGACCAGCGAGCCCAGCGACCTGGTCAAAGCGGCCCTGAACGGCCGTAAGTTCGTCGACGAGGCCGCGGCCGTCGCCGCGTCCCCGACGATCTCGGGCGACTACAAGAAGCTGTTCGCCGCCTATCAGGCGCTCAACACCCTGTCGGCGATCGCCAACCGCTCGGCCGAGAAGGGCGTCACCGACAGCGAGATCAAGCGGCTGCAGGCCGTGTTCAGCAAGGGGCTGAACGAGGTCAACAGCTACGTCCAGAACCTCAGCACCGACGGCATGCGCCTGACGACCGGCACGGTCATGACCAGCGACAAGTCGACCGTCGGGGTGCCGAAGAACAACTACAACTACGTCACCAACACGATCTACAGCGGCCAGGTCGACGACGAGGTGCCCACGTTCAAGGGCAACGTCAGCTTCACGATGAACGTCAAGAAGTTCGGCGTGGCGACGGACGTGACGATGGACCTGTCGGAGATGGGTTCGACGCCGCGGACGATGGCCAACGTCGTCTCGTTCTTCAACCAGAAGCTCTCGGACGCCGGTTTCGACACCCAGTTCGCGGTCAACCGCACGGTGGGCCAGGAGCGCACCACCACGGTCAACGGCCAGACCGTCAAGCTGCCGGCCACCGGCGACGACTTCGCCCTGCAGATCAAGGGCGACCTGACCGAGACCCTGACCTTCTCGGCCCCGGCCGCCAAGCCGGCGGTCTACATCACCACGGCCGCCGGCAATCCGGATCCTGACAAGGACACCACCACCGACGACGCGGTGATCGAGAACACCCTGACGAAGTACGGCCCCGGCACGGCCGGCCAGCCGGGCACCAAGGTGTTCTCCGACACGCTGGAAGGCACGATCAGCACGGTCCACAAGACGATGACGGGCCCCGATGGCTCGCTCTACGTCCTGGCCGATGTCGACGGCACGACCAGCACCCAGACGATCAAGGGCGACCAGGACGTCGCCCTGCTGAAGTACGATTCGTCGGGCAAGCTGCTCTACGCCCGCACCCTGGGCGCCTCGAACACCGCCACCGGCTACAACATGGCCATCTCGGACGACGGCCAGGTGGCCATCGCCGGTTCGGTGGCGGGCAGCCTGGCCGGCGCCACCAACGGCCCGATCAATTCGGACTCGGCCGGCACGCTCACCGACAGCTTCGTGACCCTCTACGACGCCAAGGGCGACGAGACCTGGACGGTCCGCCGCGGCGGCATGCTGGAGGACGAGGCCACGGCCGTGGCCTTCGGCGAGGACGGCGTGGTCTATGTGGGCGGCCGCACCAAGTCCGACATCCCGGGCTCGGCGACCGGCGCGACGGAAGGCGGCTACGACAGCTATCTGAGCGCCTTCGCCACCGACATCGCCGGCACGCCCAAGGCGCTGTTCACAACCCATTTCGGCAGCGAGAACGACGACACCGTCTCCGGCATCGTGGTCAACGGCACGCAGGTGGTGGTGGCCAGCAAGGAAGGCAGCGAGGCGATGCTTCGCAGCTTCGACGTCTCGACCACCATCGTCACCGAGCCGCGCACCTATCTGAACGACAAGGAAGTCTGGGTCACCGAACCGACGACCTACACCAAGGCCGTGACGTTCACCGAGGGCGCGACGCGCGACCTGGGTTCGCTGAAGGGCGGCAACATCGCCGGCCTGACCATCGACAACGGCCAGCTCTACATCGGCGGCTCGACCACCAACGGCGCGCTGGACGTCGACAACAAGACCAAGGCCGCCTCGGGCGGTTCGGACGGGTTCGTGGCCCGCCTGTCGCTGGACCTGGCCGACAAGAGCCAGGACACCCTGGCCTATTACGGCGGGACGGGCGACGACACGGTCACCGGCATGGCGGTCTCCAACGGCCAGGCCTGGCTGGTGGGTTCGGCCGGCAAGGACCTGGCGGGCGAGGCCACGGTCGGCACGAAGGACGGCTACGTCGCCCAGATCAACGTCGCCACCGGTCAGGCCTCCTGGGAGCAGCGGCTGACCGGCAAGGACGGTTACGCCACGCCGACCTCGATCGCGGTCGACGCGTCGGGCTCCAGCACCCTGGACGTCTTCGGCATCCCGCGCGGCAAGATGGACTTCACCCAGTCCGACAAGATCGTCTCGGCGACCTCGGCGCGGGCGGGGGACACCTTCCAGGTCCGCACCCGGGCGCGCGGCACCCTGACCACGATCAAGATCGAGCAGGACGATACGCTCGACACCCTGGCCGACAAGATCCGCAAGGCCACGGGCTACGCGGCCAAGGTCGAGTTCAGCAGCGTCGGCAACAACCGCACCCTGCGGATCAGCCCGTCCCAGACCACCTCGACCGTCGAGATCCTGCCCGGCAAGGGCGGCACCGACGTGCTGGAATCGCTGGGGCTGAAGCCGGGGATCGTCCGCAACACCAAGACCGATCACGGCCAGACGGTCTCGGCCGACGGCAAGGGGCCGATCTACGGCTTCGCGCTGGACACGGGCCTGGACCTGACCACCGACGTCGGCCGCAACGCTGCGGTGTCGGCCATGACCAAGGCCCTGTCGGCGGTCCGCAACGCCTATCGCGAGATGGCCGACACCGCCAACGGCGTGAAGCGCACCGACGCGACCGCCTCCTCGAACAACAACGCCACCGGCACGGTGCCGACCTATCTGACCAACCAGATCGCCAACTACCAGGCGGCGTTGGATCGCCTGACCGGCGGCGGCTAGGGCGCGCGCCGCGACGGCCCTGGAAGCCGTCTTGAGCCTTGGACTTGAAAGCGTCATCACCGCGTCGTAGCCAGGGATCATGGAACTTCTCAAAGATCGACGCGTGTTGCTGGGCGGCGGAGCCGCCCTGGCCCTGATCGCGGGCCTCGGCATCGCCCTGACCGTGATGCACGGCAACAAGTCGCCGACCGCCGATCCGCCGGCCTCGCGCGCCGGCCTGATCGTCGAGACCGGCCGCGCCGACGACAACAAGCTGGACGCCAACCGCCCGCTGCGCTGCTTTGTCGGCGGCCAGTTCGTCGGCGAGATCACCCTGGCCGAGTGCGCCAAGAAGAACGGCGTGGCCACCGGCGCCCTGGACGTGGGCGTCGACGAGACCGGCGCCCTGGCCGCCGCCGACCAGGCCGGCACGGTCCTGACCCCGCTGCCGCCGCCGCCCGAGGCCCTGACCGTGCCCGCGCCGGCCGCGACGCCGGCCGCCCCGACGCCGACCGCGGCCAGCACGCCCCTGGCGGTCTGCTGGCGCTACGCCGGCGGCGAATGGCGCAAGCTGCCGGGCGAGATCACCGTCAACGCCTGCGCCCAGCAGATCTCGGGCGGCAAGTGCGAGAAAGCGGGCGGGGCCACCTACGGCCGCTGGGGCGACGAAACCCTGCGCATCGTGCCGGGCAAGGTCGAATCCTCGTCCGACAACCGCACCTTCCATTCGATCATCGACCTGGGGCAGGGCTGCTCCATCCCGTCGGCCTAGAGAGAGTCCAAGACCCATGCGCCTTCCCGTCGTCGCCCTCTCGCTCGTCGCCGCCGCCGCCGTTGTCGGCCTGAGCGGTTGCGAGAAGCAGACCAAGGCCCCGTTCGAGGCCGGCGTCTGCATGCACGTGATCGAACAGAAGGACGGGACGCTGAAGTTCAACCCGGTGGCCCGCAACGTGCCCAGTCTCGAGCTCTGCGCGGCCGAGTTGGAGGGCATGCGCCTGCGCTTCGTGCGCCTGGGCAGCCCCAGCCGCGAGATGACCGGCGCCTACCAGGGCAAGTTCATCTTCCTGCAGAAGGAAGGCATCTATCTGGGCGACACCTACGAAGGCGCCCGGTTCATGTCGCTGGTCCGCACGGGCGATGGCCGCCTGGCGGTCCCGGGGGCCATGCCGCCCCAGTAACGGGGAGGGCCGGAGGAAGAGGGCGGTGGATAACCGCTCTTGTTCCACAGGAACATTTGTGGAACAAACCTTGCGTTCGGCGTTGATAGGTCGTTAACGTCCGGGCCAGATTCCGGCGCGTTGGGTCGCCGGGCGAGAACGAAGGTCTTCCCATGGCGGGCAGCGTCAACAAGGTCATTCTGGTCGGCAACCTCGGCGCCGACCCCGAAATCCGCTCCCTCGGCTCCGGCGACCGCGTCGCCAACCTGCGCATCGCCACCTCGGAGAGCTGGCGCGACCGCACCAGCGGCGAGCGCAAGGAAAAGACCGAGTGGCACCGCGTCGTGATCTTCAACGACAACCTGGTGAAGGTGGCCGAGAGCTACCTGCGTAAGGGCTCGACGGTCTATATCGAGGGCTCGCTGCAGACCCGCAAGTGGACCGACCAGTCGGGCCAGGAGAAGTACTCCACCGAGATCGTGCTGCAGAAATTCCGCGGCGAACTGACCATGCTGGGCGGTCGCGGCGACGGCGCCGGCGCGTCGGCGGGCGGCGGCTATGACGAAGGCTACGCCGCCGGCGGCGGCGGCGGCGGTGGGTTCGGCGGCGGCGCGCCGCGCAGCCAGCCCAGCGGCCCGCGCGAAAGCTTCTCGGCCGACCTGGACGACGAAATCCCCTTCTAGGCGTCGTCGCGACGCCAGAGCTCGAACAGCGGCCGGTTCCCGGGAGCCGGCCGCTTTTTCTTGTGCGCTTTCTCACGACCGCGCGGTGGGCTGGGCCACTGCTGGAACCGGTCCCCCTGGTGATCCTGGCTTCCGGGGACGCGCCAGGCCTGTCGGCCTGACCCGCGGGCTCCCCTTGCGAGGAGATCAGGGATGGCCGAGTCCGCGGGGCCCACCGACGAGGAGGTCCTCGTCGTCGGCGTCGCCCTCTTCGTGCGCGCGCGCGACCTTCGGGAGGATCCGCCGGGCCCTGACGAGACGCTGGCTCAGATCGGCGTGGGGGCCAACAGCCTGGACCTCGCGATCCGCGACTGGATCAACGACCGGTTCCGCGCGCCGCCCAAGCGCAAGCTGATGAGCGGCGATCTCGAGCCCTCCATGACCTGGGCGGCCTTCGTCCTCAAGGCGCTGGGCTGACCAAGCCTTCAAACCGGGCGATCGGCGCCGCGTCCGGCTGCGACAACGGTCGGCGTTTCGGCGCCGGCCGTTTTGGTTTATCCCTGGCGGACGCCTTTCGTCCGTATGGCCATTGAATTTCGAAGGGCGGCGCGCCACCTCGGGGGCGCGGAAGGCAAGCGCGTCGAGGCGCTCGAGTCGGAATCGGGGATTGAGAAGACCGTGGGACAACCCCAGAAAGACGAGGGCGGCCTGGTGCGCCAGGCCCACGGCCTGACCGCCGACCTGACGGCGCCCGACCGCCGGATCTACTGGCTGGACCTGGCCCTGACCGCGACCGCCGCCTGGGGCGGCCTGTGGATCGCCGCCACGGCCGGCCACCCCGGGATCGTCCTCGCCGCCGGCCTGGTCGGCCTGCTGGCCATCTATCGCGGCCTGTCGTTCATCCACGAGATAAGCCACCTGCGGCCCAAGGACGTGCCGGGCTTCCGCCTGGGCTGGAACCTGCTGGTCGGCGTGCCGCTGATGACGCCGTCGATGATGTACGAGGGCGTGCACAACCTGCACCACGCCAAGCATCGCTTCGGCACCGCCAAGGACCCGGAATACCTGCCGCTGGGCCGCTATTCGCCGTTCAAGCTGGGCCTGTTCACGGCGATCTCGCTGCTGGCCCCGCTGGGCGTGATCCTGCGCTCGGGCGTCCTGGTCCCGCTGTCGTTCGTGATCCCGCCCGTGCGCCGCTTCGTCAGGACCAAGCTGTCGGCCCTGGTGATCAATCCCGACTTCGTGCGCGAGGACAACGATAGGACGCGGCCCGACTGGCTGGCCCAGGAGATCGGCTGCTGGCTGTGGTGCTGGGGCGTGGCCGCCGCGACGGTCGCCGGTTTCGTGCCGGTCCGCGTGGTCGCGACCTGGTTCGTGCTGTTCTCGCTGGCCACCTTCGTCAACCAGCTGCGGACCCTGGCGGCCCACTACTGGCACAACGACGGCGAGATGATGAGCTTCGAGGAGCAGTTCCTGGACTCGGTCAACGTGCCGCCGCCGGCCCTGCTGCCGTTCCTTTGGGCGCCGGTCGGCCTGCGCTACCACGCCCTGCACCACCTGCTGCCGCGCCTGCCGTACCACAACTTGGGCAAGGCCCATGCGCGGCTGTCGGCCCGGCTGGCGGCGACCTCGCCCTATCACCGGGTCGAGGAGAAGGGCCTGTTCGTGGCCCTGGCCAAGCTGTTCGCCCGCGCCGGCGGCGCGCCGGTCCTAGCGGTCGAGGCCGACACGGTCGAACGCAAGAGCGCCTGACGGCTGCGACGGCGGCAAGGCCTGGCGCAGGGCCCAGGCCGCGCCGGTCAGCGACAGGGCGACCGCCGTCATCGTCCATTCCAGATGGCTGCCGGGCGAGGCCATGACGCGCGGGATGTGCAGCATCACCACGAAGCACGCCATCATCGCCGTCAGCGCGGTGGCCGCGGGCCGCGACGCCACCCCGAACAGGATCGCCAGCCCGGCCGCCAGGTGGCCTGTCCCCGTCGCATAGGCCCAGAACAGCGGGTAGGGGATCCAGCCCGGCACCATCTTGGCGGTGAAATCGGCATAAGCGAAATGGCTCAGGCCGAAGATCAGCGGACAGACGCCGTAGATCAGCCGCACGGCCAGCCGCAGCCGCAGCCGCAGCCGGGCGTCCGGCGTCCCGCCCGACATCGCGAACAGGGCCAGGCCGCCGGCCGACAGCGACAGGGTCTCGGCCACGCCCAGCCACGAGGCGACCCGGGCCGGGGCGGCGGCCACCTCGGGGCCGTGCAGGGCGACCCAGCCCAGATAGACAACGGCCAGGGCCGCCGAGGCGAGACGGGCGGTGCGCGACCACAGGACGCCGGCGCCCAGGACCAGCATCAGCGCCGCGCTGGCCAGGGCCAGGACATGCCGGCCGGGCGCGCCCTCGGGCACGGGTTGCCATTGCAGGGCGAAGTCGCCGAAGGCCAGGCCGATGATCCCCAGCGCCATGGCGCCCGAGCCGTAGAGTACGCCGTCGCGGTTCATGATCCCTCCCGTTGAACGTTCCGAACTTGGCTCCGCCGCCGGCGCGTGGCTTGGGGTTTGTTGCGCTTCGGCCTCCGGACGGGTTCTATGGCCGCGCATTCCGACGGAGGCGCCTGCATGTTTCGTGTCGAGTCCCACGGCCCCGCCTTGCCCGCCCGCTCGCCGCTGTACGGCGCCGGCGAGGCGCGCTGCGCCACCGACGCCAGGGCCCCGATCGGCAAGTGCTATGCGGGTCCGGTCATCGGCGTTGTGGTGGCGGGGACCTTCGACTACGCCGGCCGCCATGGCCGCGCCCAGGCCAAGCCCGGCGCGATCCTGCTGGGCAACGCCGGCGAGGCCTTCGACTGCCGCCACCTGGACGCCGCCGGCAATCGCCGGGCGGTGATCGCCCTGCATCCGGACCTCCTGGCCGAGGTCGCCAACGACTGCGGCCTGGACGACGCCGACTTCGCGATCTCGGCCCTGGCCCCGTCGCGCGAGACCGCGCCGCTGTACGGCGCGGTGCGCCGCGCGGCCGGCGGGCTGCGCCTGGGCGAGGAGGAGGTGATCGACCTGGCCGCCCGCGCCCTGGCCCTGGGCCGCGACACGCGTCCCGTCGCGCCCACCGGGACCGAGCGGCGGCGCATCCGCGAGGTGATCCGGCACCTGGACGAGGCCTATGCCGAGCCCTGCGAACTGGACAGCCTGGCGGCCATGGGCCAGGTCAGCCGCTTCCACTTCATCCGGTTGTTCCGGGCCATGACCGGCGAGAGCCCGCGCCAGTACCTGATCGGCGCGCGCCTGCGGGCCGCCGCCGACCGCCTGACCGACACCGCCGAGCCCGTCACCGGCATCGCCTTCGACGTGGGCTTCAACGACATCTCGCACTTCAACGCCACGTTCCGGCGGGCCTTCGGCCTGTCGCCGACGGCATGGCGGAAGACGGCTTAGGATGGGTTCAGCCACCGAACCGAAGCGCCGCTGGCCGGACGCCCTGTACGCCTATCTGCGATACGGCTGGGGCGAATGGTTGGCCGTTCTCGCCGTCTGCGGCCTGTCGATCGGCTGGTGTGCGTGGAACTTCGCATCGCTGGCCAGCAGCGGGTTCCTCTTCGTCTGGGGAGGACGATATGGCCCGCCAGGTCACTGGGCCGCGTTCGCCGCGGAGCCGCTGAGCGTTGCGGTCTACGGCGCCGTCGATCTCATCTGGCTGGCGGCGGCGTCGCTCGGGTTCGTGGCGGCAGCCCTGTGGATAGGCCGACGGCTTCAGTCCCGTTAGGCGCGGCGCGCGAAGCCTACGATCCCAGTTCCCGCACCACCGTCTCGCACAACCGATGCGTCTCCAGCGCATCCAACGCCGACAGGCGGCGCCCCTCGCGCACGGCGCCCAGGAAGTGCTCGCACAGGCCCTCGAAACCGCGCTGGCGGCCCACCGAGGTCCAGTCGCCGCGCCGCGCCAGGTGATCCTGCGCGCCCTGGTCGATCACCTGGGCCATGTCGACGATCCGCCGCTTGGCGCCGGCGCCCGAGACCTCGAGGGTCTCCTCGTTCGACCCGCTGGTGCGATTCATGATCCCCAAGGCGTCGCGCCCGCCGCCCGACAGCGACAGGGCCACGTGTTCCAGCAGGCCGTCCACGACCCGCCCGTGCACCCGCGCCTCGCCGGCGCCCGGCGCCAGGAACCGCAGGGTGTCGATCACGTGGATGAAGTCGTCGAACACCACGCGGCGCGTCTCGTCGGCCTGATCGGCGCGGTTCTTCTGCATCACCGCCAGCGGCAGCTTCAGGGCGGCGGCGTCGCGATAGACCGGGGCGAAGCGGCGGTTGAAGCCGACCATCAGCGAGACGCCTTGCGTCTCGGCCAGGTCGACCAGGGCCTCGCTGTCGGCGGCGTTGTCGGCCAGGGGCTTGTCGACCATCGTCGGCACGCCGGCCTCCAGCAGGCGGCGGACGATCTGGGGATGGGCGGCCGTGGCCGCGTGGACCAGGGCGCCGTCCAGCCCCTCGGCCAGGGCCGTGTCGAGCTCGGCGTGCAGTCGCGCGACCCGCCAGGCCGCGCCCAGCTCGACCAGGGTCCGGGCGTCGCGGGTGACGAAGACCGGGTCGAGGTCGGGACGCGGGCCCAGCACGGGCAGGTAGGCCTTCCGGGCGATGTCGCCCAGGCCGATCATGGCGATGCGGAGCGGGGCGATGCGCGAGGTCATGAGGTCCCCAGGGCGTTGAGCAGGTGGTCGGCCAGGGCGCCGGCGTCCCAGGCGTCGCCGCGCGGGGCCAGGAACAGCGGCGCGCCGTCCAGGAACGGCGTCAGGGCCTGGGCGGTCTGGACCAGGTCGGGTGCGTCGAGGCTCTCGCTCATCACCACGGCGGCGACCGGGACCTTGGCGGCGCGCAGGGCGACCAGGGCGGTCAGGACGTGGCTGATCGTGCCCAGGTACGAGCCGGCCACCAGCAGCACCGGCGCGCCCAGGGCGGCGATCATGTCCAGGTTGGTCTCGCCGTCGGTCAGGGGCGACATGACCCCGCCGGCCCCCTCGACCAGCAGCAGGCCGTCGCGGACCTCGGCGGCGCGGGCCACCGCGTCGATGACCATGTCGTCCAGGCTGAGCGTGTCGCCCTCCAGCCGCGCGGCGATGTTGGGCGACAGCGGAGCGCGGTAGCGGCGCGGGGCGATGCGGAAGACGTCGCCGGGCGCGCCCAGGGCGGCGGCAAGGCGGGCCGGGTCGCTGGCCGCCGCGTCCTTGGGATCGAAGCCGCTGACCACCGGCTTGAAGGCGTCGACGACCGCGCCCTTGGCCCGGAGCGCCCGGATCAGGGCGCAGCTGACATAGGTCTTGCCGATGTCGGTGCCCGTGCCGGTGACGAACAGGGCGGACATCAGGCGGCCGCCCTGACGTAGGGCTTCACCAGCTCGGCCAGGCGGACGATCTCGTCGTCGGGATGCTCGGCGCTGAAGGCGATGCGCAGGCGGGCCATGCCGGCCGGCACGGTGGGCGGGCGGATGGCGACGACCAGGAAGCCCTCGGCCTCCAGGGCGCGCGAGGCGTCCAGGGCGTCCTGGGCCTCGCCGATGATCACCGGCACGATGGGGCTGGCGGCGCGCGGTAGGCCGACCGCCTCGGTGAAGGCGCGGGCCTTGGCCAGGGGCAGGGCGGTCAGGGCCGGATCGGCCTCGATGATGTCCAGCGCCGCCAGGGCGGCGGCGGCGGCGGCCGGCGGCAGGCCGGTGGTGTAGACCAGGGTGCGGGCCCGGGTCTTCAGGAGGTCGACCACGGCCTGGGAGGCGCAGACATAGCCGCCGTACGAGCCCAGGGCCTTGGACAGGGTGCCCATCTGCAGCGGGATCTGGGCTTCGGGGAACAGGGCGGCCGAACCCTTGCCCTCGGCCAGGACGCCGACGCCGTGGGCGTCGTCCGACAGCAGCCAGGCGTCGTTGGCCTCGCAGACCGCCGACAGCCAGTCCAGCGGGGCGATGTCGCCGTCCATCGAGAACACCCCGTCGGTGGCGACGATGGCGTGGCGCGCGCTCGAGCGGTGCTCGGCCAGCAGGGCGGCCAGGTGGTCGCTGTCGTTGTGGGCGAACGGGACGATCCGGGCGCCCGACAGCTGGGCCCCGGCCCAGATGCAGGCGTGGGCCAGCTCGTCGACGAAGACGATGTCGCCCTTGCCGGCGAAGGTGGGGATGACGCCGGTGTTGGCCAGGTAGCCCGAACCGAACACCACGCAGGCCTCGGTTCCCTTCAGCCGCGCCAGCCGGCCTTCCAGGTCCGACAGCAGCGGATGGTCGCCGGTCACCAGCCGCGAGGCGCCCGAGCCGGCCCCGTGGGTCTCGATGGCGGCCTGGGCGGCGGCCTTGACCGCCGGGTGATGGGCCAGGCCCAGATAGTCGTTGCACGAGAAGGACAGCAGCTTGCGGCCGTCGCGCTCGACGAACGCCCCGGCCGAGCGCCGGGTGGGCTTGAGGCGGCGCAGCAGGCTGGCGGCCTCCAGGCGCTCGATCTTGTCGGCGGCGTAGGTGTCCAGACTGTGCATCACGGTTCCTGTTTGCCCCCCGCAGCGGGAGGGCATAGGCAGTGCGCCCGCTCTAGGCAACGAAGGATCGCGCCATGACCGCCGAAAGTCCCGACTGGCTCGTCGCCGGCGCGGCCCACGTCTGGCGGCCCTATTGCCAGATGAAGACGGCGCGTCCGCCGCTGCCCGTCGTGGCGACCCGGGGCTCGCGGCTGATTCTGGACGACGGGCGCGAGCTGGTCGACGGCCTGGCCTCGTGGTGGACCGCCTGCCACGGCTACAACCACCCCCACATCGCCGCCGCCGTCCGCGATCAGCTGGAGCGCATGCCGCACGTGATGTTCGGCGGCCTGGCCCACGAACCGGCCTATCGCCTGGCCAAGCGCCTGGCCGACCTGCTGCCGGGCGACCTGGACCACGTGTTCTTCGCCGAGTCCGGCTCGGTGTCGGTCGAGATCGCCATGAAGATGGCCTTGCAGTTCCACATCAACCAGGGGCGGGCGGGGCGTACGAAGTTCCTGTCGTTCCGGGGCGGCTATCACGGCGACACCCTGGCGACGATGACGGTCTGCGACCCGGAAGAGGGCATGCACAGCCTGTTCTCCGGCGTCATGCCCCGCCAGGTGATCGGCGACCTGCCGGTGGACGCCGCGTCCGAGGCCGCCCTCGACGCGCTGCTGGCCGAGCGGGGCGGGGAGATCGCCGCGATCCTGACTGAACCGCTGGTCCAGGGCGCCGGCGGCATGCTGTTCCACGCGCCGGAAGTGTTGCGGACCCTGCGCCGCCTGGCCGACAACCACGGCGTGCTGCTGATCTTCGACGAGATCTTCACGGGCTTCGGCCGCACCGGCGATCTGTTCGCCATGCAGGCGGCGGGCGTCGAGCCCGACATCGTCACCCTGTCCAAGGCCCTGACCGGCGGGACCCTGCCGCTGTCGGCCGCCGTGGCCTCGCGCCGGGTGTTCGAGGCCTTCTGGTCCGACGACGCCGGCGCGGCCCTGATGCACGGCCCGACCTATATGGGCAACGCCCTGGCCTGCGCGGCCGCCAACGCCTCGCTGGACCTGTTCGAGGCCGGCGCCTGGCGGGCGGACGTGGCGCGGGTGTCGGCGGCCCTGGCCGAGGGATTGGAACCGGTCCGGACCGCGCCGGGCGTGGTCGACGTGCGGGTGCTGGGCGCCATCGGCGTGGTGGAGTTCGACGCGCCGGTGGCCGTCGGCGCCCTGTGCGACGCCTTCGCCGCCGAGGGCGCGTGGATCCGGCCGATGGGCAAGACCGTGTACCTGACGCCGGCCTTCACGACGCCGGACGCCGACCTGGCGCTCCTGACGGCGGCCATCCGCAAGGTTGTGGGCGCCGGCGGGGTTGAAGGATCAGGCGGCGTCTGATCCAAGCGGGGGCATGTCGTCGAACACGCCCCAAACCGCGGCTTTGACCGGCCTCGAGCGCCTGGCCATCGCGGCCATCATCCTGACCTGGGGCCTGAACAACGCCGCGGCCAAGGTGGCGACCGCCGAGCTGCCGCCAATGATGGTCGGGGCCCTGCGCTTCGGCCTGGCGTTCGCGTTCCTGGTCCCGTTCCTGAAGCCGCCGTTCCCGTGGTCGCGGCGGCTGGCGGCCATCTGCCTGCTGTCGGGGCCGATCCACTTCGGGATCATCTACATCGCCTTCGGCCTGGCCAAGTCGCTGAGCCCGCTGGTGGTGGCCACCCAGCTGTGGATCCCGTTCACGGCCCTGTTCGCCTGGAAGATGCTGGGCGAGAGCATGAAGCCCATGGCCGTCGCCGGCCTAGTCGTGGCCTTCGTCGGGGTGGCCTGGATGAGTCTGGACCCGCACGGCGCGGCCGACCTGCCGGCCATCGTGCTGGGCGTGGTGGCCAGCGCCTGCTGGGCCCTGGCCACGGTGTTCGTGCGCCAGACGCCGGGCGCCAAGCCGCTGCAGGTCCAGGCCCTGACCGCCGCCATCGCCGCGCCGGTGCTGCTGGCCATGTCGTTCGGCTTCGAGGACAACGTGGTCGAGCGCGTGAAGACCGCCGCCCCGATCGCCTGGGCCTGCGTGGCCTTCGCCGGGGTGGTCTCGACCATCGGGGCCAGCGCCCTGCTGTTCTGGCTGGTCCAGCGCCGCGAGGCGGGGCGGGTGACGCCCTATTTCCTGCTGACGCCGCTGGTGTCGTGCACGATCGGGGTGCTGTTCATGGGCGACGCCCTGTCGCCGCAGCTGGTGATCGGCGCCGCGGCGACCATGGCCGGCGTGGCGCTGGTGGCGCTGACGGCGAAGAAGGTCGTGCCGGCCGAGGGCGAGGCGACCTAGGACGAAGTAGGGGACACACACTCACGGCACGGCTTATGGCCGTTCGCAAAGGCCTGCGTGTGAGTGTGTGTCCCCTGTTTCCGGCTCTGACCTACTTCACCACCCCGCAAGCCACTCGCGCCCCGGCCCCGCCGATCGGCTGGGTCTTGTAGTCGTCGGGGCTGG
Source organism: Caulobacter sp. CCG-8 (assembly GCF_037402475.1). NCBI lineage: Bacteria > Pseudomonadati > Pseudomonadota > Alphaproteobacteria > Caulobacterales > Caulobacteraceae > Caulobacter > Caulobacter sp. CCG-8. Next base: position 16,075 of record NZ_JBBEUD010000012.1, read on the forward strand.
CGTGGACGACGATGGACGAGCCGTCGGCGTCGAGCAGGGCGGGGCGGCCGCCGGCGCCGTTCAGCGACACCAGGGGCGAGAACAGTTCGGCCGTCGCCGAGCCGTCGGCGGCGGCGAACAGGTTGGGCAGGTCGCCGTTGTCGTTGCCGTCCGGGTTCAGCAGGCCGTGGACCACGGCGGTCGTGGTGTGGACGTGGGCGCCGGCCGACTTGAAGTCCGGCGCGCCGCAGTCGCCCTTCTCGTGGAAGTGCAGGCCGTGCCAGCCGGGAGTCAGGCCCTTGGCCTCGATCCGCAGCAGTACGCCGTGCGGCGCCTCGGTCAGCGTGGCCGTCCCGAGCGTCTTGCCGTCGGCGCCTTTCAGTTCGGCCGTGGCGCTGGTGGCGGCGGCGGAGGCCTGGGAAGCGACCAGCAGGCCGGCGGACAGGGCGAGGGCGGTCAAACGCATCGAAAACTCCCGGAAAAGCCCAAGAAACTTGGGGGTTGGACCTGCGAAGGTGGCGTCTTGGCTATCGGAATGCTAACTGTTTTTGACGGTTCCGTGTTCGATTCTGACGGCGAAAAATTCCCTTGAGCGACGATCAAAACACCATCCCCGGGTCTCCGGCCTCGCCGGGCGCCCGCGGGGACGTTTCTCCCATCAACATCGAGGACGAACTGCGCCGTTCGTATCTCGACTATGCGATGAGCGTGATCGTCAGCCGGGCCCTGCCTGACGCCCGCGACGGCCTCAAGCCGGTGCACCGCCGGGTGCTGTTCTCGATGCACGAGCAGGGCCAGACGCCCGAGCGGCCCTACGTCAAGTCGGCCCGCGTGGTCGGTGACGTGATGGGTAAGTACCACCCGCACGGCGACGCCTCGATCTACTTCACCCTGGTGCGCATGACCCAGTCGTTCTCGATGGGCCTGGTGCTCATCGACGGCCAGGGCAACTTCGGTTCGGTCGACGGCGATATGCCCGCCGCCATGCGTTACACGGAATGCCGCATGGCCCCGCCGGCCATGGCGCTGCTGGCCGACCTGGACAAGGACACGGTCGACTTCCAGGACAACTACGACGGCAAGGAGCAGGAACCCGTCGTCCTGCCGTCGCGGATCCCCAACCTGCTGGTCAACGGCGCCGGCGGCATCGCCGTCGGCATGGCCACCAACATCCCGCCGCACAATCTGGGCGAGGTGATCGACGCCTGCCTGCTGATGATCGATCAGCCGGACTGCACCACCGACCAGCTGCTGGACCTGGTGCCGGGCCCCGACTTCCCGACCGGCGGCGAGATCATCGGCCGCGCCGGCCCGCGCCAGGCGCTGCTGACCGGCCGCGGCTCGGTGATCATGCGCGGCCTGGCCACGGTGGAGGAGATCCGCTCGGGCCGCGAAGCCATCGTCATCACCGCCATCCCCTATCAGGTGAACAAGGCCAACCTGGTCGAGTACATCGCCGAGATGGTCCGGGATAAGCGGATCGAGGGCGTGTCGGACATCCGCGACGAATCCAACCGCGACGGCATGCGCATCGTGGTCGAGCTGAAGCGCGACGCCTCGGGCGAGGTGATCCTGAACCAGCTCTACCGCTTCACGGCGCTGCAGAGCTCCTTCGGCGTCAACATGCTGGCCCTGAACCGCGGCCGTCCCGAGCAGATGGGCCTGCGCCAGCTGGTCGAGCTGTTCGTGCAGTTCCGCGAGGAGGTCGTGGTCCGGCGCACCAAGTTCGAACTGGGCAAGGCGCGCGACCGCGGCCACGTCCTGGTCGGCCTGACCATCGCCGTCGCCAACATCGACGAATTCATCCACATCATCCGCTCGTCTAAGGACCCGACCGAGGCCCGCGAGCGGCTGGTGGCCAAGTCGTGGCCGGCCGGCGACATGCTGCCGCTGGTCGAGCTGATCGCCGACCCGCGCACCGTGCAGGAAGACGGCGGCATGATCCGCCTGACCGACGAGCAGGCCCGCGCCATCCTGGCCCTGACCCTGTCGCGCCTGACGGGCCTGGGCCGCGACGAGATCGGCAACGAGGCCGCCACCCTGGCCGAGGCCATCAAGGGCTTCCTCGAGCTGCTGTCGGACCGCGCCAACATCATGGCCGTGGTCCGCGAGGAACTGGTCGAGGTGCGCGAGAAGTTCGCCGTGCCGCGCCGCTGCCAGATCGTCGACGGCGACGCCGACGTCGAGGACGAGGACCTGATCGTCCGCGAGGAGATGGTGATCACCGTCACCCTGGGCGGCTATGTGAAGCGCACGCCCCTGGCCGCCTATCGCACCCAGCACCGGGGCGGCAAGGGCAAGGCCGGCATGGCCACCAAGAACGAGGACGCCGTCACCCGCGTGTTCTCGGCCTCGACCCACGCCCCGCTGCTGTTCTTCACCTCGGGCGGCAAGGTCTACAAGATGAAGGTGTGGCGCCTGCCGCTGGGCGTCGCCAACAGCCGCGGCAAGGCGTTCGTCAACCTGCTGCCGATCGAGCCGGGCGAGACCATCACCTCGATCCTGGCCCTGCCGGAGGACGAGGCCACCTGGAACAGCCTGGACGTGATGTTCGCCACCCGCTCGGGCAGCGTGCGCCGCAACAAGCTGAGCGACTTCGTGGACGTCCGCCGCAACGGCAAGATCGCCATGAAGCTGGACGAAGGCGACGGCATCGTCGGCGTGGCGGTCTGCGACAGCGGCAAGGACATCCTGCTCAACACCGCCTCGGGCCGCTGCATCCGCTTCTCGACCGACGAAGTGCGGGTGTTCGCCAGCCGCGACTCCACCGGCGTGCGCGGCGTGCGCCTGGCCGAGGGCGACAGCGTCATCTCGATGAGCGTGCTGCGCAATGTCGACGCCACGCCGGCCGAGCGCGCCGCCTACCTCAAGCACCAGCGGGCCCTGGCCCGGGCCCTGGGCGAAGAGGGCGAGGAGGCTCCGGCCGCCGCGCCCGAAGAGGCCGAGGAAGAGGGCGGCGAGGCCAGCCTGACGCCGGAACGCATCGCCGAACTGGGCGCGGCCGAGGAGATCCTGCTGACCGTGTCGTCGGAAGGCTTCGGCAAGCGCACCAGCGCTTACGACTACCGCCGCACCGGCCGCGGCGGCCAGGGCCTGACGGCCCAGGACCTGTCCAAGCGCGGCGGCAAGCTGGTGGGCTCGTTCCCCGTCGAGGAGGGCGACCAGATCCTGCTGGTCACCGACGCCGGCCAGATGATCCGGGTGCCTGTCTCGCAAATTCGTGTTGCAGCGCGGAATACTCAAGGCGTAACCATCTTCCGCACCGCCGCCGACGAACATGTCGTCAGCGTCGAGCGTCTCGCCGAAGCCGGCGGGGACGACAACACGGGCGACGAAAACGAGGCGGACGAGACCTCGTAAGCGACCCAAGCAAGGGGGCCAGCGGGCGTACGCCCGGGTGAGGGAAAAGCATGCGGATCGGACTCTATCCGGGGACCTTCGACCCGGTCACCAACGGCCACCTCGACATCATCGGTCGAGCGGTCAAGCTGGTCGACAAGCTGGTGATCGGGGTGGCGGTGAACATCGGCAAGGGGCCGCTGTTCAGCCTGGACGAGCGGGTCGCGATCCTGCAGCGCGAGACGGCGCACCTGACCAAGATCGCCCAGATCGAGGTCCTGCCGTTCGACAGCCTGCTGATGCATTTCGCCCGCGAGGTCGGGGCCCAGATGATCGTGCGCGGCCTGCGGGCCGTGGCCGACTTCGAATACGAATTCCAGATGACGGCCATGAACCAGCAGCTCGATCGCGAGATCGAGACCGTGTTCCTGATGGCCGACCCGCGCCACCAGGCCATCGCCTCGCGCCTAGTCAAGGAGATCGCGGCCCTGGGCGGCGACGTGCACAAGTTCGTGCCGCCCGGCGTGGCCGAGCAACTGCTGGGCAAGCTGGCGAAGTAGGGCCGTCCTATCGCGGCGCCGACACGCCCGCTTCGGTCTGCACGACAGGCTGGAGCGTGCCGTCGGCGTTGTAGCGAAGCCGTTCGACCGTCACCGCCCGCCGCCCGATCGCGCCGTTCTGGTCGCCGACCGCCAGGGTCGCGTTGTGCAGGAAGATGTACCAGTCGCCCTTGAACTCCACGATGCCGGGATGGATCGTGAAGCTGTACTTGCCCGACCCGGTGAGCTCGCCGCGATAGGTCCAGGGGCCGTTGATCGAGGGCGCGGTCGCGTAGGAGACGTGCTCGTCCCGCTGGGTCGACCGGTCGAGGGAGGCGTAGGTCAGGTAGTAGAGTCCCCCGCGCTTGTGCAGCCAGGGGCCTTCCTCGAAGTGCGGCGGGGTGATCTCGGTGATCGGACCGTCGATCTCGATCATGTTCGGCTTGAGCTTGGCGATGTAGCACTCGCGATTGCCCCAGGCGATCCAGGTGGTCCCGTCGTCGTCGGTGAACACGGTGGGATCGATGTCCTCCCAGCTGTGCGTGCCCTTGGGCGTCATCTCGTTGGTGATCAGGGCGGACCCGCGTGCGTCGATGAAGGGGCCCGTCGGCCGATCCGAGACCGCCACGCCGATGGCCTTGCCGGGATGGGTGCTGTCGTGCTCGACGGCGGCGTAGAAGTAGAACTTGCCGTTCTTCTCGATCGCCTGCGACGCCCAGGCGTCCTTCTTGGCCCACTTGAAGTCGGTGGCCTTCATGATCGGCGGATACGATGTCCAGCTCTTCATGTCGGTGGTCGAATAGACCAGCCATTCGCGCATGTTGAACATCTCGTCGCGCTGGGCCTCGTCGTGGCCGACGTAGAGATACAGGCGATCGCCGACGACCAGCGGGGCGGGGTCCGCGGTGAACTTGTCCCGGAAGAGGGGGTTGGAACCCGGCGCGGCGCCGGCTCCGTCGCTCGCCCCGGAGGGTGACGCGACGGACATGGCCGTCGCCAGCGCAAGCGCCATCCAGACCGACTTCATGTTCGTGCTCCTCCCGTAGCGATGTCCAAAATTACTCAGACAAAAATGGTCGTCAATCGCTCACCTAACGACGCTACCCACGGGTAGGGGACCCCGTAGCGCCGTTCGAGGCGACTGTTGCCCTCTTGCGTACCACAAATTGTTAGCGTTACCAGTTGTCGGACATAAGTGGCGCTCGCGGTCCTTCCCATGGACCGTGCGGACAAGCCTCGACCAAGCAGGAGGAACGTCGTGAGAAACTTGAATTCCGTGCAGTCCGATCGTGCAGGACGATCCCTTCGCGCCGGCCTGGGCGCCGTGGTCCTGGCGTTGGCCTTGGCCGGCGGGGCGTGGGCGCAGGACGACAAGATGACCCCGATCGCGGTCCCGGCCCAGCCGAACGCGATCGTGCTGGACACCGGACCCTTGCCGGGCGCGACCTCGCCGGAGTCCTGGCATCGCCAGTACAACAGCGTCTTCGCCCGCAACGTCACGGTGGCGACGCTGACGCCCTTCCTGCCGGATCCGGCCAAGGCCACGGGGGCGGCCGTCATCGTCGCGCCCGGCGGCGGCTTTCGCACGCTATCGATGGAGAACGAGGGCTGGGACGTCGCCCGCGCGCTGGCCGACAAGGGCGTGGCCGCCTTCGTGCTCAAGTACAGGCTCAATCCGACGCCGGCGGACATGCCGGGCTTCGAGCGGTCGATGGCCGAGATGTTCTCGGCCACCGCCAACAGGCCGCGGCCCGATCCTCAGGTCGCGATCGCCGGCCTGGCCCCGCAGATCGCCGACTCGCGGGCGGCGTTCGCGCTGGTCCGCGGGAGGGCCGCGGAGTGGCGGATCGACCCCGGCCGCGTGGGCATGGTGGGCTTTTCCGCCGGCGCCATGCTGACCCTGGCGACCACCCTGGCCGGGGACGACGCCAAGCCCGCCTTCATCGGCCTGATCTACGGCCCGCTCACGGCCGTGACCCCGCCGGCCGACGCGCCGCCGATGTTCGTGGCGCTCGCCGCCGACGATCCGTTCTTCGCCCATAGCGGCATAGGGCTGATCGACAGCTGGCGGGCCGCCAAGCGCCCGGTCGAGTTCCACCTCTACGAACAGGGCGGCCACGGGTTCGGCATGTACCCGAAGACCACCACCAGCACCGACTGGTTCGACGCCTATGTGCGCTGGCTCGGCATGCACGGCCTGCTGAAGCCCAAGTCCTAGCATCCGCCGGGGACATGCCCTTGCGGCGTGTCCCCATCAGCTCGCGCTGAGCTCGGTCTTGGGGACACGCCGCAAGGGCGTGTCCCGGCGCGGGGATGAAGCCGTGCCGGAAACTCGCCGGAATCTTCAGCTTAAACGCGGCGCTACTTGTCGTAGGCGCGTCGGCGTTCTACGCCGTCAGACCAGTTCTATCCGGGGATCTCCATGAAGCTTGCGTCCATCGCCGCCGTCCTGGCGCTCACCGCGGCCTCCGCCGCCAGCGCCCAGCAGGCCCCCGGCTGGCGAACGCCCGACCCCGAGAACATCCTGGTGGTCGACACCAACAAGGGCCGGATCATCGTGGAGCTGTCGCCCGAGGTCGCGCCGAACCACGTGGCGCGCGTGCGCGATCTGGCCAAGGCCCACTTCTATGACGGCCTGACCTTCTTCCGGGTCATCGACAGCTTCATGGCCCAGACCGGCGACCCGAAGAACGACGGCACCGGCGGGTCGGACCAGCCGAACCTGGCCGCCGAGTTCCAGTTCCGCCGCGGTCCCGGCTACGTGCAGATCGGCAAGACGGGCTCGACCGAGATGGGCTTCGTCGGCGCCCTGCCGGTCTACAGCCAGAACAGCGCCCTGGCGGCGATGACCGCCGACGGCAAGGTCTCGGCCTGGGGCGCCTTCTGCCCCGGCGTGCTGGGCATGGCCCGCGCCAACGACCCCGACAGCGCCAACAGCCAGTTCTTCTTCATGCGCCAGCACTACGCCTCGCTGGAGAAGACCTACACGCCGTTCGGCCGCGCCCTGACCGGCATCGAGGCCATCCGCGCCATCAAGACCGGCGAGCCGGTGGCCGCGCCGCAGGACCAGATGACCACCGTCCGCGTGCTGTCCGACATCCCGGCCGCCCAGCGCCCCAGCATCCAGGTGATGGACACCCGCTCGCCCGCCTTCACGGCCCTGGTCGAGAAGAAGAAGGCCGAGATGGGCGGGGCGTTCGGCCCCTGCGACGTCGCCGTGCCGGTGCAGGTGAAATAGGCTCGGTCAACCAGCCTCAGGGGGAAATCCGATGATCCGTCCGCTGCTCGCGTCCGTCGCCGTGCTGTCGGCCTTCGCCGGCCAGGTCCAGGCCGCGCCGAAGATCGCGCCGCCCAAGGCCGCCGATTGGCGCACGCCCGCGCCCGAGGACGTGGTGGTCATCGACACCAACAAGGGGCGCATCGTCGTGGAGCTGGTCCCCGAGGTCGCGCCGGGCCACGTGGCGCGCTTCCAGGAACTGACCCGCACCGGGGTCTATGACGGCCGCACCTTCTTCCGGGTGATCGACCGCTTCATGGCCCAGACCGGCGATCCGGACGACACGGGGGAGGGCGGTACGAAGCTGCCCAACCTCAAGGCCGAGTTCACCTTCCGCCGCGACGCCGCGACGCCGTTCGTGGCCGCCGCGGCGCCGGCCGGGACCGAGGTGGGCGTCCTGAAGTCGCTGCCGGTCGTCAGCCAGGCCTGGAGCTGGGCCGAGGTCACCTCGGACAAGAAGGTCTCGGCCTGGGGGACCTATTGCCCCGGCGTGGTCGGCGAGGCGCGCGACGAGGACCCCAACTCGGCCAACAGCCAGTTCTTCCTGATGCGCCAGGCCTATCCCTCGCTGGACAAGCGCTACACCGCCTTCGGCCGGGTGCTGTCGGGCCTGGACGTGGTGCGGGCCATCAAGACCGGCGAGCCGGTCGAGAAGCCGCAGGACAAGATGACCAAGGTGCGGCTGCTGTCCGACATCCCGGCGGCCGAGCGCCCGACGGTCCGGGTGGTCGACACGGGCAGCGCTTGGTTCAAGGCCGAGATCGCCCGCAAGCGGGCGGCGCGGGGCGCCGATTTCTCGGTTTGCGACCTCGATCTGCCGGTCGACGTTCGCTAGCGGGCAAGCTGAGCTGTGACAATTGATCCGCGTTCGGGATGCAACCGGGCGGTTTCCCCCTTGTGGAAAGCGGGATAGAAGCCTTCCCGACTCTCTTCCTCCCCCTCTTCAAGCTTAAGGGATGACCATGTCGGCCGACCTCGAAAACACCCTGCTGCTGACGCTCGAGACCGGGCCTGTCACGATCAAGATGCGTCCCGACCTGGCCCCGGGCCACGTGGACCGCATCAAGGAACTGGTCCGCGAGGGCTTCTACGACGGCGTGGTCTTCCACCGCGTGATTCCCGGCTTCATGGCCCAGGGCGGCGACCCGACCGGCACCGGCCGCGGAGGTTCGGCCAAGCCGGACATCAAGGCCGAGTTCTCCAAGGAGCCGCACGTGCGCGGCGTCTGCTCGATGGCCCGCACCCCCGATCCGAACTCGGCCAACAGCCAGTTCTTCATCGTGTTCGACGACGCCACGTTCCTGGATAACCAGTACACCGTCTGGGGCCAGGTGGTCGAAGGCATGGAGAACGTCGACGCCCTGCCGACCGGCGAGCCGCCGCGCAATCCGGGCAAGATCCTCAGCGCCAAGATCGCCGCCGACGCCTGAGCGCCGCGGCCTTGAGCTGAACTTGAACTGAAAAGGCCCCGGGAGACCGGGGCCTTTTTTCTGCGCGCCTACCGGGTGAGGGTCACGATCACGGCGCGATGGTCCGAACCCAGCTTGGGGCCGCGCGCGACCTTGACGGTCTTCCAGGCCTTGCCGGCGTAGACGTGGTCGATCGGCAGGATGGGGAAGGGCGCGCTGGCGATGCGCGAGAACTCGCCGCTGGGCCAGCTGGCCAGGGCCCGCGTCCGCCGCTTCAGCCCCAGGGCCTTGTCCTGCCGGCGCAGGCTCCACGACCAGGGCGTGGAGTTGAAGTCGCCGGTGACGATCAGGGTGTCCTTGGGGAACGGCGACAGGGTCTTCGCCAGCAGGCGGCTCTGCGCCTGCTGCGGACCGCCCGGGAACGGCCAGATGAAGTGGGTGGCAGCCACGGTGAACGGGCCCTTGGGATGGTCCAGCGTCGCCCACGCCCCGAACAGCGGCAGCTTGTCCTCGGTGAACGAGCGGTGGGCGCGCAAGGGCCAGCGGCTGAAGATCCAGGTGTCGCATCCCTGCCGGTCACGGCAGGTCAGGTGGTTCGGATAGGCCTTGGCCAGGGCCCGGACCACCGGGAAGGCCGTGCCGCCGCCTTCCTCGATCATCACCACGTCGGCGTTCTGGCTCAGGATCCAGTCCGCGGTGGCCTTGGGATTGTTGTTCTCGCCCCAGACGTTGAACTGGACCAGTTTCACGGTCGCGCCGGGGACGGGCTTGGCCGGCGCGTGCAGACCGGAGAGGACCTCCGGGACGATCAGGAGGCCGGTCGACAGCACGCCGACGGCGGCCAGGCCCATGACCGCGCGGCGCTCGGCGTCGCGGGCGAAGATCGCGGCCAGGGCCATGCCGGCCAGGCCCACGGCCAGCCAGACGGGCGCGACGTGGGTCAGGGCGTCGAGCTGCACGCTGAACGCCCCGCCCAGGCACGCCAGGCCCGCCGCCGCCGCCACGAGGCCGAGCATGAGCGCGGTGCCGCGCAGGAACAGGTTGGCGAGGTGCAGGATCAGAGGCATGACCACGCCTTAGCACGACCGCATGACGACCGCGCCAGCCTTACTCGCCGCCGAAGTACAGGAAGGCGACCTTGCTGAAACGCCGGTCGCCCACCTGCAGGTCGCCGGTCAGCACGGACAGGGTTTCGCCCGGCCCGGCGGCCTTGGCGTCGGCCAGGGCCTTGAGGTCGAAGGCGCCGTCGAAGCTCACCTGGCCCAGCCCGGGGGCCACGCCGTGGAAGCTGACCTGCTGGCCGTCGACGCGATAGGCGGTCGGCATCACCCGCAGCGACACCGTGTGGTAGGTCTGGCCCAGCTCGTTCTCCGCCGTCGGGCTGGTGACGTCGTCGAAGGCCAGGAAGATCGGCGCGAAGGTGGCCGGCCGCTTGCCCGCCTCCCAGTCGGCGAAGTCGCTGGGCTGGCCGATGTTCAGCGCGGTCAGCTTCAGGTCGCCCGACCGCACGTCCGCCTCGGTGAAATAGTAGCCGAACGCGTCGAGGGCCGGGTCGTGCGAGAAGGTCACCGGGGCCGGCGGGACGGCGGCCGGCGCGGTGGAGGGCGCGGGCGCCGTCTCGGGCGCCTTGGTCTCGGCGGCTGGCTTGCAGGCGGCCAGCGACAGGCAGGCGCAGGCGGCCAACAGGTGGCGGATCGTGACGGTCATTGGCTCCCCCCGCTGATGCGTCGGACCGCAGGATGACCGCGCGAGGCCGGGTTTGTCCATCCGGCTCGGACCGGCGCGGCGCCAGGACGCTTGACCTTGCCGCCCCGTCGTGGCCTTGAAGCCGCCCCATGCGCCTGTCCGACTTCGATTTCCACCTGCCCGACGAGGCGATCGCCCTGCGGCCGGCCGAGCCGCGGGATTCCGCGCGCCTGCTGGTGGTCCGCCCTGGCGCCCCAAGAGAAGACGGGGGCCTGGAAGACCGGATCGTCCACGAGCTGCCGGACTTCCTGCGGCCCGGCGACGCCCTGGTCTTCAACGACACCCGGGTGATCCCGGCGCGGCTGATGGGCTTGCGGGCCGGCCGTGAGACCGGCGGCGGCGACGGTTCGCCCGTCTCGGTCGAGGCCACCCTGCACAAGCGCGTCGCGCCGGACCGCTGGATCGCCTTCATGCGTCCCGGCAAGCGCCTGAAGGAAGGCGACCGCATCGCTTTCGGCCATGACTGCGATCGCGGGTGCATGGCCGGCCTGCTGGACGCCACCGTCGTGGCCAAGCACGAGGGCGGCGAGATCGAGCTGGCCTTCGACTTTTCCGGCGTCGACCTGGACCTGGCCGTGGCCGCCCACGGCGAGATGCCGCTGCCGCCCTACATCGCCGCCAAGCGCGCCGAGGACGACCGCGACCGCGCCGACTACCAGACCGTCTACGCCCGCGAGGACGGCTCGGTCGCCGCCCCGACCGCCGGCCTGCACTTCACGCCCCAGCTGCTGGAGGCCCTGAAGGCCAAGGGCGTCAGCCTGCACTTCGTCACCCTGCACGTCGGCGCGGGCACCTTCCTGCCGGTCAAGACCGACGACGTCTCCGAGCACAGGATGCACGCCGAGTTCGGCGAGGTCCCGGCCGCGGTCGCCGACGCCCTGAACGCCGCCCGCGCCGCCGGCGGCCGCATCGTCTGCGTCGGCACCACCAGCCTGCGCCTGCTGGAGAGCGCCACGGGCGAGGACGGCGTGATCCGGCCGTTCGCCGACGAGACGGCGATCTTCATCACGCCCGGCTACCGCTTCCGCGCCGCCGACGTGCTGATGACCAACTTCCACCTGCCCAAGTCGACCCTGTTCATGCTGGTCAGCGCCTTCGCCGGCCAGGCGACGATGAAGGCGGCCTATGAACACGCGATCGCCACGGGCTATCGCTTCTATTCCTATGGCGACGGCAGCCTGCTGTTCCGCGCCGATTTCGAGCAAACCTGATGGTCGCCTTTCCCTTCGAGATCTCGGCCACGGACGGCGCGGCCCGGACCGGCGTCCTGAAGACCCCGCGCGGCGACATCCGCACCCCGGCCTTCATGCCGGTCGGCACCGCCGCCACGGTCAAGGCCCTGACGGTCGACCAGGTCCAGGACACGGGCGCCGACATCATCCTGGGCAACACCTACCACCTGATGCTGCGCCCTACGGCCGAGCGGGTGAAGCGCCTGGGCGGGCTGCACAAGTTCATGCGCTGGGACAAGCCGATCCTGACCGACAGCGGCGGCTTCCAGGTGATGAGCCTGTCGGGCATCAGCAAGGTCACCGAGGAGGCCGTCACCTTCTCCAGCCACATCGACGGCTCCAAGCACGTGCTCAGCCCCGAGCGGTCGATGGAGATCCAGGCCGACCTGCTGGGCAGCGACATCGTCATGCAGCTGGACGAGTGCGTGGCCTGGCCGGCCGAGGAGAAGCGGGCCCGCGAGGGCATGGAGCTGTCCGCCCGCTGGGCCAAGCGCTCCAAGGCCGCCTTCGGGACGCGCGACGCCCAGGCCCTGTTCGGCATCCAGCAGGGCTCGACCTTCCGCAACCTGCGCCAGGAGTCCTCCGAGCGGCTGCAGGAGATCGGCTTCGACGGCTACGCCCTGGGCGGGCTGGCGGTCGGGGAGGGGCACGAGGCCATGTGCGAGGTGCTGGACTACGCGCCCGCGATGCTGCCCCAGGATCGTCCGCGCTACCTGATGGGCGTGGGTAAGCCGATCGACCTGGTGGAAGCGGTCTATCGCGGCGTCGACATGTTCGACTGCGTCCTGCCCACCCGCTCGGGCCGCCACGGCCAGGCCTGGACCTGGGACGGGGCGATCAACATCAAGAACGCCCGCTACGCCGAGGACGAGGACCCGCTGGACCCGACCAGCGACTGCCCGGCCAGCCGCGACTATTCCAAGGCCTATCTTCGCCATCTGTTCAAGGCCGAGGAGATCCTGGGTCAGGTGCTGCTGTCCTGGCACAACATCGCCTTCTTCCAGGCCCTGACGGCCGCCATGCGCGGCGCCATCGCCGAAGGCCGGTTCGAGCAGTTCCGCCGGGACTTCCGGGAACGGCACCAGGGCGGGTAGGGCGGCCTAGCTCGACGGGACGGGCATGCGCCGATTCCGCCCCCTGCGCCTCAGCCAGACGCCGAGCGAGCTGGCGATCAAGCAGGCTGGGATCAGGAGCAGCGCCCAGACGATCAGGGCGACCAGTATGTAGGCCGGACCATCGATCGAACGTGGATCGGGCCTGGTCGCCGGGCCGAGCCAGGCGAAGAGGCCGACGCATGCCGGCGCGACAAGGCCGCAGATCAGGGCGACCGCGAGCCCCTTCCATCGGGTGAGGGCCGCCAGGGCGTAGGCTCCCGCGCCCGTGACGGCGAAGGGAACGGCGACCGCGGCGGCGACGCCGTATGTCAGCAGACTTGGCGATTCCACGTGCCCTCCCGAACGTCAGACGTTCTCGACCACAGCCTTCCGACCTACCACACCTTGTAGAACGGCTTTTTCTTCTTCTTGGGCGGCGACGCAGGCTGCTCCGGCGCGTCGACCACGGGTGTGTCGGCCGTGGCGGTCGCGGTATCGGCGGCGGCGTCCGGCGCCGGCTGGTCCTTCTCCCAGGGGAAGCGTTTCTCGACGATGGGCGCGGCGGGCTTGGCCAGGTGCTGGGGCGTGGCCGGCGGGTTGCAGCCGCGCGCCTCGCCCAGGCCCTTCAGATAGGCGCGGCGGATCGCGCCCGAAGCGACCGCGTGCTGCACCAGCTTGTCGTGCTTTTCGGCGCCGCTGAGCTTGCGGACCCAGCCGCGCATCGGGATCAGGTCCTGGGCGGCGCTGGCCATGGCGCCGAAGGCGGCCGAGCCGGCCATACGCTTGCTGCGGTCCAGCAGGTCCTCGTCATCTTCCGGCGGCCGCCGATCGACGTCCTCGCCCAGCGCCAGGTCCAGCGGCGCGACCATCATGATCAGCGTGTCGCAACTGATCTTCTTGCCGGGCGGCCGGGCGTAGGGATCGGCCATGGCCTCCAGCAGCACCGGCGGGATCTTGGTGCGGACGATGTTCATGTCGCGCAGCGGCGCCTGGGCCGCGCCGGTGATGCCATCCTTGTTGGCGTCGGAGGTCGTCTGGATTTTCTGCGGCGGCGGTTCCGAATTGGACGCGCAGGCGGCCAACACGGGAACGGCGACGGCGAGAAGCACGAGACTGCGCATGGACCGACCCTACCGCGCGAAAGATGCGTTCGTCATCTCCTCTCCATGCGAAACCGCGCTTGCGACGCGAGCGCCCCCCGACTATGTTCCGCGCCGCTTCCACCGGCCACCCGCCGTGTCGATGCGGGCCGGTAGCTCAGTGGTAGAGCATTCGACTTTTAATCGAATGGTCCTGGGTTCGAATCCCAGCCGGCCCACCAATCTTCCCTTTGAAATAACGGACGAAATTCGCCACCCCGGAGACGCCCTCCGGCGGTGGGGCGCTCGGGATCGGCGCGGCGCATCCGTGTGCTCCCGGACGATCCGGGGCGCGGTGCGGAACGGACCCCGGCGAATCGAATCCCGGCCGGCGCCACGACCTCGACCGGTCGATGTCGGTAGGAGGCGACACCGAAAGTTGAATCGTCTAGCTGTAGCGACGGGGTTGTCGGGAGTGGGCGTTTGAGGGCGGGGGCTGGTGTGGATCGCAACGCGGCGTCGCCGGGTTTCGACGGCGCGTCGGACGCTTTCGCGCGCGCCCACGGCGCCCTGCTGCGCGGCAAGGACCTGCAGTTCGAACCGACCGCCGCGCCCAAGCCGCCGGACGTGCCCGATTGGCTGCTGGCGATCGGCAAGGCCCTGGCGGCCCTCGCGCCGTATCTGGCCTGGGTGTTCTGGGGCGGGCTGATCCTGGGCGCGGCGCTGATCCTGTATTTCCTGGCCCGCGAGCTGATCGCCACGCGCTGGCCCAGTTTCAAGACGACCAAGGGGCCGCCCCTGCAGGACGACGGCTGGCGCCCCACCGCCGCCAAGGCGCGGACCCTGCTGGAGGACGCCGACAAGCTGGCCGCCGCCGGCCGCTTCGCCGAGGCCGTCCACCTGATCCTGTTCCGCAGCATCGAGGACATCGAGGGCAAGCGCCCGGACCTGATCAAGCCCGCCCTGACCAGCCGCGACATCGCCGAGCTGGAGGGCGTGCCCGAGCGCGTGCGCCGCACCTTCAGCGAGATCGCCCGGGTGGTGGAGCGCAGCTTCTTCGGCGGCCGGTCGGTCGGCGCCGAGGAATTCGCCGCCTGCCGCCGGGCCTATGAGGGCTTCGCCTTCGCCGAGGCCTGGCGATGAGCGACGTCCAGCCCGCCGTCGCGACGGAAAGCCCCGGCGAGGGCGACCGCGGCCTGTTCTCGCCCAAGGTCGTGCTGGGCATGATCCTGGCCGGGGTGTTCGCCTTCTCGGCCTTCGTGGTGCTGTCGACCTACGCGCCCGACCTGCAGTCGGGCGACAACGGCCGGGCCCACGCCCTGTCGAAGTCGGCCGTCGGCTACGGCGGCATGGTGCGCCTGCTGGGCAGGCTGGGCGAGCCGGTGATCGTCAGCCGGCGCGACCTGCGGCGCGACGAGCCCGGGCTGATCATCTTCGCGCCGGACGTCAACGTCACCCGGGACGCCTACGTCAAGGCCGCCCTGCTGTCGTCGCGGACCCTGGTGGTGCTGCCCAAGTGGCGCGGCGGGCTGGACCCCAAGCATCCGGGCTGGGTCATGGGGCTGGAACCCGTGCGCCCGAGCGAGCAGGCCGATCTGCTGAAGGCCGTCGGCATCCCCAAGGCGGTGACGACGCTCGCCAAGGATGCGGGGCCGCGCCGGCTGGTCGGCGCGCCGGGCGGCCTGTTCGACGGGATGTCGGTCGACACCGGTCCGATCAGGAATCTGCAGAGCATATCCGGCCCGAACCTGGTCCCCGTCCTCACCGACGCCCAGGGCCGGGTCGTCCTGGCCCGGCGGATGCCGACCGAGACCTACATCCTGGCCGACCCGGACCTGATCAACACCATGGGCCTGAAGGACATCCGCACGGCGCGCGCCGGGGTCGGGATGCTGCGGGTCCTGCGCGACCGCGCCATCCCGGATGGCGGCTATCGGCCGAAGGAGAGCAAGGTCATCGCCTTCGACGTAACGCTGAACGGCTTCTCCCGCTCGCGCGGCGTGCTGAAACTCGCCTTCGAGGCGCCGTTCGTCGGGGCCACCCTGTGCCTGGTGGCCGCCGCCGCGCTGATGGGGCTGCACGCCGCCGCGCGGTTCCGGGCGGTGCGGCGCGGCGAACGGGCCCTGGCCCTGGGCAAGGACGCCCTGATCGACAATTCCGCCGGCCTGATCCGCATGGCCCGCCGCGAACCGGCCCTGGCCCCACGCTACGCCGAGCTGCAGCGCGCCGCCGCCGTCAAGGCCCTGGGCGGCCTGCGGGCCGGCGGCTCGCGCCTGGAGGGCCTGGCCCTCACCGACTTCCTGGACCGTCAGGGCGAGCGTTTCGGCGCGGCCGACAGCGCCTCGCGCCTGGACGAGGAAACCCGAACGGTCCGTTCGCTCGGCGACCTGATGAAGGTCGCCGCAAAATGGCATCAGTGGAGACTGGAGATGACTCGTGAACGTGGCTGACGTGCAGGCGCTGGCCGGCAGGATCCGGGCGCAGACGGCCAAGGCCGTGGTCGGCCAGAACGACACCATCGACCTGATGCTGACGGCCTTGTTCGCCGGCGGCCACGTGCTGCTGGAAGGTCCGCCCGGCACGGCCAAGACCTTCCTGGCCCAGTGCTTCGCCCAGGCGGTGAACCTGCAGTTCGGGCGCATCCAGTTCACGCCCGACCTGATGCCGGGCGACATCCTGGGCGCCAACCTGTTCAACTTCCAGACCAGCGCCTTCACCCTGGTGAAGGGCCCGATCTTCTGCGAGCTGCTGCTGGCCGACGAGATCAACCGCACGCCGCCCAAGACCCAGGCGGCCCTGCTGGAAGCCATGCAGGAGCGCAACGTCACCCTGGACGGCGAGCGCCATCCGCTCAGCGAGCGCTTCATGGTGGTGGCCACTCAGAACCCGCTGGAGCAGCAGGGCACCTATCCGCTGCCCGAGGCCCAGCTTGACCGCTTCCTGTTCAAGCACGTGCTGGCCTATCCCAGCCTGGCCGAGGAGACCGCCATCGTCGCCAGCCACGGCGGCCGCACCGGCCAGTTCTCGCCGGAAAGCTTCGGCGTCGAGCCGGCCGGCGACACGCGGACCATCTCCGAGGCCGTGGCCGCGGTGGCGTCCGTGCGCCTGACCGACGACATCGTCCGCTACATCGTCGGCGTGGTGCGGGCGACGCGCGACACCGGCGAACTGTCGGGCGGGGCCTCGCCGCGCTGCGCGGCCATGCTGGCCGTGGCCGCCCGGGCTCGCGCCGCCCTGGAAGGCCGCGACTACGTCATCCCCGACGACGTCAAGGCCCTGGCCCTGCCGGCCCTGCGCCACCGCGTGATCCTGTCGCCCGCCGCCGAGATCGAGGGCCGCAAGGTCGACGACGTGGTGCGCGGCCTGGTCGACCAGGTCGAGGCGCCGCGATGATCCTCAAGACGACTTTGGAAGGCTAGGGGCCGACCTTGCGCATCTATCCCACGGCGCGGGCGATCTTCCTGACGGTGCTGGGCGCGCCCCTGGCGCTGGCGGCGGCGCTCGTCTCCGCGCGCCTGTGGCTGGTCGGTCCCGCCTGGATCGCGCTGGCGGCGGCCCTGCTGTTCGTCGACGCGCTGCTGGCCCCGGGCCGGCGGCGCATGCAGCTGAGCCTGACCGCGCCCGGCGCCATGGCCAGCGGCGCGACCAGGCCGGTCCTGCTGCAGGCGACGTTCCCGCGCGGCGTGGCCCCGTGGAGCGTGGAGTTCGCCGTCGACCTAGACGACCGCCTGACCGCCGAACCGGCCCACGGTCGGGCCCGGGTGCGCGACCGCCAGGCCGGCCTGCCCCTGAGCCTGACCGCCGTCCGGCGCGGGGAGGGCAGGGTGCACCGCGTCTCGGCCCGCTGGCGCGGCCCGCTGGGCCTGATGTGGAAGCAGCGCGACGACGCCCTGGAGCAGGTGATCCCGGTCACCCTGGACATCGCCGGCGTCAAGGAGGAGGCCTTGCGCCTGTTCTCGCGCGATCCGTCGGTGGGCCACCGCCTGCAGCTGGACCTGGGCGGCGGCAGCGACTTCCACGCCCTGACCGACTTCCGACCCGGCATGAACCGCCGGGCCATCGACTGGAAGCAGTCGGCCCGCCACGGCGCGCTGCTGGCCAAGGAATTCCACGTCGAGCGCAACCACCACATCGTGGCGGCCATCGACACCGGCCGGCTGATGAGCCAGCCCCTGCTGGGCAAGCCGCGCCTGGACCACGCCCTGAACGCCACCCTGCTGCTGGCCTATGTGGGCCTGAAGATGGGCGACAAGGTCGGGCTGTTCGGCTTCGACGCCAAGCCGCACGTGTCGAGCGGCGTCACCTCGGGCCCCAACGCCTTCGGCGCCCTGCAGCGCCTGGCCGCCTCGATCGACTATTCGACCGAGGAGACCAACTACACCTTGGGCCTGACCCAGCTGTCGGGCCAGCTGTCGCGGCGTTCGCTGATCGTGGTGTTCACCGACATCGCCGACTCCACCAGCGCCGAGCTGATGCTCGAGAACGTCGGCCGCCTGCTGCGCCAGCACCTGGTGCTGTTCGTGATGATGCGCGACGAGGAGCTGGAGGCGATCGAGCGCAAGGCGCCCGTCGAGGCCGACGACGTGTCGCGCGCCGTGGTCGCCGCCTCGCTGCTGCGCGAGCGCGACGTGGTGATCACCCGCCTGCGCCGCATGGGCGTGGAGATCGTCGAGGCGTCGGCCGACCAGGTCGGTCCGGCCCTGCTGGCGAGCTATCTGGACCTCAAGCGCCGGGACCTGCTCTGATGGCCGAACTGCACCTGAAGAGCTACCGCTTCCGCGCCGAGCGCGAGGACGACTGGCGCCGGCTGGAGAAGCTGCTGACCAAGGTCGGCAAGGGTTCGGCCCGGGCGCTGAGCGACGAGGAGCTGCTGGCCATGCCGGTGCTCTACCGCCAGGCCCTGTCATCGCTGTCGGTGGCCCGCGCCACCTCGCTGGACCAGGGGCTGGTCGACTATCTGGAGAGCCTGAGCACCCGGGCCTATTTCCTAGTCTACGGCACGCGGTCGAACCTAGTCGAGCGGGTGGGGGGCTTCTTCACCCGCGCCTGGCCCGAGGCCGCCAAGGCCCTGTGGCGCGAGACCCTGGTCAGCTTCCTGCTCACCCTGGCCGGGGTGCTGGCGGCCTATTTCCTGACCCTGCACGACCCGGACTGGTTCAGCGCCTTCGTGCCCGACAGCCTGGCCGACGGGCGCGGCCCCGCCGCCTCGGCCGAGGCGATGCGCAGCACGCTCTACGACCACGGCGAGCACAAGGGCCTGTCGGTGTTCGCGGCCTTCCTGTTCACCCACAATTCGGGCGTGGCCCTGTTCGCCTTCGCCCTGGGCTTCGCCTTCTGCCTGCCGACCGCCATGCTGATGGCCTACAATGGAGCGATGCTGGGGGCCTTTCTGGCGGTGTTCGGCATGCGCGGCCTGGGCTTCGAGGCCGGGGGCTGGCTGGCCATCCACGGGGTCACCGAGATTTCGGCCGTCATCCTGGCCGGGGCCGCGGGCCTGCGGATCGGCTGGACCCTGGCCTTCCCCGGCGACCTCAGCCGTCCGGCCGCCATGGCCCAGGCGGGACGGCAGTCGGCCACCCTGATGGCCGGGGTCGTGGTCATGCTGTTCTGCGCCGGCATCCTGGAGGGCGTCGGCCGGCAGGTGATCCAGAACGACTGGGCCCGCTACGGCATCGCCCTGGCCACCCTGGCGATCTGGCCGGCCTATCTGTACCTGCCGCGCCGCCGGAGCGCCGCATGAAGCCGGCGACCAAGACGGCCAAGGCCGCGGCGACTACGCCCTACGATCCCGGCGCGCGCGAGGACACCCGGGCTCGGTCGCTGGTCACCCCCGAGGGCGTGGACCTGAAGCTGCGCCTGGGCGACGCGGGCGAGCGCGCCGCCGCCCTGTTCATCGACCTGGCGATCATGCTGGGCGTGCTGATCGCCTTCTTCCTGCTGGCCGTCCTGACGATGGTCGGCACCAAGGGCAAGGGCTGGGAGCTGGTCGGCACCCTGGGGCTGCTGGTGTTCTTCATCCTGCGCAACCTCTACTTCGTGCTGTTCGAGCTGACCCCGGGCGCGGCCACGCCGGGCAAGCGGGCCATGGGCGTGCGGGTGGCGGCGCGCAACGGCGGCCGCCTGACCGCCGACGCCATCTTCGCCCGCAACGCCATGCGCGAGATCGAGCTCTACCTGCCCCTCAGCTTCCTGGCCTCCAGCGGCGACAAGGTCAGCGCCTGGATCAACCTGGCGGGCCTGGTGTGGTGCCTGGTCTTCGTGCTGTTCCCGCTGTTCAACCGCGACCGCCTGCGGGTGGGCGACATGGTCGCCGGGACCTGGGTGGTCAAGGCGCCGACCCGCAAACTGGCGCCCGACCTGGTCGAGACCTCGCGGCCGCCGGTGGGGCGTTTCAAGTTCACCCAGGCCCAGCTGGACGCCTACGGCGTCAAGGAGCTGCACGTGCTGGAGGACGTGCTGCGCCGCTACGAGAGCAAGACCATCGCCCTGGTCGCGGCTCGCATCCGCCTGAAGATCGGCTGGCAGGCCGCGCCCTACGAGTCGGACGGCGACTTCCTGGCGGCCTATTACGCGGCCCTGCGCGGACGGCTGGAATCGCGCCTGCTGCTGGGCAAGCGACGCAAGGACAAGCACGACAAGAGCTGACGCCCAGGTGGCGGGGCGGTCGTTATAACGTTGCGGTAGAGATATATTTGAGCGCAATCTGAGAGGGTGGAAACGTTCTCGGGGAGCGATCGAGCATGGACCTGTCTTGGATGCGGATCGCCAACCGGGTGCTGCTGGGGTTCGTCTGGTTCATCCTCGTCCCGGCGATCTTCGCCTTCTTCTACACCGTCATCGAGACCCAGTCGGCGGCGCGGGTGGCGGTCGGCGCCAATTCGCGCCTCGCCCCGTTCACGATCAGCCGTCTTGCCGATCGCCTGAACGCCCTGGAAGCCGAGATCGAAACCACCAGCCAGGAGCTGACCGCGCTGGACGAGAAAATCCGGGCGGCCAAGGTGAGGGTCGACGAGGCCAAGCAGAAGAGCACTGCCGCCGTCAACTCGGTCTGGATCACCTTCCGCAACGTCCAGCCGACCTGCGAGCTGGAGCAATGCCTGGCCGACATCGTCACCGACAACGACCAGCACGACTGGGCCGAAGGGGCCGAGATCCCCAAGCGGGTCGCGGCCGCCCAACAGCTCTACGACGCCTATCGCAACGCGCAGTTCGTCCGCGACGACCTGGTGGATCGCAACGGCCACGCCGAAACCGCGCTCGCCGCGGCCAAGGCGGAATACAACGGGAGCAAGCCGCCCGCCCCATCGGATCAGGCGGATCAGGCGGATCAGGCGGACCAGCCCGTCACCGGCCCCGTCGGCGCCGACGAGGGCTCCACCGAGGACCAGAAGGCCGTCGCGCTCAGCTTCAACAAGCAACGCCACGCCATTCCGTTGTTCGAGTTCGCCTTCTTCCTGCCGTCGGGCGTGATCGTCGCCAGCTTCACCGGGCTGATGGGGGCGATCGGGGCGGCCGTCTATTCGCTCTATGTCGAGCTCGGCATGCTGGCGGCGCCGAAGGGCGAGCCCGACCGGACCTGGATGGCGTTCGGCGTGCGGCCGCTGCTGGGGGCGCTGGCCGGGTTCACGGTGTTCTTCGTCATCTCGGCGGGCGCCAGCTTCCTGATCCAGCCCCAGGCGACCGAGGCCACCCAGGCGGTAAACCAGCTGTCCCCGCCCGCATTGGCCTCCCTTGGCCTGTTCGCGGGCCTGGCCTCCGAGAACGCGCTGAAGTGGCTGGTCGAGAAGGCCAACAGCTTCTTCAAGTCTTCGGACGACGGGGATGGGGCGGCGGCGACCGGGGCGTGACCGCGATCGCGCGCCGCTAGGCGAAGACCTCGACCAGGCGATCGGCGGGCGAGCCCTCCTGGCTCTCGCGCAGGTCCTGATAGACCGCCACCACGAGGATGGCGTCCACCAGGCCGATCACGGCTTGGATGGCGGAACTGACCACGAGGCTGAGCGCCGGGATTCCCAGCGCGTCGATGGCGAGGCCGCCCACCCAGGCGGCGAGGAAGCTCAAGATCCCGACCCCTACCCACAGTCCGAAGATTTCTCCCCTGACCTCCCGGGTCAGGGCGTTGCTGCGCCGGATCGACTCCATCACGCCCAGGCGTTCGGTCACCATCGCAGGGACCACTACGAACCAGGCAAGCGAGAGAATGATCCCGGGAATGGCCAGAAGGGCGTAGCCGGCGACGATGCCGAGACCCGTGACCAGGCCCAGGGTCGCCAAGGCGAGGTAGTCGCTCAAGCCTCCGAAGACACTCCTGGAGGACGCGCGTCGGTTGCTGTCGTCCAGGGCCGTGCGACGGGCGATCACGGCCTGGAGCGCGGTCATGCCGAACATGGAGGCCAGCATCGTCCCGACCAGGAAGCCCCAGCGCGCCAGCGAGCCGAAGGGCGCGTCCTCGGAGAAACCTTGGTTGGCGTAGGCCATCGCCAGGTCAGGCAGGCCAGTGAAGACCACGGCCCACGCCAGATTGGCGACGATGTTGCGTTTCAGCATGGCGAGGGCGCGCCTGACGGCGCGCCCTGTGTTGAACCGGCCGGGAGCGGCGTCGGCCATGCTCAGTCGAACACAGAGGCCATGGCTTCGGGGCCGACGCCTTCGCGCGTGCCGCGCAGTTCGGAATAGAGGGTCGCGCCGCCGGCCGTGCTGACCAGGGTGGTGATGGTGGCGATCAGGGCGGAGGCGATCATGGTGGCGGCGTTCACGGTGGTGAGGCCGACCGAGTCCGGCGTCGGCAGGCCCTTGGACAGGATGAACGGCATCGCGGCGGCCATGATCAGCGCTTCCACGATCCACAGGGCGATCACGTAGATGACGAACAGGCCGAAGATCGCCCAGCGGCGTCCGCGGGTCAGGTCGCGGCTGCGCTGGAAAGCGTCGGTCACGCCGATCTTCTCCACCACCTTGGCCGGCACGGCGACCGACCACATCACCGCCAGGATGATCCCGGGCACGATCAGCAGCAGGAAGCCGAGCATCAGGCCCAGGCCCATCAGGATGGCCAGGCCGAGCAGCGGCAGCCAGTTGCTGAGCCCCGCCTTGAGGCTCTCGCCCACCACCACGCGGCGGCCGTTCAGGTCCGCCACGGTCGCGTGGACGATCGCGGCCTGCAGCACGAACGCGGCGACCATCATGACGATCAGGCCCACGGCCGAGCCGGCGAACACCTGAGGCGAGAAGGTCTTGACGCCGCCGGCGATCCAGAGCTGGCCGAAACTGACCAGGAGGTTGGGCAGGCCGCCCAGCAGCAGGGCCATCAGCGCGAACGCACCGAAATTGCGGCCGATGACGCCGAAGGTTCCTGAAATCACGCGTCCAATCTCAAATCGGCGCGAAGCGGCGGTCGTGTCGGTCATGTCTGAAGCCCCCTTGAACTGAAGCTTGTTCAACCATGCGACGAACACGCTGTCCATCGCGCGACGCGTCCATCCCCGTCGAATGTGAAATCGAGTCCAACGAAATCAAAGCGATAGAGGAAAATACTCGTTTCCGATCCTTGGGCTTCCGGGCGGCCGCATAATGCTCGTCACCTGAAGGCGGGGGAGGGCGCACGTACGGCGACCGATGCGGCCTTCGGGGGTGGACGAGCGGGAAGGCTTGTCCGTCATGTCTCCTCGGAGACGCCCTGGGTTGGAGTTGGAGCAGGTTCGCCCTAGCCGCGACGAAGCTTCGGCGCTCGGGGAGACGGACCGAGCCGGCAGGCCCGGGCTGAAATCGCCCGGGCGGTCCGGGGTGCAGCCAGCACCCCGCCCGTCGGGGGCGTAAAGCGGGAGCGGGTTAAAACCCCGCGTCCCGAACGCTCACCGGATAACGGCTCCACGCGAAGCGCCTGACTTCGTCGAAACGGTATTCAAAACTGCAAATCATCCGGGCGAGGCCCGGGCGCTTCGCACCCTTCCCACCACCCGCCGGGCTTCCCGGCCGGGGACATGCGCTCGCGCGTGTCCCCATCAGCCTCCACGGAGCCAAGACCCGGGGACACGCCCGAGGGCATGTCGCCGTCGGAGAACGGGCCCCCCACAGTTTTTCTGGCCCCCGCCTTCGACGAACTCAATTGACCCCACTGGCCGTGTAGGGATTTAAGCCGCTCAGCTTCACTACGCCCGTCGCTCTTTTCAGCGCTTGGCGCGTTCTTGTTTTCATGGCTCCGTTGCGGAGCCCCACGCGGATGCTGGACGACGATCACCCGATGACCGCCGAGACGATTCCCGCAGCCGCCCGTCCTTCCGGGATCAAGGAGCCGCGACGACCGCTGTTCCGACGCCGCTCGGCCATTCCCGGCTTCGGCCTGACCCTGGGCGTCACCCTGACGGTCCTGTCGCTGATCGTGCTGATCCCGCTGTCGGCCGTGGCCATCAAGGCCTCCAGCCTGTCGCCGAGCCAGTTCCTGGCCGCCGCCTTTTCCGAGCGCGCCGTCGCCGCCTATCGCCTGACCTTCGGCGCGGCGTTCGTCGCCGCCGTGATCAACGGGGTGTTCGGCGTGCTGACCACCTGGGCCCTGGTCCGCTACGAGTTCCCCGGCAAGGCCGTGGTCAACGCCCTGGTCGACCTGCCGTTCGCCCTGCCCACCGCCGTGGCCGGCATCTCCCTGGCCACCCTCTACGCCCCCAACGGCTGGGTGGGCCAGTACCTGACCCCGCTGGGGATCAAGGCCGCCTACAATCCCGTCGGCGTCACCATCGCCCTGATCTTCATCGGCCTGCCGTTCGTGGTCCGCACCCTGGAGCCGGTGATGCGCGACCTGTCGGCCGATGTCGAGGAAGCCGCCGCCAGTCTGGGCGCCGGGCGCTTCGCCACCATCGGCCGGATCATCCTGCCGGCCCTGGGCCCCGCCTGGCTGACCGGCTTCGCCCTGGCCTTCGCCAGAGGGGTCGGCGAGTACGGCTCGGTGATCTTCATCGCCGGCAACATGCCCTACAAGTCCGAGATCGCGCCGCTGCTGATTATCATCCAGCTGGAGCAGTTCGAATACGCCAACGCCGCGGCCATCGCCCTGGTCATGCTGGGCGTGTCGTTCCTGATGCTGCTGGTCATCAACGCCATCCAGGCCTGGTCGCGGAGGTTCGTCTGATGGCCGCTCCGTCCCGGGCCCACGCCCGCCACCCGACCGACGATCCGCTGTGGGCCAAGGTCGTGGTCATCGGCCTGGTCCTGGCCTTCCTGGGCCTGGTCCTGATCCTTCCGCTGGCCGCGGTGTTCGCCGAAGCGCTGCGCAAGGGGCTGGGCCCCGCGATCGCCGCGGTCTCGACGCCCGACGCCTGGGCCGCAATCAAGCTGACCCTGATCACCGCCGGCATCGCCGTGCCGTTCAACGCCGTGTTCGGCCTGTGCGCCGCCTGGGCGATCGCCAAGCACGACTTCCCCGGCAAGCCGCTGCTGATCACCCTGATCGACCTGCCGTTCTCGGTGTCGCCGGTCGTGGCGGGCCTGATCTATGTGCTGGTCTTCGGCCTGCAGGGCTGGTTCGGCGAGCGCCTGATCGACCACGACATCAAGATCATCTTCGCCATCCCCGGCATCGTGCTGGCCACGATCTTCGTGACCTTCCCGTTCATCGCCCGCGAGCTGATCCCGCTGATGCAGGAGCAGGGCGTGTCGGAGGAGGAGGCGGCCGTCTCGATGGGCGCGTCGGGCCTCTACACCTTCTGGCGGGTGACCGCGCCCAACGTCCGCTGGGGCCTGCTGTACGGCGTGCTGCTGTGCAACGCCCGGGCCATGGGCGAGTTCGGCGCCGTCTCGGTGGTCAGCGGCCACATCCGCGGCCTGACCAACACCATGCCGCTGCACGTCGAGATTCTGTACAACGAGTACGACTTCGTCTCCGCCTTCGCCGTCGCCGCCTTGCTGTGCCTGCTGGCGATCGTGACCCTGGTGCTCAAGAGCGCGCTCGAGATCGCCCAACCCGACGTCAAGCGCGGCGGCGGCCACTAGATCAGACCGGAACGATCAGACCCCATGACCATCTCCATCCGTTCCGTCGAAAAGAAGTTCGGCCGCTACCCGGCCCTGAACCATGTCGACCTCGAGATCGCCGACGGCGAGCTGGTGGCCCTGCTGGGTCCCTCGGGCTCGGGCAAGACGACCCTGCTGCGCACGATCGCCGGCCTGGAATTCCCCGACGCCGGCCAGGTGCTGTTCGAGGGCGAGGACGTCACCTTCGCCTCGGCCGCCGCGCGCCGCGTCGGCTTCGTGTTCCAGCAGTACGCCCTGTTCAAGCACATGACCGTGGCCCGCAACATCGCGTTCGGCCTGGACGTGCGGAAGGGCAAGGACAAGCCGCCGAAGGCCGAGATCGCCCGCCGGGTCGACGAACTGCTGAAGCTGGTCGAGCTGGACGGGCTGGGCAAGCGCTACCCCTCGCAGCTGTCGGGCGGCCAGCGCCAGCGCGTGGCCCTGTCGCGGGCCCTGGCGGTGCAGCCCAGCGTGCTGCTGCTGGACGAGCCGTTCGGCGCCCTGGACGCCACGGTCCGCAAGTCGCTGCGCAAGGAGCTGCGCCGCGTCCACGACGCCACCGGCGTCACCACCATCTTCGTCACCCACGACCAGGAAGAGGCCCTGGGCCTGGCCGACCGCGTGGCCATCCTGAACGCCGGCCGGATCGAGCAGATCGGCACGCCGGACGAGGTGCACGACAACCCCGCCACCCCGTTCGTCTGCGGCTTCGTGGGCGAGGCCAACCGGTTCGAGGGGACGGTCTCGGGCGGACGCTTCACGTCGGGCGCGGTGTCGTTCGCCGCCAACGGCGCCCGCGACGGGGCGGCCGTGGGCTTCGTGCGGCCGCACGACTTCGCCCTGGACGACGGCGGCTTCGAGGTCCGGGTCGACCGGGTCCACGTGCAGGGCGCCCTGGCCTCGGCCTCCGCCGTCACGGCCGACGGCCGCCACATCGAGATCAGCGGCTCGCGCGCCGAGGCCGCCCGCTTCACCGGGACGATCAAGGTCGCTGCCCGCAAGAGCCACGTCTATCCGGCCTAGGCCGGGTAGCTTTCTAGACGGGGCGGGGCTCGGGCTTGCGCCGGAACGGGATGTCGAACGACCGGCGCGTCCCGCACCGCCACAGCCATTCCAGCGGGCCGTAGTGGAAGGCCTTGAACCAGGCCGAGGCCAGCAGCAGCTGCGCCGCCACGGCGATCAGGCCGGCGGTCAGGGCGAGGGCGGGGGTGATCTTCGCGTAGAGGCCCAGGCCCAGCGGGTAGAACAGCGGGATGAACACCAGCGACTGGGCGACATAGAGGGTCAGGGTCATGCGCCCCGCCGGGACCAGGGCGCGCAGCACGGCCTCGCCTCCGGCCCGCCACAGCAGGATGAAGACCAGCACCGAGGCGGCCATGCACGACAGGTCGAACCAGCCGCCGAACAGCATGTTGGCCCAGAACACCGGACCGCTGTGATGGCCGCCGGTCCTGGCCTTCAGGACGTAGCAGACCGCCGCGAACAGGATCACGGCGGCCAGGGCCACGGCGCGGCCCCGGGCGAACCGTCCCAGGTCGGCGAAGAAGCCGATCCGGCCCAGCACCAGCCCGATCAGGAACAGGCCCAGCACCTGCACGCAGCGGCCGGTCTCGATGAAGAACCACCACTTGTTGACCTGACCCTCCCAGAGGTTGGCCCGCAGCACCTGGCCGAGGTCGCCGCTCAGATAGACCGCCATGGCCGGATCGGAGAAGAAGTGCGGCTTGTTCAGCGCCCACGGCGCGCCGGCCGCGCCCGCCGCGATCCACAGCAGGATGTAGGGCTGCAGGAAGCAGACCCCGGCCACGGCCAGCAGCGCGCGGTTGGAGCGGACCTTGTCGAACGGGATCAGGACGAAGCCCGCCAGGGCCAGCACCACGATGATGTCGCCGCGATAGACCAGGCCGTGCAGCAGGCCGATCCCCGCCAGCAGGGTCAGCCGCCAGGCGAAGCGCCCGGCGAACGGCTGGCCCCGCCGCGCGGCGCCGTCCATCATCACGAAGAAGCTGAAGCCGAAGCACAGGGCCAGCAGTGAGAAGGTCTTGCCCATGAACAGGGTGAAGACCGCCGTGGTCACCGGATTGGGCGTCGGGTCGGACCAGTAGAGCTCGAAATATTCCAGCATGTGGACCAGGAATAGGCCCATCAGGGCGTAGCCCCGCAGACCGTCCACGATCGCCAGGCGGGGCGACGCCCCGTTCGGCCCTTCCGACATCCGCGCCCTCCCCAGGTCGTCGCTTTGTTAGCGCTAACCTAGGATGCGTCGGGCCGGGCGGTCTACTGCTGCTGTTGCTGCTGCTGTTGGCGCTGCTGCTGTTCGCGGATGGCGTCGGCGCTGGCCCGGCGGCGGTTGGCCGAACCCAGCGGGGCGGCGGGGCGAGGCAGGCGCAGGAACTCCGGCTCGGCCACCGCCGCCCGCGCCCGGCGCACCGAGACGCCGACGGCCAGGTGGCTCTCGGAATCGCCCTTGTAGACGCCGCGCGACGGGGTGACGTCGCTGTAGTCGCGGCCCACGGCCACGGCGACATGGCGCTCGCCGGTCATGACATTGTTGGTCGGATCGAACCCCACCCAGCGATAGCTGGGCAGGAACACCTCGACCCAGGCGTGGGTGGCGTCGGGATCGGAGCGGTCGCCGGCCTCGCGGTCGGTGAACAGATAGCCGGAGACGTAGCGGGCGGGGATGCCCCAGGCGCGGCAGACGGCCAGCATGACGTGGGCGAAGTCCTGGCAGACGCCCCGGCCGGCGCTCAGCGCCAGGTCGATGGGGCTGTCGGCGTCGGTGACCCCGGGCTGGTACTCGAAGGCCCGGTAGATCGTGTCGCACAGCGCCTGGACGGCCGAGAACGGGTCCTTGCGGCGCAGGGCGTCGAGATCGTGCTCGGCGATGAACGTCTCGAGGGCGGGCGTCACCTGGACGAAGCCGTGGGGCCGCAGATAGTCGAAGCACTCGCCGCGCACGAAGGCGCTCTTCAGCCGTTCCCACTCGCCCATGTCCAGCGGCAGGGGCCATTCATGCACCGGCTCGGTCTCGACGGCGGAGCGGGCGATGATGGTCAGGCCGTCGTGCGGCTGGGGCACGTCGAAATGATAGACGGCGTTGCCGAAGCTGTCGGCGTACGAGAACACCTGGGCCGCCGGCTCGATGTCCAGCTCGAAGCTGACCAGCCGCTGGCGGGCGCCCTTCTGCGGCTGCATCCACAGCTCCATCAGGCTTTCGCGGACGGGCTGTTCGTAATGGTACTGGGTGACGTGGCGGATCTCGAGCAGCACGGCGGGATTCCTAAGCAGGCAGGCGCATTTCCAGGGGATAGGCGACGAAGGTCTCGTAGATCGCCTGGTGGATGCGGGCGCATTCGTTGGCCACGGTGGTCAGCAGTTCGCCGGCGCCCTGGCTCTCCAGTTCGCCGACGTCGGCGAACTCCAGCCGGGCCTTGAGGCGGCCGGCCAGCCGTTCGGGCGCCGCGCGGCCCGTGGCCTCGACATGGCGGGCCAGTTCGCTGAGGTGCTTCTCGATCTGGCTGGTGGCGAAGCGGATCGAGCGCGGGAAGTCCTCGTCGAAGACCATGAACTCCAGGATGTGCCTTGGCTCGATCTCGGCGGTGTAGACCCGCAGATAGGGCTCCAGGGCGCAGCCCATCCGCAGCACGGCGACCAGGGCCAGGTGGTCGTTCACCTTGGGGCTGTCCTCGGCGAAACACGCCTCCAGCAGGCTGGCCATCAGCTGGGCGCGTTCGAGGTACATGCCGACCATCATGAACCGCCAGCTTTCGCCATGGCTCATCGTGGTGTCGGCCGCGCCCTTGAACAGGTGCACGTCGGCGATGATGTCGTGCAGGAACGTCACGGAATTGTCGGCGAATTCCCGGCCGGCGTTGCGGTCCATGACCTTCAGGTACAGCAGGTTCAGCCGCTCCCAGGTCTCGGTCGTGATCTGGTCTCGCACCTGGCGGGCGTTCTCCCGGGCCCGGGACAGCGAGGCGACCACCGAGTTGGGATCGGTGCGGTCCAGCACCAGGCCGTTGGCCGCCTCGAACGCGCCCGACTTGAGCTCGGTCTCGCCGACCGCCGACAGGGCGATCCGCACGGCCTCGGCGCCGGCGTCGGTCTGGTCGAGGGTGGCGTTCAGCATCACCGTCGACAGCCGCGACAGGTGCTCGGCCCGTTCGATGTAGCGTCCCAGCCAGTAGAGGCTGTCGGCGACCCTAGCGAGCATCATGGGCGCCGCCTCCGTTGTGACCGTTGCCGTTGTGGCCGTTCTCCTCGGCCAGCACCCAGGTGTCCTTGCTGCCGCCGCCCTGGCTGGAATTGACGACCAGCGAGCCGCGCTTCAGGGCCACGCGGGTCAGGGCGCCCGGCGTGACCACGGTCTTCTCGCCCGACAGGATGAAGGGCCGCAGATCGACGTGGCGGGGCTCGATGCGGCCGTCCACCAGGCAGGGCGCGGTCGACAGCTGGATAGTCGGCTGGGCGATGTAGTTGGCCGGATCGGCCTTTAGGGCGTCGGCGAACTCGGCCCGCTCCTTGGCCGAGGCGTGCGGCCCCACCAGCATGCCGTAGCCGCCGGAGGCCCCCACGGCCTTGACCACCAGCTTGTCCAGGTTGTCGAGCACGTGGCTCAGCTGGGCCGGTTCGCGGCAGAGGAAGGTCTCGATGTTGGGCAGGATCGGGTCCTCGCCCAGATAGTAGCGGATGATGTCGGGCACGAAGGCGTAGACGGCCTTGTCGTCGGCCACCCCGGTGCCGGGCGCGTTGCACATCACCACGTTGCCGGCCCGATAGGCGTTGAACAGCCCGGCCGCGCCCAGCGACGAATCCCGGCGGAAGGTGAGGGGGTCGATGAAGTCGTCGTCCACCCGGCGGTAGATCACGTCCACCCGGCGCAGGCCCGTGGTGGTGCGCATGTAGACCATGTTGTCGTGGACCACGAGGTCGCGCCCCTCGACCAGCGGCACGCCCATCAGCCGCGCCAGATAGGCGTGCTCGTAATAGGCCGAGTTGTAGACCCCGGGGGTCAGGACCACGACCTGCGGGTTGGGCCGCCAGTCGGCGCTCATGCTCTTCAGCGTGGCCAGCAGCAGGTCGGGATAGCGCTCCACCGGCCGCACTCCGGCCTCGCGATAGGCGCTGGGGAAGGTGCGCTTGGAAGCGTCGCGGTTGGCCAGCATGTAGGACACGCCGGACGGCACCCGCAGATTGTCCTCCAGCACCGCGAACTCGCCGTCCTGGCCGCGGATCAGGTCGCTGCCGCAGACATTGGCGTAGGCCTTGTGCGGCACGTAGAGGTTCTGCATCTCGCGCCGGTACGACGGCGCGCCCAGCACCAGTTCGCGCGGCACCACGCCGTCCATCAGGATCTGCTGCTCGCCGTAGATGTCGGCCAGGAACATGTTCAGGGCCTGCAGACGCTGGGTCAGGCCGGCCTCGATCTTGGCCCACTCCTGGGCGGGCAGGATGCGGGGGAACAGGTCGGTGGGGATGATCCGCTCGGTGGCGCTGTCGGCGCCGTAGACGGTGAAGGTGATGCCCTGCAGCAGGAACGACCGCTCGAGCGTGCGCTGTCGGTCGGCCAGCTCGCCGGCGCCCAGGGTGGAGATTCGGGTCTGCAGCGCCGCGTAGTGGGCCCGCACGTCGCCGCCGGGGGCGATCATCTCGTCATAGGCCGCGCCGGGCAGATAGGCCGCGCCGGTCATCGGCAGGCTGGGAGTATCGTCGAGGTCCTGGATTTTCGCCGCCACGCCCGTGTCCATTTCGTCCGCCCTGCGCGCCGGATCTGAGGGGGCGCGTCCCGATCCAGCCTAGAACGCGCGAACACGGCGAGCGGTGCTTTTCGCCCCGCAAAGACCCGATGGTGGAGACTGCCCAACATTTGGGCGCCCTCCGATCACCGACGGAACCTGGCGTTGAAGCGTTTCCGAAGATTTCACCGCGTGACAGCCGGCGGGGGGGCGACTACAGGGGTTCGGGGGCGCTCGCGCGGAGACTCGGAAGGCTTGGTGCGTAAGAGATTTGCCCTTGGCGTGACCGCGGCGGCCCTGATGGTCGCCAGCCATGCCGATGCGGCCGAGCCCGCGGCCAGCATCACCGGCGTCGAGGACAAGGCGCTGCGCGAAGCGATCCAGCGCGCCATGGTCGAGGCCAAGGCTCCGCCGCGCAGCCGCTCGGAGGCCCGCCGCCGCGCCCGCGACGCCGGCGACGACGCCGCCCAGGTGCTGCGGTCGGAAGGCTATTATGCCTATGTGGTCGAGCCGGACGTCTCCGAAGCCGATCCGCCCCGCGCGATCCTCAAGATCACCCCTGGTCCGGTCTTCGTGATCGCCGATCCCAGGCTGGCCTGGAGCGGACCCGAGCCGGACGAGGGTGTGGTCCAGCGCGCCGAGGGCGTCATCCGCCTGACCCCCGGCGCCCCGGGCCGCGCCGTCGACGTCCTGGCGGCCGAGGGGCGCGTCGTCTCGCAGGTCCAGCAGCTTGGCTACGCCGACGCCGTGGCCGAGCCGCGCGAGGTCGTGGTCGATCACGCCGACCACACCCTGCGCCCGGTGTTCCACATCGCCGCGGGCGACCTGACCCATGTCGATGGGATCGAGGTGGTGACCCAGGGGCGCTCGAACCCCGCCTGGATCAAGCAGCTGGCACCCTGGAAATCGGGGGACATCTACGAGCCCGACGACATCGCCGAGCTGGAGCGCCGGCTGCGCGACACCGGCGTCTACGACACGGTCTCGGTCTCGCTGGCTCCCAAGGACAAGGCGCTGGCCGATGGCTTGCGCCCGGTGATCGTGACCGTGTCCGACCGCAAGTCCCGGACGGTCGAACTGGCCGCCAACTATTCCAGCACCGACGGGCCGGGCGCCGACGCCAAGTGGATCCACTACAACCGCTTCCATCGGGCCGACACCACCACCCTGACGGCGCGGCTGGGAAGGCTGGACAGCCGGCTGGAAGCCGAACTGGCCCTGCCGCACTGGCGGCGCAGCCAGCAGACCCTGAAGCTGAACACCGCCATCTTCCGCGAAGACACCGACGCCTATGTGGAAACCGGCCTCCACCTCGGCGCGGACCTGACCCGCAAGCTTCAGACGACCGTCTATCGCACCTACGGCGTCTCGCTGGACCTGTCGCAGGTCGACTCGCCCACGACGGTCAACGGCGTCACCACCGACGTCCAGCAGAACTTCGCCACCTTCACCCTGCTGGGCGCCCAGGCCTGGGACCATTCCGACAGCGTGCTGGACCCGACCAAGGGCTGGCGGCTGGACGCGCGGGCCGAGCCCACCGCCATCACCGGCGACCTGACCATGGCCTTCCTGAAGATCCAGGCCCAGACCACGGCCTATCTCCCGTTCGGCCAGGGGGCGCGCACCGTGCTGGCGGGTCGCTTCAAGGCCGGCCAGATCCTGGGCGGCACCATGCCCGAGGTCCCGGCCTCGAACCGCTTCTACGCCGGCGGCGGCGGCTCGGTCCGCGGCTACTCCTACCAGGCCATCGGCCCGCGCATCGACAACACCACCACGCCGCAGGGCGGCCTGTCGCTGCTGGAGAGCTCGCTGGAGCTGCGCCACAAGTTCACCGACAAGTGGGGCGCCGTGGCCTTCGTCGACGCCGGCGGGGTCGGCGTGGACAAGTGGCCCAACGGCGACGACTTCGGAGTCGGCGTGGGCGTCGGCATCCGCTACGACCTGGGCTTCGGACCGATCCGCGCCGACATCGCCATGCCGATCAGCAAGCGCGAGGGCGATCCGTCGTTCCAGATCTATATCAGCATCGGGCAGGCCTTTTGACCAACGCCCAGACCCCCTCCGGCGGACCGCCGCCCGAAGACGTTCCGGAAGTCGTCGCCGAGGCGGCGACCAAGGTCGCGCGCAAGATCGGCTGGCCGGGCCTGATCATCATCGTCTCGGTGAGCCTGGTGGTGCTGGTCGCCCTGTTGCTGGGCGGCGTGCGCTTCGGCGCGGTCACCCCGCAGGGCCGCGCCTTCCTGGAAGCCCGCACCAGCGGCCTGAAGCTGGGCCGCATCGGCCGCCTGAAGATCGAGGGCTTGACCGGCGACATCTGGAACGCCTTCGGCGTGCGCCGCCTGACGATCAGCGACGAGAAGGGCGTCTGGCTTGAGGCCGCCGACCTGTACGTCGACTGGCGGCCGGCCGAGCTGTTCTACCGTCGCTTCCACGCCGACGAGATCAAGGCCCGCCAGGTCGTGGTGCTGCGCCGCCCGACCCTGACCCCGAAGGGCAAGTCCAGCGCCGCGCCGCTGTCGGTGGACCTGGACCACGTGGCCCTGCGCCTGATCACCCGTCCCGAGTTCAGCCGCCGGGCCGGCGACTTCGACCTCAGCGGCGACTACGAATCCCAGCGGCTGGGCGGCCAGAAGGGCGCGATCACCGCGCTGAGCCGCATGCACGCCGGCGACCACCTGAAGCTCGTCTTCGACCTGGGGCGCGACAAGACCTTGCTGCTCGACGCCGAGGGGCGCGAGGCCAACGGCGGGGCTCTGGCCGGGGCGCTGGGCCTGTCGCCCGACCGGCCGTTCGACCTGGACGCCAAGGCCCACGGCACCACCAGCCAGGGCGCCTTCACGGTCCTGGCCCGCTCGGGAACGGCCACGCCGCTGAAGGCGGGCGGCGCCTGGACGCCGCAGGGCGGATCGGCGGCGGGCCACATCGACCTGGCGGCCTCGACCCTGACCGACCGCGAGGAGAAGATGTTCGGGGCCGACGCGGCCTTCTCGATCGTCGGGCGCAAGGCCGGCGCCTTCAACGTCCTGGATCTGAAGATCGACAGCCAGAACCTGAACCTGACCGCCCACGGCCCCGCCGACCTGGGCAAGCGGATCACCGCGCCCGAGGGCTTGAAGTTCAACGCCCGGGTCGCCAACCTCTCGCGCCTGACGCCGCTGCCCACCCTGGGCGCGGGCGTCGCCGACGGCGTCTTCCACCTGGACGGCGACGGCTTCCTGGTCGACGGCCGCGTCGACGTCCGCGACCTGTCGTGGCTGGGCTACAAGCTGGCCCGCGCCAAGGGCCCGGCCACCGTCGGCTGGAAGCGCGGCGAGCTGAGCATCCGGGCGGACGCCACCACCGAGGGCGGGGGCGGGCAAGGCCTGCTGGCGGTGCTGGGGCGCTCGCCTTCGGCCCAGTTCGAGGGCGCGAGGCTGAAGGACGGCCGCTTCCTGATCCGGTCCGCCAAGGTCCAGGCCCCGAACCTGAAGATCGACGCCCAGGGCGAGCGCGGCATCCTCGGCGGCCTGTCCTTCAAGGGCGAGGCCAAGGTCGCCTCCCTGGCTCCCGTTCGCGCGGGGATGGCGGGGCAGGTCACCGCCAAGTGGTCCGCCAGCCAGGGCGTCAACAAGCCCTGGATGCTCAACGTCGATGCGCGCGGCGGCAACTTCGCCACCGGCCTGGCCGAGCTGGACCGCCTGCTGGGCAAGACCCCGCGGCTGGAGGCGCGCGCCTCGTGGGCCAACGAGCGGCTGTCGGTGGCCGACGCCAAGCTGGACGGCTCGGCCGCCTCGGTCCGAAGCGCCGGCGTGCTGGGTCCGGGCGCGGCCTTGGCCTTCAAGCTGGACTGGACCGCCACGGGGCCGTTCGTGGCCGGCCCCATCGAGGTGGCGGGCAAGGCCAAGGGCACGGGGGCGGTGACCGGGACCCTGGCCGCGCCCAAGGCCGACCTGATCGCCGACTTCGACTCCATCGACATGCCGCGCCTGCCGCTGAAGGACGCCCACGTGGTGCTGTCCTTCGCCAAGCGCCCGGACGGCGGCGACGGCACGGCCTCGATCGAGGCCGGCAGCCAGTATGGCCCGGCCAAGGGGCACGCGGCGTTCAGCTTCGCGCCGGGCGGGCTGGAGCTTTCCGACCTGGACGTCGACGCCGGCGGGGCCAAGGCCAAGGGCGCGATCTCGCTGCGCAGCGGCCGTCCGGCCACGGCCGACCTGACGGTGGCCGTCGGGCCCGGAGCCTTCCTGCCCCAGGGACGGGTCAGCGGCACGGCCAAGATCACCGACGGCGCGGCGGGCGCCCTGGCCCAGCTGGACCTCGCCGCCGACGACATCACCAGCGGGGCCTGGAAAGTCCGGCACGCGGCCATCAAGGCCGCCGGCCCGATGGCGCGCCTGCCGCTGACGATCGACGCCCGGGGCGAGTCGCCGTCCGGCCGGTGGAAGCTGAACGGCTCCGGCGTGCTGACCGAGGGGGAGGGGGACTACCATCTGGCCCTCGACGCCGCCGGCGCCATGGCGCGCACCGAGGTCAAGACCCGCGAGACGGCCCAGATCCGCTTCGGCGGTCCGCGCACCAGCGCCCGGTTGCGGCTGTCGGTGGGCGACGGCGCGGCCGATCTCGACGCGGACGTCGGGGGCGACCTGGCCTCGCTCCGGGCGCAGCTCACCGGCGTCAGCCTGACCGCGATCAATCCCGACATGGCCGGCAAGGTGGACGCCCGCCTGTCGCTCAACGGTTCGGGCCCGACCCTGACCGGCGACTTCGACGCCCATCTGGTCGACGCCCGGGAACGCGGCCCGCGGACCGACCGGTCGCTGAACGCCGAGATCCGGGGCGTGCTGCGCGACAACCTGATGACCATCAACGCCACCAGCTCCAACAGCCAGGGCCTGCAGGCCAAGGCCGAGGTGACCCTGCCGACCGAGGCCTCGGCCAAGCCGTTCCACCTGGCGATCAGCCGCGAGCGGCCGGTGCGCGGGCAGTTCACGGCCCAGGGCGAGATCAAGCCGCTGTGGGACCTGCTGGGCAGCTCGGAGCGCAGCGTATCGGGCAAGGTCGACGCCGAGGGCGAGCTGGCCGGCACCCTGGCCGACCCGCGCCTCACCGGCCGCGCCAGCCTGGAAGGCGGCCGGGTGGACGACGGCCAGACGGGCCTGAGCCTGCGCGACGTCATCGTGCGGGTGGCCCTGGCCGACAACGCCATCGACGTCAGCCAGGTCTCGGCCGGCGACGGCCAGGGCGGGACCATGTCGGGCTCGGGCCGGATCAGCCTGGCCCGCGACGGGCTGGGCAGCTTCAAGCTGGACCTGAAGGGCTTCCGCGTCATCGACAACGAACTGGCCACGGCGACGGCCAGCGGCCAGACCACGGTCAATCGCGGCGCCGACGGCAAGGTCAAGATGGTCGGCGCCCTGACCATCGACCGCGCCGACGTCTCGGCCCAGACCAAGACCCCCGCCGGCGTGGTCTCGCTGGACGTGATCGAGCGCAACCGGCCGGACGAACTGGACCAGGGCGTCGAGGTCCGCAAGGTCGCGCCCGGCAGCGGCATGCTGTTGGACGTCACCCTGACCGCGCCCCGGCGGATTTTCGTGCGGGGCCGGGGCCTGGACGTGGAGCTGTCGCTGAACGCCCACGTCGGCGGCTCGACCAACAGCCCCACCCTGGACGGCGAGGCGCGGATGGTGCGGGGCGAGTACGACTTCGCCGGCAAGCGCTTCGAGTTCGAGGAGAGCGGCACGGTGCGCCTGGCCACCCAGCTGGACCGCATCCGGCTGGACCTGACCGCCGTGCGCGAGGACCCGACCCTGACGGCCGTCGTCAAGGTGCAGGGCACGGCCGCCAAGCCGGAGATCACCCTGACCTCCAAGCCCGAGTTGCCGCAGGACGAGGTGCTGTCCCAGGTGCTGTTCGGGTCGTCGGCCGCCAACCTGCAGCCGATCGAAGCCGCCCAGCTGGCCTCGGCCCTGGCGGCCCTGGCCGGCGGCGGCGGCTTCGACGTGATCGGCAACCTGCGCAGCCTGGCCGGCCTGGACCGGCTGTCCTTCGCCGACAGCGCCACGGGCATGACCGTGGCCGGCGGCAAGTACGTCACCGACGACGTCTATATCGAGATCATCGGCGGCGGCCGGGAAGGGCCCTCGGCCCAGGTCGAATGGCGCGTGCGGCGGGCCCTGTCGCTGGTCTCCAAGCTGGGCAGCCAGGGCGACGCCCAGCTTTCGGTGCGCTGGCGGAAGGACTACAACTAGCCGGCTTCCCCGTCCTGGCCCCGGCCGGGACCCGACCTGTTCGAAGCAAGGCTGTTGCGCGGGCCACCGGTTTCCCCTGGCGAGGAAGCACGAATTGCCCGCGGCCCTTGGTTTAGTTTGAACTGAGGGAGACAGTGGATTCATGCGACTCAACGACGAGGATCGCGCCGTCCTTCGACATCTGGCCGACCAAGGGCCGGTGATCATCGACCGGGCGATAGGCTGGTGCGCGATCAACTCTGGAAGCCGCCACCTGGGCGGGCTGGAGCGCCAGCGGCAAGTTTTGCTCGACGCCTTCGGGAACCTGCCGGCCGCGCCGACCGACATCCCGCTGGGCGCCTCGCCGGAAGTCGGCGCCGATGGCCGGATCGGCGAACAGGCCCATCCGGCGGCGATCGCCGTGGTCGTCCGGCCCGAGGCGCCGGTTCAGGTCGTGCTGACCGGCCACTACGACACCGTCTATCCCGAGACCTCCGGCTTCCGGACCGTCACCACGCGGCCCGACGGCGCACTGCACGGCCCGGGGATCGCCGACATGAAGGGCGGCATCTCGGTGATGCTGGCGGCGCTGGAGGCGTTCGAGCGCCATCCGCTGGCGAACAACGTCGGCTATCGCGTGCTGCTGTCGCCCGACGAGGAGATCGGTTCGGTCGCCTCGGCCCCGATCCTGGCCCAGTTCGCCCGCCAGGGTCACGTAGGCCTGACCTACGAGCCGGCCCTGGCCGACGGCGCCCTGGCCAGCGCCCGCAAGGGCTCGGGCAACTTCCACATCGTGGTCCACGGCAAGGCGGCTCACGCCGGGCGCGACTTCGCCGCCGGCCGCAACGCGGTCATGGAGGCCGCGCGGATCGCCCAGGCCCTGCACGCCCTGAACGAGCTGCGCGACGGGGTGACCTGCAACATCGCCAAGATCGACGGCGGCTCGCCCCTGAACATGGTGCCCGACGTGGCCGTGGTGCGGTTCAACGTCCGCTTCCCGGCCGCCGAGGACGCGGCCTGGTTCGAGGGCGAGGTCGACAAGATCGTGGCCGCAACCGGGGAGGGGCTGCACGCCCACCTGCACGGCCGCATCACCCGCGGCGCCAAGCCGTTCAACGCCGCCCAGCAACGGCTGTTCGGGGCGGTGAAGGAGGCCGGGGCGCTGCTGGGCCAGGACATCGCCTGGAAGCCGTCCGGCGGGGTCTGCGAGGGCAACAACCTGTTCGCCTCGGGCCTGCCCAATGTCGACACCCTGGGGGTGCGCGGCGGCGACATCCACAGCGAGGCCGAGCACGCCTGGCCCGACAGCTTCGTCGAGCGGGCCCAGCTGTCGGCCGTGATCCTGATGAAGCTGGCGAGCGGCGAGATCGACGGTCCCGCCCTGCGCGCCGCCATGACCGACCTCGCGGAGACCCATTGAGCATGCTTGTCGTCCGTCCCGCGCTGCCCGCCGATTTCGACAGCCTGATGGAGCTGGCCGTCCTGTCGGGCCGCGGCTTCACCAGCCTGCCGGAAGACGAGGTCACCCTGCGGGCCCGCCTGGAGCTGTCGCAGAAGAGCTTCCACTCCGAAGTCGCCGCGCCCGAGGCCTGGTACACCCTGATGCTCGAGGACCTGGAGGCCGGGGACATCGTCGGCGTGGCCGGGGTCAAGGCCGGGGTGGGGCT
Source organism: Caulobacter sp. CCG-8 (assembly GCF_037402475.1). NCBI lineage: Bacteria > Pseudomonadati > Pseudomonadota > Alphaproteobacteria > Caulobacterales > Caulobacteraceae > Caulobacter > Caulobacter sp. CCG-8. The sequence goes on from NZ_JBBEUD010000012.1 coordinate 55,386, forward strand.
GAAGCGCCCGCATTTCTCGTTCCGCGTCGTGACCCTGGCCCAATCTTCTCCCACGCTGGACAAGCGGTTCGACCACCGGGCCCTGGTGCTGGTCAACGAATGCGCCGGGTGGTCCGAGGTGGGGTCGCTGTTCCTCAAGCCCGAGCGCCGCAAGGGCGGGGCGGGCAGGCTGCTGGCGCAGTCGCGCTACATGCTGATCGGCCTGGAGCCGCAGCGCTTCGCCGAGATGGTGCTGGCCGAGCTGCGCGGCTGGTTCGACGAGGACGGCAGCTGTCCGTTCTGGGACCACGTGGCCAGCAAGTTCTTCCGGCTGGAGTTCGACGAGGCCGACATGATGAGCGCCTCGACCGACGGCCAGTTCATCCTCGACCTGGCCCCGCGCCATCCGATCTATGCCGAGCTGCTGCCCCAGGTGGCGTCCCAGACCATCGGCCGGGTGCACCGCGAGGGCGAGGCGGCGCGGGCCATGCTGGAGACCGAGGGCTTCCGCTTCTCGGGCCTGATCGACATCTTCGACGCCGGCCCGACCGTGGCGGCGCGACGAGACGACATCAAGACGGTGCGCGAGGGCCGGCGGCTCCGGGTCCGGCTGGGCGAGGACGCCTACGGCGAGGAGGCCCTGATCTGCTCGGGCGCGGTGGCCCGCTTCCGGGCGGTGCGCGCGCCGGTGCTGGTCGACGGCGAGAGCGCGATCATCGGCCGGGACGCCGCGGCGGCCCTGGGCGTCAAGGATGGCGAAATGGTGCGGGTGAAGGCATGAGCGGCGTGTTCATCGACGGCGTCTGGCGGACGGGCGCGGGTTCCGAGGCGACCTCGGTCGACCCCACCACCGGCGAGGTGATCTGGCGCCAGGCGACGGCGGGTCCGGCCGACGTGGCTTCGGCGGTCGCGGCGGCCCGCAAGGCCTTCCCGGCCTGGGCCGACCTGCCGCGCGAGGAGCGGATCGCGGTCCTGCGCCGCTACAAGGACGTGCTGGTGGCCCGCACGGCGATTTTCGCCGAGGCCCTGAGCCGCGAGACCGGCAAGGCGCTGTGGGAGACCAAGGCCGAGCTGGGCTCGATGGCCGGCAAGGTCGAGGCCTCGATCAAGGCCTATGACGAGCGCACCGGCGAGCACGCCAGCGACATGGCGTTCGGCCGCGCCGTGCTGCGCCATCGCCCCCACGGCGTGATGGCCGTGCTGGGCCCGTTCAACTTCCCCGGCCACCTGCCCAACGGCCACATCGTGCCGGCCCTGCTGGCGGGCGACACCGTGGTGTTCAAGCCATCGGAAGAGACGCCCCTGGCCGGCCAGCTTCTGGTCGAGGCGCTGGAGGCGGCCGACGCGCCGCCCGGCGTCGTCAACCTGGTGCAGGGCGGTCGCGAGGTGGGCCAGGCCCTGATCGACCAGGAGATCGACGGCCTGTTGTTCACCGGCTCGGCCGCCGCTGGGGCCTTCTTCCGCCGCCACTTCGCCGACCGTCCGGACGTGATCCTCGCGCTCGAGCTGGGCGGCAACAACCCGCTGGTGGTCTGGGACGCGGGCGACGCCGAGGCCGTGGCGGCCCTGGTGGTGCAGTCGGCCTACATCACCACGGGCCAACGCTGCTCGTGCGCCCGCCGGCTGATCGTGCCGGACGACGCGACGGGCCGGGCGGTGATCGACGCCGTGGCCGCCCTGTCGGAGCGGCTGACGGTCGGCCCCTGGAACGGTCGCGAGGAGCCGTTCATGGGGCCGCTGATCTCGGACCGCGCCGCCGCCATGGCCCTGGCCGGCGCGAAGGCCATGCCCGGGCAAACCGTGCGCCCCATGACCGCCGTCGAAGGGTTGAGCGGGGCGTTCGTCTCGCCGGGCCTGCTCGATGTGACGGGCCAGACCGTGCCGGACGAGGAGCTGTTCGCGCCGCTGCTGCAGGTGCGCCGGGTGGGCTCGTTCGACGAGGCGATCGCCGCCGCCAACGCCACGCGCTATGGGCTGTCGGCCGGGCTTGTCTCCAACGAAACAGGACGTTGGAACCACTTCCTCAAGCGCATCCGGGCTGGCGTGGTCAATTGGAACCGGCCGACCACGGGCGCCGCAGGTACCATGCCGTTCGGCGGCCTGGGCAGCTCGGGCAATCACCGGCCCAGCGCCTACTACGCCGCCGACTACTGCGCCTATCCGGTGGCCAGTTTCGAGGCGCAAGCGGTGGCCAATACCCTGGGCGACATCAAGGGCCTGCGCGAATGAGCGCGCGGGCGGTCGAGGCCAATTGCGACGGGCTGGTCGGGCCCACCCACTCGTATGTCGGCCTGTCGCCCGGCAACATCGCCAGCCAGATCAACGCCGGCGAGGTCTCCAACCCGCGCGCCGCGGTGCTGGAGGGCCTGACCAAGATGCGCAAGCTGGCCGACTGGGGCGTGCCGCAGTTCGTGCTGCCGCCGCACGAGCGGCCGGACCTGGCGCTGCTGCGGGCCATCGGCTTCGCCGGAACCGACGCCGAGGTGCTGGGTAAGGCCTGGAAGGATGCGCCGGCCCTGGCCGCCGCCGCCTGTTCCGCCTCACCGATGTGGGCCGCCAACGCCGCCACGGTCACGCCCAGCGCCGACACCGCCGACGGCCGCGTGCATTTCACCCCGGCCAACCTGCTGACCAACCTGCACCGCAGCCTGGAGGGGCCGCAGACCGCCCGCGCCCTGCGCCGGCTGTTCCCGGACATGGCCCGGTTCGCCGTGCACGACCCGCTGTCGGCCCAGTCCCATTTCGCCGACGAGGGCGCGGCCAACCATGTGCGGCTGTGCGCCGACCACGGCGATCCGGGCGTGAACCTGTTCGTCTGGGGCCGCGAGGCGTTCGAGCGCTGGGAAGGCCGCTATCCGGCCCGCCAGACCCTGGAGGCGTTCCAGGCCATCGAGCGCCGCCATGGCGCGGCGCGCGGCGTCTTCGCCCGCCAGGGCCGGGCGGCCATCGACGGCGGGGCGTTCCACAACGACGTGGTCTGCGTCGGCACGCGCGAGTGCCTGCTGTTCCACGAGCGGGCCTTCGAGGACGGCGCGGCGATGCAGGACGGGATCCGCCGCGCGGCCGACGGCCTGTTCGAGCCGGTCTTCGTCGTAGTCTCCGAGGCCGACCTGCCGATGGACGACCTGGTGAAGAGCTATCTCTTCAACTCCCAGCTCCTGGTCCTGCCGGGCGAGGACCGGCTGGTGCTGCTGGCGCCGGGCGAGACGCGGGACAACCCGCGCGCCCATGCGGTCGCCCAAGGTCTGGCCAGCTCGAACGGCCCGATCGAACGGGTCGAGTATGTCGACGTCCGCCAGAGCATGCGCAACGGCGGCGGCCCGGCCTGCCTGCGCCTGCGGGTGGTGCTGACCGACGCCGAGCTGGCGGCGACGAACCCGCGGCAGCGCTTCGACGCGGGCCTGCACGACCGCCTGAACGCCTGGGCCGGGCGCCGCTACCGCAACCGCCTGGCGCCCGCCGACCTGGCCGATCCGGCGCTGATCGTCGAAAGCCGCGAGGCGCTGGACGAACTGACCGCGATCCTCGACCTTGGCGGCGACTTCTATCCGTTCCAGCGAGCCGCCTGACCATGAGCGACTTCACCGTCCGGCCCGCGCGGCCCGAGGACGCGCCGGCCATCCTGGCCCTGCACCGCAAGGTCGCGGCCCAGCCGGGCGGCCTGGCGCGCCGGCCGGACGAGGTGACCGCCGACTATGTCGCCCACGCCATGGCGACGGCCGCCGACGGCGGGGGCAATCTGGTGGCGGTCGACGCCGGCGGCGGGGTTTGCGGCGAACTGCATGTCGAGCGGATGAAGGTGGGCATCTTCACCCATGTGCTGACCGACCTGACCGTGGCCGTCGATCCGGACTGGCAGGGCAGGGGCGTCGGCTCGGCCCTGTTCCGCGTCCTGATCGAGACGGCCCGGACCCTGACCCCGCCGGTCGGCCGCATCGAGCTGTGGACCGGCGCGAGCAATCTCGGCGCCCAGAGGCTGTACGAGCGCCTCGGCTTCAGGATCGAAGGCCGGATGATCGGGCGCGGCCGCTACCCCGACGGCCATGTCGAGGACGACATCGTCATGGGCCTGATGCTGGATTAACGGCGCAGGGCGGCCAGGGCCTGGGGGAAGCGGCGCGACAGCGGCGCCTCCACCGCGCCCAGCTCGATCGCGAAGTCGCCCGAGCCCTCGGGCCGGAGGCCCGTCACGCGGGCCGGATTGACCAGCCACGAACGATGGGTCCGCAGGAAGCCGTGCCGGGCCATGTCGGCCTCGAGCGCGCTCAGCGAGGACCGCATCAGCGGCCGCCGATCGTCGGCGAGCACGAACTCGGCGTAGTTCCCCGCCGAACGCACCGCCAGGATCTCGGACACCGGCACCCGCACCAGCCGGGCGCCGTCGCGGATGTCGAAGGTCGGCGCGGGCGCCGCCGTCTGCGCGTGGTCGGCGGCCTCGCGGGCGCTACGCCTGAGCGACAGGGAATAGATGATCGAGGCCAGGCCGTAGGCCATCAGGTCCTTGCGGAACTCGTAGGGGAACTCGGTCGACAGCGGCCCGAACTGGTAGGGACCGCCCATGAAGGCCAGGTAGGCCAGCTTGCGCAGGGCCACGAAGCCGCTGACGTGGAGGACCGAGTAGAGCACGACCGCCGCCAGGTGGACCGGCGCGGCGCGCCACCAGCGCGGCTTCTTGCGGAACGTCCAGACCGCGACCCCGGCGGGGATCGCGAAGATCAGCATGGTGACGAAGGCGCTGCTGCCCTCCCAGATCGCCGGCCCCAGGATTCCCAGGCGCGGCGCGTCGTGGCGGAGGGTCAGGACGTTGACCACGGCGATGCAGGCGATGAGGCCCACGCCCAGCAGCCAGGCCTGGGCGACGCCCTGGCGCTCTTCGCCGCTCATCCCGAAAAGCGCGCCGCTGGTCCCCGTGGGTTTTCCGTTCGTCCCTGCCGGCGGCCGCCCGTCCCCGGGCCCTTGGCTGCCGGCGGCCGCCCGGGTCACGACGTTCGCATCGTTTTTCAAGCCGGACGCCTCGTCATGCCTTCGCCCGTCATGTCTTCGCCAGTCATGTCTTCGACTGTCTCAATGCCCGATCGCCGCTACGACCTCGACTGGATTCGGGTCGGCGCGTTCTTCCTGCTGATCCTCTACCACGTCGGCATGTTCTATGTGCCCTGGGATTGGCACGTGAAGTCGCCGCATCCGGTGGAAGCGCTGGAACTGGCCATGTTCCTGACCAATCCCTGGCGGCTGACGCTGCTGTTCCTGGTCTCGGGCGCGGCCACCCGGTTCATGGCCGACAAGGTCTCGGTCGGCAAGCTGACCGGGGCGCGGGTGGCGCGCCTGCTGCCGCCGCTGCTGTTCGCCATGGCCGTGATCGTGCCGCCGCAGTCCTACTACCAAGTCGTCGAGTACATCGCGGCCCATCCGGGGACGTCGCTGACCGTCGACCACTTCTGGGTCCGCTACATAACCGCCTCGGGCCACTGGTGCAGCCCGGACGGCTGCCTGATCACCCCGACCTGGAACCACATGTGGTTCGTCGCCTACCTGCTGTTCTACACCCTGGTGCTGGCCGGGCTGCTGCTGGTCTGGCGCCGGCTGGGGGCGCACATCCAGGCGGCGGCCGAGACGGTGCTGCGGGGACCCGGCCTGATCCTGTGGCCGGTGCTCTTCCTGGGCCTGCTGCGCGCCACCCTCTATCCGCGTTTCGGCGAGACCCACGCCCTGGTCGGCGACCACTATGTCCACGCCGTGTCGGGCTCGGCCTTCCTGCTGGGCTTCGGCTTGGCCAAGTCGGACCTGCTGCGCCGGAGGGTGATCGCCGCGCGCTGGCCGGCCCTGGCCCTGGCGGTCGCGGCCTATCTGGGCTGGGCCAGCTACGCCTACGTCTACCGCAACGACACGCCGATCCCGCCCGAGGGCCTGCGGATGGCGATGCGCCTGGTCCATCCGCTCGACGCCTGGTGCTCGATCGTCGCCATCCTGGGCTTCGGCGCCAAGCACCTGAACCGCGGCGGACCGGCCCTGCGCTACCTGACCCTCGGCGTGTTCCCGTTCTACCTGGTCCACCAGACCCTGATCGTGGTGATGGCCCACAACCTGGCCAAGCTGGGCCTGCCCCAGCCGCTGGAGGCCGCGATACTGATCGTCCTGACCTTCGCCGGCTGCTTCGCCACCTACGAGATCGTCCGCCGGGTTCCCGGGGTGAGGATCCTGTTCGGCCTGAAAGGTCAGCCGGCCGCCGAGGCCAGCCGCCCGCCGGCCTTCGCATAGGCCTGGGTGCCGGCGGTGATCACCCGATCGCGGCCGGCGATCTCGGCGATGCCCAGGTCGCTGGCCCCGGCCAGGCGCCCGTAGAGGGCCCCGAAGTCTTGCAGGGTCACCTCCTGCAGGGTCTGGATCGAGGGGATGACGAAATAGACCTGCTGGAAATCATCGATCCGGTAGGGTGTGCGCATCACCCGCTCCAGGTCGAAGCCGATGCGGTTGGGGGAGGGATCGTCGAGGGCGAAGATCGACTCCGTGCGCGAGGAGACGATGCCCGCGCCGTAGATCCGCAGCCCGGCCTTCGTCTCCATCAGGCCGAACTCGACCGTGTACCAGTAGAGCCGCGCCAGGTTGGTCAGCCGTCCCAGCCCCAAGGCCCGCTGGCCGCCCTGGCCGTAGGCCTGCATGTAGTCGGCGAAGGTGGGGTCGGTAAGCATCGGCACGTGGCCGAACACGTCGTGGAAGACGTCGGGCTCCTGCAGGTAGTCCAACTCGTGCGGCTTGCGGATGAACTGGCCGGCCGGGAAGCGTCGGTTGGCCAGGTGGTCGAAGAACACGTCGTCGGGCACCAGGCCCGGCACGGCCACCACGCTCCAGCCGGTGAGGCGCTGGAGTTCCTCGTTGATCCGCTTGAAGTCCGGGATGCCTGAGCGATGCAGGTCCAGGGCGTCCAGGCCGCGCAGGAACTCGTCGCAGGCCCTGCCGGGCAGCAGGGCGGTCTGGCGCTCGTAGAGGGTGATCCAGACGTCGTGCTCGGCCTGGGAATAGGCCTCCCATCCCTGATCGATGGTCCAGCCGGCGGCCGCGCCGGGCGGGGGTTCGGGCAGGATGTGCAGAGCGTCCATGACGACAGTCTAGGCCGCGCCGGAGAGTAAAACCTTCCGACCATGCCTCTTCAGAACGGTGTTTCGAGAAGGGTTTTGCGCGGCCGGCGACGCTGGAAGACGAAAGATGTCGCCTAAGGCGTTGCGCGCGGAGGTAGAGCTGACTAACGTCACCGTAGCACGCAACCTTGGGGGAGGAGCGCGATGCCATACGAGAGTCCGCTGGTCGAGGCGGCGAGGCAGTCCCACCGGCGAGCGCCCAGGCCCTGCGGCGCGCCGGCCGTCACCGCGCACATCGGCTTCTGGCACCGCCTGCCGGCCAGTTCGGGCGAGACGGCGGCCGAGCACATCCGCAACGGCGAAGCCGCCCTGGGCACCGCCTATGCAGACATCACCGAGGCTATCCATCGCTTTCAGCGCCTGCTGGGGATCCCGCCGGAACGCCACAAGCGCTTCGCCGACGGAGAGGGCATCGATCCTCTGGAGCCCTTCATCCCGATCGAATTCGAGTTCGGCGGCCTGATCGGCAGGGCGGTGTTCTCGCGCAACAACGAGACGGTCAGCGCCACCTTCATCGTCGATCTGTCGAAGGCGCCGGGCGACGAGCTGTACGCCTTGCCCGGAGGCTGGGTGAAGCCGGCCGCTGATCGGCTGAAGGCCGCTTTCGCCGACCTGAAGGCCATGCTGCCCGATCCGGACAACCTCGATCTTCTGCGCGGGCATGCCGACTATCTGTACGACGGCTTCTGGAACGAGTTCCTGAGGCACCTGCAAGTCGACGAGACCATCGCCCGCACCGAGGGCGGCTGGCAGAGGTTCGTCGATGTTCGCGGCGTGGTGCTGAACATCGGCGACGAGGACAACCTGCACTGCCTGAAGGACGTGGACCCGCTGCCCTACGACTTCCTCAACGTCGTGCCGCGCTTCGACGGCGCCGAACCGGCCGAGGCGCTGCACCGCGCCTGGCCGTTCGTCAAAGCCTCGCACGCCGAGGCCAGCGACGTCGAATTCGTGATGAGCAAGCTGATCCGCGGACGGGCGATCTTCGTGTCGGCCTTCGGGGACCTCGGCGTCGGCATCGCGCGCCGACGGGCGCCGCCGTCCCGCGCGCCGTCGGGTGTGGTCCGGTATCTGCTGATGACCAACGGACTGGGGGCCACCCGTCTTCGTCCCGGCAGTCGTGTCGACGTGCCGTTCAATCGCTGGCAGATCGGCCGACTGGTCTTCCGGATCCACGACTTGGCGTCGATGCGCATGACCGCGCTGAGGGACCTCCGGCTCATCAAGCAGGCCGGCGATCGGGCGCGGACCCTGGGCGGGCGATTGGACGAGATCTACCGCCACCAGACCCAGGGCGTGAGGGTCACGCGCGAGCAGATCAACGACCTGTTCCAGGCCTTGAACAGCCTGGGATCGGACGCTTCCGGCGGCCTTAGCTATCGGATCAACCGGGCCCGCCTCATGGCGCAGAGCTACAAGCAGGCGCTGACGGACCTGCAGATCGAAGAGATCGAGGGCTGCCAGTCGTACGACGAGTTCGTGCGGCGCCGCGTATTCCGCGAGTTCGATTCCATCGACAGGGTTGGGATCAGGGTCGAGCGCCTGTCGGCCCGGGCGACGACCCTGCTGTCGCTGGTCGACACCACCAACGAGCTGGAGAACGGTCGGAAGATCGCCGAACTGACGGCCGAGGTCGCCAAGGGGCAGGCGGTGATGGTCGACAGTCAGAGGTCGATGCTCGACAGCCAGAACCTGATCGCCGAGAGCGAGCGGAAGATCGAGCATCTTCAGGGCTCAGCCGAAATCTTGGTCTATATCGGCGCCGTCTACTACCTCGGCAGCATCTTCGTGAAGGTCAACGCCTTCGAGTTCTTCGCCACCTACAAGCCCGCCGTATTCGCCTGGATCAGCAGTCTGGCGCTCCTGAAGAACTGGAGCATCGTCGCGGTGCTTAGCCGAAAGGAGAGCGGGGTTTCCGTCTACGACGAGATTGTCAGCTACGCGTTCGCGGGCGTGTGGGTGGCCGGGCTCCTCATGGTGGTCAAGACCCTCCAATGGCTGAAGATGGTCTTGCCGGAGAAGCTGGCTCGGCGAGGACGGGGGCGACGGTCCGCCGCGATCTCCCGCTAGGCGCGCCTAGTGCGAGATCCGCGGCCGCAGCTTGTACGCCCCGTGGTCGAAGCTCTCGAAGATCACCGCCGTCTGGGGGTGGCCCACGGGCTCGCCGGTGTCGTCCGCCAGCAGGTTCTGCTCGGAGACGTAGGCGACGTAGGTGTTGTCGTCGTTCTCGGCCAGCAGGTGGTAGAACGGCTGGTCCTTGGTCGGCCGGATGTCCTCGGGAATGGAGTTCCACCATTCCTCGGTGTTGGCGAACACCGGGTCGACATCGAACACCACGCCCCGGAAGGGGAAGATGCGATGTTTGACCACCTGGCCGATCGCGAATTTGGCGAGTCTCGGGTTCATGTCGCGCAGTTTACACGAGTCTCCTGACTAGAACCTGAACGTAGAGTTCCGTGGCCGGATAACAAGGCGAGGCCTTCCGGTGGGGGAATCCGGCCGCTATGCTCGCTCCCGAAGTGAGGCGGTTCGGCTCGAATCGCCTGCGAGACAAGGTGGAACGACCATGTCGGAGGCGCCGCGAGCGCCCGGCGCGCCTCAGCCTTCGGGCTCGGGCCGGCGCCGGCCGCCAGGCGAGCAGTCGTGCTATGCGGCGCTCGACCTGGGTACGAACAACTGCCGCCTGCTGGTGGCCACGCCTTCGCCGCGCGGCTTCCGCGTCGTCGAGGCCTACTCCCGGATCGTCCGGCTGGGCGAGGGACTTTCCCAGACAGGACAGTTGTCCGACGAGGCCATGGACCGCTCGATGGCGGCCCTGAAGGTCTGCGCCGAGAAGATCCGCCGCCGCAAGGTGGTGCGGGTCAAGGCCGTGGCCACCCAGGCCTGCCGGGGCGCGGCCAATGGTCCTGATTTCGTGCGCCGGGTCGCCGAGGAGACGGGCCTGCGGCTGCAGATCATCACGCCCAAGGAAGAAGCCCAGCTGTCGGTGGCGGGCTGCATGAGCCTGTTCGACCGTGACGCCGAGGCCGCCCTGGTGGTCGATGTCGGGGGCGGCTCGACCGAGCTGTCCTGGGTGGACCTCAAGGGCGAGGGGCTGGACAGCAAACCCCGCCAGTTCGCGACCTGGAAGCTGCCGATCAAGGCCTGGCTGTCGATCCCGATCGGCGTGGTCACCCTGGCCGAGCGCTTCCCCGAGGGCGAGCGGGCGGAGGAGGGCTGGTTCCGGGCCATGGTCGACGCGGTCAAGGCGCGGATCGAAGCCTTCCCGCACGCGGAGCCGATGCGACGGCTTTTCGAGAGCGGCCGGGCCCACATGGTCGGCACCTCGGGCGCCATCACCAGCCTGGCCGGCCTGCACCTGGGCCTGCCGCGCTACGACCGCAACATCGTCGACGGCCTGTGGATGCAGCGCCAGGAATGCGAGGCCGCGGTCGACCGGCTGCTGGCCCTGACCGCGCGGGAGCGGGCCCTCGAGCCCTGCATCGGGGCCGATCGCGCCGACCTGGTGCTGGCCGGCGCGGCGATATTGCAGGCCGTCCAGGAGCTTTGGCCGTGTTCGCGCGTGCGTGTCGCCGACAGGGGGCTTAGAGAGGGGCTCCTGATGTCCTTGATGTCCGATCAGCAGAAGAAGCCGCGCCGGCGTCGGCGAGGCGGCGCCGGTCGGTCGTCCCGCCCCTCGACGGTGAACGCATGAACGACGAACCTCCCCGCAAGCGCATGGTCAAGCCGCCGGCCGGCGGCAACGAAAGCGGCCGCGCCAAGCCGGCGCGCCTGAAGACCGCCTTCGGCCGCACGCCCAGCCAGCAGGCCTGGCTGGAGCGCCAGATCAACGACCCGTTCTCGGCCAAGGCCCGCGCCCTGGGCTATCGCAGCCGCGCGGCGTTCAAGATCAGCGAGATCGACGACAAGTTCCATTTCTTCCGCAAGAACGCGCGGGTGATCGACCTGGGCTGCGCGCCCGGCGGCTGGCTGCAGATCGCCGTCGAGCGCGGCGTGACCCAGCTGGTCGGCGTCGACCTGCTGCCTGTCGACCCGGTGGCCCCGGCCCACATCCTGGAGATGGACTTCACCGACCCGTCCTGTCCGCCCAAGCTGATCGAGCTGCTGGGCGGCGCGCCCGACCTGGTGATGTCGGACATGGCCCCCAACACCGTCGGCCATCGCGAGACCGACCACCTGCGGATCGTCGGCCTGATCGAGATCGGCGCCGAGTTCGCCATCGAGGTGCTCAAGCCCGGCGGCGCCTTCGTGGCCAAGGCCTTCCAGGGCGGCGAGACGGCCGAGGTGATCGCCCGCCTGAAGAAGCACTTCGACAAGGTCGTGCACTTCAAGCCCAAGGCCAGTCGCAGCGACAGCTCCGAGGTCTTCCTGGTCGCGACCGGGTTCAAGGGCCGGTAAGCCCTCCAGGCCCGGCTAGGGTGTTCGACCGATTGCCGGGCGGCGCCGGCGGGCCTGTTCTCTGCGGCGCGCAGTCACGCGCAGTCGTGAGAGTAGCCCGATGTCCAAGTCTTTCAGCCTCGCCGTCGCCCTGGCCTTCGCCCTGTCGGCTTTCGGCTCGTCCGCCCTGGCCGACAAGCAGTGCCGCGACTCCAAGGGCAAGTTCATCAAATGCCCGGCGGCCGCTTCCGCGCCGGCCAAGCCCAAGCAGTGCAAGGACGCCAAGGGCAAGTTCGTCAAATGCGGCTCGCCCGGCGCCAAGCCGGTGAAGTAGGGCGCCTGGCGCTCGCGAACTTTCGTCCCATTTCTGCGGTCGGGCGGGTCGACAGGTCGTCGTCCCGACGCTATACCCGCGCCGCAAAATGGAGACTCCAATGGAGATTCGCGAAGGGCTCACCTTCGACGACGTTTTGCTCGAACCCGGTCCGTCAGACGTCATGCCCACCCAGGTGACGACCGAGACCAAGTTCACGCGTGAAATCAGTCTGAACATCCCGCTCGTGTCCGCCGCCATGGACACGGTCACCGAAAGCCGGCTCGCCATCGCCATGGCCCAGGCCGGCGGCATGGGCATCCTGCACCGCAACCTGACGGTGGAAGAGCAAGCCGACCACGTGCGCGAAGTGAAGCGCTACGAAAGCGGCATGGTCATCAACCCGCTGACCATCAATCCCGAAACCACCCTGGCAGAGATCCGCGAGATCAAGGCCCGGCGCAAGATCTCGGGCTTCCCCGTGGTCGAGGCCAAGAGCGGCAAGCTGGTCGGCATCCTGACCAACCGCGACATGCGGTTCGAGGGCGACGACAAGGTCCCGGCCTCGGCCCTGATGACCCGCGAGAACCTGATCACGGTCTCCGAAGGCATCGATCATCGCGAGGCGCGCGAGCTGCTGCGCAAGCACAAGATCGAGCGCCTGATCGTCGTCGACGACGCCTACCGCGCCGTCGGCTTGATCACCGTCAAGGACATCGAGAAGGCCCAGGCTCACCCCCTGGCCGCCAAGGACGACAAGGGCCGGTTGCTGGTCGGCGCAGCCTCGACCGTCGGCGACGCCGGCTTCGAGCGCTCGATGGGCTTGGTGGAGGCCGGCGTGGACGTCGTCGTCATCGACACCGCCCACGGCCACTCCAGCCAGGTCGCCCAGGCGGTCGCCCGCCTGAAGCGCGAAGCCAACCGCGTGCAGATCGTGGCGGGCAACATCGCCACCTACGACGCCGCCCGCGCCCTGATCGACGCCGGCGCCGACGCGGTGAAGGTCGGCATCGGTCCGGGCAGCATCTGCACCACCCGCATCGTCGCCGGTGTGGGCGTGCCCCAGCTGACCGCCATCGCCGAAGCCGTCCGCGCGGCCCGCGACAGCGGCACGCCGGTGATCGCCGACGGCGGCATCAAGTACTCGGGCGACCTGGCCAAGGCCATCGCGGCCGGGGCCTCGACCGCCATGATGGGCTCGATGTTCGCCGGCACCGAAGAGGCGCCCGGCGAGGTGTTCCTGTACCAGGGCCGCTCGTACAAGAGCTATCGCGGCATGGGTTCGGTGGGCGCCATGGCCCGCGGCTCGGCCGACCGCTACTTCCAGAAGGACATCACCGACAGCTTCAAGCTGGTGCCGGAAGGCATTGAAGGGCAAACGCCTTTCAAGGGCCCGATCGCCCCGGTGCTGCACCAGCTGGTCGGCGGCCTGCGAGCCGCCATGGGCTATGTCGGCGCGCCCGACATCCTCGAATTCCAGCGTCGAGCCCGCTTCGTGCGGATCACCGGCGCCGGCCTGCGTGAGAGCCACGTCCACGACGTGATGATCACCCGGGAAGCGCCGAACTATCCGAGCGCGGTCTAGGCCGTGCGGATGGCCCTCGAACTTCAGATGCTGGGCTGGGCCGTCGTGATCGGCCTGGTCCACCTGCTCTGGGCGGCCGCGGCCGCCCAGCCGCAGCGCGGCCTGAAGTGGAACGTGGGCCCCCGCGACACGCCGGTGGTGCTGACGGGAATGGCGGGGCGCCTGGAACGCGCCTTCGCCAATTTCCGCGAGACCTTCCCGTTCTTCGCCGCCGCCGTGCTGGTCGCCTATCTGGGCGGACGCCTCGGCATGCTCTCGGCCCATGGAGCGGTGCTCTATGTCGGGGCGCGGGCGGTCTACATCTTCCTCTACGCCTTCGGCGTGCCGGTCGTCCGGTCGCTGGTTTGGCTGGCTTCCCTGATCGGCATCGGCCTGATCCTGGCGGCCTTGGTGATCTGAAAGCAAAAATGCGCGACGGCGGCAGACTAGCAGCGGCGATCGAGGTCCTTACCGAGATCGAGACGCGTCATTTCCCCGTACGGATGGCGCTGAAGCGCTGGGGCGAGAGCGCCCGGTACGCCGGCTCCAAGGACCGCGCCTTCGTGTCGGGCCTGGCGCTGGACGCCCTGCGCCGCAAGCGCTCGCTGGGCTGGATGATGGGCGACGACAGCCCGCGCGGCGTGGTGCTGGGCGTGCTGGCCCACGACTGGAAATGGCCGGTCGACCGCATCGCCGAGGCGGCCGGCGAGGAGCACGGCCCCGGCGCCCTGACCGACGCCGAGCGCGAACGCGTCGCCTCGCCGCGCGCGCTGGACGACGCGCCGCCCGCCGTGGCCGGCGACTATTCCGACTGGATGGACGCCTCGCTGGCGCGGGGCCTGGGCGAGAACCGGGCCGCCGAGATGGCCGCCCTGTCGGAGCGCGCCCCGGTCGACCTGCGCATCAACCTGCTGAAGACCGACGTCGAGCGCGGCGCCAAGGCCGTGGCCCTGATCGGCGCCGAACCGGCCGGGGTGCTGGACACCGCCTTCCGCATCCCCGCGCCCCAGGCCGCCGACCGCACGCCGTCGGTCGAGGCCGTGCCGGCCTTCTCCAAGGGCTGGTTCGAGGTCCAGGACCTGGGCTCGCAGATCGCCGCCGCCGTGGCGGGCGACGTCAAGGGCAAGCAGGTGCTGGACTTCTGCGCCGGGGGCGGGGGCAAGACCCTGGCCCTGGCCGCCGCCATGGACAATCGCGGCCAGATCTACGCCCACGACAGCGACGCCCGCCGCCTGGCCGACACCATCCGTCGCGGCCAGAGGGCAGGGGTCCGCAACCTGCAGATCCGTTCGCCGATCGAGGGCGCGCCGCTGAAGGGCCTGGAAGGCAAGCTGGACCTGGTGTTCGTCGACGCGCCCTGCACCGGCTCGGGCACCTGGCGCCGCCACCCCGACGCCAAGTGGCGCCTGTCGCCCGACCAGCTGGCCAAGCGCCAGATCGAGCAGGACGCCGTGCTGGCCGACGCCTCGGACTTCGTGAAGCCCGGCGGCCGCCTGATCTATGTCACCTGCTCGCTGCTGGCCGAGGAGAACGAGGACCGCGTGGCGGCCTTCGTCGAGCGCCATCCGGGCTTCTCGGTGAAGCCCATCACCCTGGCCGGCGTCGAGCAGCACCTGACGCCGGAAGGCTATCTGCGCCTGAGCCCGCATCGCGCCGGCACGGACGGCTTCTTCGCCGCCGTGATCGAGCGCGGGTCCTACGCGCCCTGAACCTGGATTGCTCCCGCAGGGGAGACCGAACCGAAACGACGAACGCTGGAGAGCCTGACCCTATGACCGCCGAACCCCATCACCAGCGCGTCCTGATCGTCGACTTCGGCAGCCAGGTGACCCAGCTGATCGCGCGCCGGGTGCGCGAGGCCGGCGTCTATTGCGAAATCCATCCGTTCGACAAGGCCGAGGCCCTGGTCGACGACTACAAGCCCTCGGCGATCATCCTGTCGGGCGGCCCCGCCAGCGTGCTGGAGGCCGACAGCCCGCGCATCGGGACCAAGCTGTTCGACCTGGGCGTGCCGATGCTGTGCGTCTGCTACGGCGAGCAGCTGCTGTGCGACGTGCTGGGCGGCAAGGTCGAGGGCGGTCACGCCGGCGAATTCGGCCGCGCCGAGCTGACCATCGGCAAGCAAAGCCCGCTGTTCCAGGGCCTGGCCGAGGTCGGCGGACTGGAAACCGTGTGGATGAGCCACGGCGACCGCGTCACCGCCATCCCGGAAGGCTTCGAGGTGATCGCCACCTCGACGGGCGCGCCCTTCGCCGCCATCGCCAAAGACGCCCGCAAGATCTACGGCGTACAGTTCCACCCCGAGGTGGTCCACACCGTCAACGGCGCCAAGATCTACAAGAACTTCCTGTTCAACATCGCCGGCCTGAAGGGCGATTGGACCATGGCGGCCTTCCGCCAGGAGATGGTCCAGAAGATCCGCGACCAGGTCGGCGACGGCAAGGTGATCTGCGGCCTGTCGGGCGGCGTCGACAGCTCGGTGGCCGCCGTCCTGATCCACGAGGCGATCGGCGCCCAGCTGACCTGCGTCTTCGTCGACACCGGCCTGCTGCGCAAGAACGAAGCCGAGCAGGTCGTCACCCTGTTCCGCGACCACTACAACATCCCGCTGATCCACGTGGACGCCGGCGACCTGTTCCTGGGCGAACTGGCGGGCGTCTCCGACCCCGAGACCAAGCGCAAGACGATCGGCAAGCTGTTCATCGACGTCTTCGACAAGGAAGCCGCCAAGATCGAGGGCGCGGCGTTCCTGGCCCAGGGCACGCTCTATCCGGACGTGGTCGAGAGCGTCTCGGCGCGCGGCGGCCCCTCGGCGGTGATCAAGAGCCATCACAATGTCGGCGGCCTGCCGGACTACATGAAGCTGAAGCTGGTCGAGCCGCTGCGCGAGCTGTTCAAGGACGAGGTCCGCGCCCTGGGCGTCGAGCTGGGCCTGGCCCCGGCCTTCGTCGGCCGCCACCCGTTCCCCGGCCCGGGCCTGGCCATCCGCATTCCCGGCGACATCACGCCCGAGAAGGTCAAGGTCCTGCAGGACGCCGACGCCATCTATCTGGAAGAGATCCGCAACGCCGGCCTCTACGACAAGATCTGGCAGGCCTTCGCCGTACTCCTTCCCGTGAAGACGGTCGGGGTGATGGGCGACGCCCGTACCTACGAGAACGTCCTGGCCCTGCGCGCGGTCACCTCGACCGACGGCATGACCGCCGACTTCTTCGAATTCCCGTGGGACGTGCTGGGCAAGACCGCCACCCGGATCATCAACGAGGTCCGCGGCGTCAACCGCGTGGTCTACGACGTGACCTCCAAGCCGCCCGGCACGATCGAGTGGGAGTAGGCTTCCGGCCTTGACGCGCTTTCTTCACGCGAACCGGTTCCCACTTCGCTCGAAAGCGCTCTAGCCGGCCGCCTTCGGCTGGAACGGCGCCCAGGCCTCCACCAGCAGGCCTGGGACCGCGTTGTTCAGCGAGATGTGGCCGTTCACGAACTCCAGCCTCAGGCGCATGCCGGCCAGGCCGACGCCGGCCGTCGCCTGGGTGTTTTCGGGCAGGCCGACGCCGTAGTCGCGGATCGACAGCAGCACCATCTCGCCCGCCTGGCGCAGGCCGATGGTCGCGCGGGGGCTGCCGGCGTGGCGATGCACGTTGGCCAGGGCTTCCTGGGCGACGCGATAGAGCGCCACCTCGATCGACCGGGCCATCTTGGGGAAGTCGTCGGCGATATCGATCTGCAGGGCCAGGCCGGTGCGGCGGGCGAAGCCTTCCGCCATCTGCCGGATGGCCGGCCCCAACCCCATCTCCTCCAGGCCCGGGGGATGCAGCACGTAGGACAGGCTGCGGATCTCCTCCAGCGCGTTGGCGAGCAGGGCTTCGACCTCGACGCGGGTCTTCTCGGCGCGGCCTTCGGCCTTCATCGCGCCCAACATGAGCTTGGCGCCGGTCAGGTATTGGGCCGTGCCGTCGTGGAGTTCGCGCGCGATCCGCCGGCGCTCGTCGTCCTCGGCGTGGAGCAGGGCGGCGGTGGCGCGTCCCAGCGCGGCCTGGGTGTGGCGTTGGACCGTGATGTCCTCGTGCGCCAGGACGATCAGGGTCCGATCGTCGCGGGAAATCCGCGTCGCGGTCAGCCGAGTCCACAGCGGGCCGTTGTCCAGGAAGATCTGGTATTCAAAACGCAGGGGACCAGGCTCGCCGGCAAGCAGATCGCGCAGACCCTGTCTGGCTTCCGCTGCGTCAGGCGCGTCGAGGCTCTCGCAGAACGAGATATAGTCGAGGCCTAGTCCATAGTTTTCCACAGGCAATTCGTGAAACTCGGCGAACTGCATCCAGGCGTCATTAACCGCGATGATTTCGCCCTGGTCGTTCAGGATCGCAACATTCGCGGCAACGGCGTCGAGTATGGATTCGTGCAAGCTAAACGCGGACCATTCGCTCATCTCGTGAGCCGTATGCATTTCGGTATTTAGCCCTGTGTTTTGATTGTTCGTCTCACGCAAGCCACTGTGCAGGATTCGCGCGACGAGGCACGCGAAGAGAACGCATATATTTCATCGCCGCGCATCCGGAGTTTCGGATTTATATTTCAACCGGCGCGATCAGACGTGTGCGGAACACCCGTCGCGAAATGCGGGCGAAAGCCATCGGTTCCTGAAACGCCCGGAAGCGAAGGTTCGCCCCGCCGCGTACGGGAAATACCGGCGCGTGAGATCGGAAGCCTAGGGTTCCAGGCCGTTATAGACCGTCGAGCCGGGACCGCCGGGCTGGCGCAACACCTGCTGGCGCAGCCTGGGATCGAAGCTGATGTGCACGCAGCGGCTCTTCTCGTAGATCAGCTGGTCGAACTTCAGCCCGCTGTCGCGGATGGTCTTGGCGGCTTCCAGGTCGGTGAGGCCGTCGACATGGAAGTCGGCGGCGTGGCCCAGGGCGTGTGCCGAGTTGGGCACGCCCCCGACCGCGGCGTTCACCTGGGGATTGCGATAGGCGCTGGTGATCTCGATCGGCCGGTTGAACAGCGCCCGGACCCCCTCCATCCGCTCGGCCAGCCGCTTGAGGTTCTCCAGATGCGCGGGCGTCGGGTCGTTCTTCACGCCCATCGACAGGGCCTTGCTGGAGATCGTGAATTCCTCGAGCGAGAAATGCGCGCTGAGTTTCATGAGCGCCCCTCCTGGTGCCGTCAGAGGTTAGCGTTTACGCGACACAATCCAAGCGGGAATTTCTGAAGGGGCGCCTACTGAATGTGGCCGTAGTGGCGGGCGACATAGATCACGAAATAGATCAGGGCGCCGCCGGCGAAGAGCGTGTGGAAGCGCAGGTTGCGGATGAAGCAGCCGGCCAGGCTGAGCCCGACCATCAGGGCGATGCGGATCGGATATTCCGGGCTGAGACTCAGGAAGTGCGCCACGCCCTTCAGCAGGGTGTCCAGGACGTCCATCAACAGGCTGGCGATCAGCAGGCCGAAGAACCAGGCCCGCCGCGACATGAAGTAGTCGCCGTAGCCGTCGTACTCGCTGATCTCGGTGGGGAAGATCACGCTGCACAGCAGGAAGATCATCGCCGCTTCCGAGATCAGGAAGAGATAGGTCTCGAAGGTGAGGGCCCGCAGTTCGGTCAGCTGGAACTGCCACCACCAGAAGGCGGTGATCGAGACCATCATGTAGAGCACCCAGCACAGGTGGGGCCACCACAGGTGCTCCTTCTTGGGGTGCTGGATCAGGCCGGCGACGCCGTTCAGCAGCCGCGCCAGGCTGAGGCCCATGATGATGCTGATCATCGTGCGGGCGTGGACCAGGAGATCGTGGGTGGGCGGGGCGACCTGCATGCCGCAAGATGACCACTCGGCGCGGTTGTGCGCTAGCCCCTGGTTTCGCGTGTTGGGAGGTCGTGGCGCCGGTCCCGGAATCCGGGCAGGGTGCGGGGGTGTCCGACCAGTTCTCCCTCTTCGACGCGCCGCCGGCCACCGACCGGCTGTTCTTCGCGATCTTTCCCGACCCGGCGACGGCGGCCGACATCGCCCGGCGGGCCGATGCGCTGCGCGCGGCGCACCGGCTGAGCGGCCGGCCGCTGGCGGCCGAGCGCTTCCACATCACGCTGCACCATCTGGGCGACCATGCCGGCGTGCGACGCGACATCGTGGCCATGGCCGGCGAGGCGGCCCAGGCGATCGCGACCTCGCCCTTCGAGGTGACCTTCCACCGCGCCGCCAGCTTCCACAACGGCGGCAACAATCCCTTCGTCCTGCAGGGCGGCGACGGGCTGGAGGCGCTGAAGGCCTTCCAGCGCGACCTGGGCGTGGCGATGGCGAGAGCCGGCGGCGGCAAGTGGGTGGACAAGACCTTCACCCCGCACGTGACGATGCTCTACGACCGGCAGCTGATCGGCGAGCAGGCGATCGAGCCCGTCAGATGGACCGTGGGCGGCTTCACCCTGATCCACAGCCTGCTGGGGCGGACCGAGCACATTCCGCTGGCGCGGTGGGCGCTGGGCTGAGCCCGCGAAGGAAATTCGCGCCCAAGCTGAACCAATCGCCGTTTCGCGCATTGTCCAGCTGTATCCCCCCTTGATTTGAACTGACCCCGGCGCCGTCAGGCTCCGGGGTTTTTGTTGGTTCAGACGATCGCGGTCGGCTTCAGCAGGGCCGCGACATTGCCCAAGGCCTCGCGCAGCTGCGCCGCTTTGGCCGGACCGCCCAGCGAAATGCGCAGGCCGCCGGGGGCGTCGGGCGTCGCGGCGAAGGCGTCGGCCGTGACCAGGGCCAGGCCGCGCGCCGCCGCCAGGGCGCGAAGCCCGGCCGGGTCGACGCCGGCGGGCAGGTCCAGCCAGACGTGGAGGCTCTCGGCGTCGCCGCGCGCCGCGGGCAGGACCTCGGCGGCGATGGCGCGGCGGGCGCGGGCCTCCAGCCGCACGCCCGCCAGGATGCGGTCGGCGAGACCGTCGCGGATCCAGCGGACGGCGACGGCCGTGGTCAGGGGCGAGCCCATCAGGGCGGTGGCGTGCAGCGCCTCGGCGACCCGCGCGGCCATCGGGCCGGGCGGCGCCGCCAGGAACGCGGTCCGCAGGCCGGGCGTCAGGGTCTTCGACAGGGTGGCGATGTGCAGGGTGTGTTCGGGCGCCAGGGCGGCCAGGGCGGGCAGAGGGCTATCGAACAGCCGGCTGTAGGGATCGTCCTCGATCAGCCAGGCGTCGCTGGCCCCGACGATGGCCGCGATCGCCCGGCGCCGCGCCAGGCCCATGGTCGTGGCGACCGGATTGCGGGTGGTCGGGACCAGATAGATGGCGGCCGGCCGCTCCTCGGCGCAGAGCCGCTCCAGCGCCTCGGGCAGGAATCCTTCGTCGTCGACCGGGCAGGGGACGAGCTTCACGCCCAGGCGCTCGGCCAGGGCGATGATCCCGGGATAGGTCAGGGGCTCGACAACGATGCGGTCGCCGGGCTTGGCGAGGGTGGTCAGGACGGCGGTCAAGGCCGACTGGGCGCCGGGGCAGACCACGATCCGCTCGGGGCCGATCTCGCCCAGCACCGGCGCCAGCCAGGCCGCGCCGGCGGCCCGCTGGCCCGGCGCGCCGGCCCCGGCGTGATAGGCCATCAGGGTCGCGACGTCGGTGCGCTCGAGGACCGCGGCGGTCGTCTCCTTGAGCAGGGCGGCCAGCGACACCCCCTGGGGCGGGGGCGGCAGGTTCATGCTCAGGTCGACCAGGCCGGCCTCGTCGTCCACGGCGCGGCGACGCACGAAGGTGCCACGCCCTACCGCGCCCTCGACCAGTCCGCGCGCCCGGGCGGCGCCGTAGGCGCGGGTCACCGTGGTGAAATCGACGCCCAGCTGGTCGGCCACGGCGCGCTGGGGCGGCAACTGGTCGCCGGGCTGCAGCTCGCCCTCGCGGACGGCGGTTTCCAGGGCCTCGACCAGGGCCAGGTAGATCGGTCGGCCGCCGCCCGTGGCGACGTGCCTCAGCCAGCCAGCCGTGGGCCGGTCGCGGGTCATGGTTGCTTTTCCATGGCGCGATACATACATTCTATTGGTAATGTATGCAACAAGGCGCGCATTGTATGGACCGGCCCCTTCTCACCCACTATGACAACCCCACCAGCCTGCAGGCGGGGCTGACGTGCCGCTGCCCCCGCTGCGGCGAAGGCAAGCTGTTCGCGGGCTTCCTGCGGCTGGCCAAGCGTTGTGACCGCTGCGGCCAGGACTTCAGCTTTGCCGATCCGGCCGACGGCCCGGCCTTCTTCGTCATGACCGGCGTCGGCATCGTGGTGATCGCGATCTGGGCCTGGGCGGTCGTCGCCTGGAACCCGCCGCTGTGGGTGCAGTTCGCGACCGTGTTCCCGGCCCTGCTGGCCGGCTGCCTGGGCACGCTGCGCCCCGTGAAGGCCTGGCTGGTGGCCGAGCAGTACATCCACAAGGCCAGCGAGGGCGGCGCCTCCAGCGTCGAGCAACGCTAGGAACGGCAAGGGGAGGGGACGCCCGCGGCGGGGGCGGTGCGGACATCCCCTCGGTCGCGCCGCGCGAAGGCGGCGCGCGATCCCGTCCGGCAGGCGGACGGGACATGCGGGATCACCAGTTGAACAGGGTGCCGTCCTCGAGACGGTTCACCGGCAGGCTGGCGGGGCGGTAGGGGAACTGAGCGGCCAGGTCCTCGTCGATGTCCACGCCATGGCCGGGCGCTTCGCCGGGGTGCAGCTCGCCGTCCTTGAAGGTGTAGGCGTGCGGGAATACCCGGTCGGTATCGGCGGTGTGGCGCATGTATTCCTGGATGCCGAAGTTCGGGACCCACAGGTCGAAGTGCAGGGCCGCGCCCATGCACACCGGCGACAGGTCCGTGGCGCCGTGGAAGCCGGTGCGCACATT
Source organism: Caulobacter sp. CCG-8 (assembly GCF_037402475.1). Taxonomy (NCBI): domain Bacteria; kingdom Pseudomonadati; phylum Pseudomonadota; class Alphaproteobacteria; order Caulobacterales; family Caulobacteraceae; genus Caulobacter; species Caulobacter sp. CCG-8. The sequence goes on from NZ_JBBEUD010000012.1 coordinate 77,591, forward strand.
GTTGATCTCGGCCAGGCCGGCGATGCGCTTCAGGTGCGAGATCCCGCCGGCGTGGACAATCGTCGTGCGGATGTAGTCGATCAGCTGCTCGTCGATCAACTGCTTGCAATCCCAGATCGAGCTGAACACCTCGCCCACAGCCAGGGGCGTGGTGGTGTGCTGGCGGATCAGGCGGAAGCTGGCCTGGTTCTCGGCCGGGGTGACGTCCTCCAGCCAGAACGGACGATAGGGCTCCAGGTCCTTGCCCAGGCGGCCGGCCTCGATGGGCGTGAGGCGGTGATGGCTGTCGTGCAGCAGGTGCACTTCCTCGCCAAGCGCCTTGCGCGCCGCCTCGAACAGCTTGGGCACGGTGGGCAGGTACTTGCTGGTCGACCAGACGTTCTCGGTGGGCAGGGCCGCGTCGGCCGGCTCGTAGAACAGCTTGTCGCCCGAGACGCCGTAGGTGCTGGCCAGGCCCGGCACGCCGGTCTGCAGGCGGATCGCCTTGTAGCCCATGGCCTTGTAGTTCAGCGCCTCGTTGATCGTGTCCTCGATCGTCGCGCCGTTGGCGTGGCCGTAGACCATCACGCCGGTGCGGCTGGCGCCGCCCAGCAGCTGGTACAGCGGCAGGCCCGCGACCTTGGCCTTGATGTCCCACAGCGCCACGTCGACGGCGGCGACGGCCGACATCGTCACCGGCCCGCGCCGCCAGTAGGCGCCGCGATACAGGAACTGCCAGATGTCCTCGATCTGGTGAGCGTCGCGGCCGATCAGGCAGGGGATGACATGGTCGGTCAGATAGCTGGCCACGGCCAGTTCGCGCCCGTTCAGGGTGGCGTCGCCGATGCCGTACACGCCGTCGGAGGTCGTGATCTTCAGGGTGACGAAGTTGCGTCCCGGGCAGGTGACGATGACCTTGGCGTCGATGATCTTCAGCATGCGGGCCTTCCGTAAATCCTGACTGGCGCGCGCTGCGTGCAGGGCCGCGCCGCGCTCCCGCGAGCCCCCGAGGATTCGCGAAAGAGTTCAAAAGTGGCCTGGCCAATTGCGTCGTTTCCACCCCTGGTGTCAAGCGAGCGCCGCCCGACGCGTCTTGAATCCCCGCACCTCTCGAACACTTTCCTCCGCGAAATCATCAAATATAACGGTCACATGGCCGGAATCGCGAAAATTTCGGAAACCGGTGTCATCGAATTTGGAGGAGAGGCCAGGGGAATATCTTGAAAGTGTCCTGGCCACTTGTTAGGTTCCCGACCATCGACACGGCGAACAAGCCACCAAACGAGTCGAGAAGAGGGGAAATCCATGAAGCGGCTGCTCTGCTGCGCGTCCACGCCCGCGCTCCTGCTGGCCATGTCCACCACGGCCTTCGCCCAGGCCGCGCCCGACGCCATCGCGCTGGACGAGGTGGTCGTCACCGCCCAGAAGCGCGCCGAGAACGTCCAGAACGTGCCCTTGGCCGTTTCGGTCGTCACCGCCCGTCAGCTGGAAAGCGCCGGCGTCAAGGAATTCACCGACGTCTCGCGTGTCGCCCCGTCCCTGACCATCCGCCAGGCCGACCAGCCGATCAACGCCTCGGTGGCGCTGCGCGGCATCGGCACCTTCGCCTACGGCATCGGCGTCGAGCCCAGCGTCGCGGTCCAGCTGGACGACGTGCCGGTCTCGTTCCAGGCCCGGGCCTTCTCCGACCTGACCGACGTCGAGCGCGTGGAAGTGCTGCGCGGCCCGCAGAGCACCCTCTACGGCAAGAGCGCCTCGGCCGGCCTGATCAACATCACCACCCGCGACCCGACCCCGCAGTTCAGCGTCCTGGCCAACGCCCTGGCCACCGACGACCACGAATATCGCGGCGCGGTCAGCCTGTCGGGCCCGATCGGCGAGACCCTGGGCTTCCGCCTGAGCGCCAGCCGCAGCGAATACGACGGCAACGTCAAGAACCTGTACGACGGCAAGAAGGTCAACGGCCGCGACGAGACCTCGGTCCGCGGCAAGCTGGTCTGGCGGCCCATCGAGGACCTGAAGGTCACGCTGGGCGCCAGCTATATCGATGGCGTCGCCACCTCGAACGCGACGATGCGGGTCTATACGCCGGGCGCCACCCTGCGCGGCACGCCGGGCCTGACCGCGAACGTGACCATGCCTGGCGTCGTGCCAGGCGAGGAGAACCTGACGGTCAGCAACGACACGCCGCCCTATGCGAAGAGCGAGGGCCTCGGCCAGTCGCTGAAGGTCGAGTACGACCTGCCCCAGGACTTCACCCTGGTCTCGATCACCTCGCACGACCAGTTCCGCCTGGACGACCAGCTGGACTCCGACCGGACGTCCTATGCCGGGATCAAGAACTCCCAGGGCGGTTACTTCAAGGCCAAGGCCAACACCCAGGAGTTCCGCCTGCTGTCGCCGGGCGACGGGCCGTTCCGCTACACCCTGGGCCTGTTCTACGGCGACAACGACCTGCGCCGCAGCTTCAAGCGGGGCCCGGTCTTCTCGCTGGCCCAGTGGTACGCCATGGCCACTTCGGAGAACAAGGCGGCGTTCGGCCAGGCTGAATGGACCTTCCTGCCCAAGACCACGGCGATCGTCGGCCTGCGCTACCAGAAGGAAGACATCGGCTACTATTTCAACGACATCCAGAACGGCAACGCCAAGTTCTCGGGCGGCGACAGCGACAAGTCGGCGACCTATCGCCTGGGCCTGCGCCACCAGCTGACCGACGACGTCATGCTGTTCGGTTCGTACGCCACGGGCCATAAGGGCCAGACCTACGACCTGACGACCGGCTTCAACCAGGCCCGCGCCGACGTCGGTCCGATCGCGCCCGAGGAGTCCAAGTCGTTCGAGATCGGGCTGAAGAGCCAGCTGCTCGATCACCGGGTGATGCTGAACGCCACCGCCTTCCACGTGAAGTACGACGACTACCAGGCCCAGGGCATCGACACGATCGGCGGCACCCAGAACTTCCGTCTGACCAACGTCGGCAAGGTGCTGACCAAGGGCGTGGAGGTCGAGGCGACGGCGATCGTCACCCGCGAGCTGCGATTCAACGCCTCGGCCGCCTATGTCGACGCCAAGATCACCTCGTTCCCGAAGGCGGCCTGCTGGCCGGGCCAGACCGCGGCCCAGGGCTGCGTCGCCGGCTCGCCCTCGTTCCAGGACCTGAAGGGCGCGACCCTGCCCAACGCGCCCAAGTGGAAGCTGAACGCCGGCATGGACTTCACCCAGCCGCTCGGCAGCTACGAAATGCTGTTCTCGGCGGCCTACGCTTATCAGACCAAGGTCAACTTCTCGCTGAACACCGACCCGGGCACGGTCCAGAAGGCCTACGGCGTGGTCAACGTCTCGGGCGGCTTCCGCAAGCCGGACGACGGCTGGCAGGTCGTGGCTTTCGTCAACAACGTGTTCGACAAGAGCTACGGCGTGAACGGCGCCAACCAGTACGGCAACTTCGGCAGCCAGACGGTCACCGAACTGCAGCCGGCGCGCGACTTCCACCGCTATGCGGGCGTGCGCCTTTCTCTGAATTACTAGGGGCGCTGAACTACTAGGACTTTCTCCCGGGGTCCTCGAGCGGCGGGCTTCGGCCCGCCGCCTTTCTTCTTTCTGGTCCTGGCGGCGGGATTCGCCGCTAGGTTCGACTTCAAAAGACGTTTCAACAGGCGAGGGCGTACGGATGGCTGACAATTCGGGCAAAGACGGCGGCGAGGCCCCGCGGGGTCAGGTCACCCGCAGGAGCATGGTCGGCGTGTCGGGCGGCATGGTGCTGGCCGGCGTGGCGGCCGGCGCCACCCAGGCCCAGGCGCGGGCGGCCAAGCCGGGTCCGGCCGTGGGCGCCCCCGGCATCCTCTATCCCCACGAAAGCGCCACGCGCTCGACCAAGAGCCTGGCGGCCACCTGGCGCTTCCGCACCGATCCCAAGGACGTCGGCGAGGCCGAGGGTTGGCAGAAGGGGCTGAAGGACTTCCGCCTGATCCCGGTCCCGGCCAGTTGGAACGACATCTTCGACGACGTGCGCAACTATGTCGGCTCGGCCTGGTACGAGACCAACTTCCGCGTCGACAAGGGCTGGGCCGGCCAGCGCATCCACCTACGCTTCGGCTCCGTGAACTACACCGCCAAGGTCTGGCTGAACGGCAAGCCGCTGGGCGGCCACGTCGGCGGCCACCTGCCGTTCGCCTTCGACATCACGGACGCGGTGTCGCTGGACGGCGAGAACGTGCTGACCGTGCTGGTCGAGAACAAGATCCAGCTGGATCGCGTGCCCGCCACGCCCGACCGCGCGCGCTGGCACATGCACACTGTCCACTTCCCGCAGACGGCCTACGACTTCTTCCCCTATTCGGGCATCCACCGTCCGGTGCTGCTGTTCACGACGCCCGACGTCCACCTGAAGGACGTGACGGTGAAGACCGCCCTGGACGGCAAGGTCTCGATCGACCTGGAGACCAGCGCCCCGTGGTCGGGCAAGGCCAGCGTGACGATCTCCGACGACAAGGGCGAACAGAAGGGCTCGGTCGCGCTCGGCGGCGGTAAGGGCTCGACCGTCGTGTCGCTGAAGAACCCGCGCCTCTGGAGCCCGGAGGACCCGCACCTCTACACCCTGACGATCCGCCTGGAGAACGGCGCGGCGTCCGACGAATACGCCTTCAAGATCGGCGTGCGCACCATCGAGGCCAAGGGCGACAAGCTGCTGCTGAACGGCAAGCCGGTGTTCCTGCGCGGCTTCGGCAAGCACGAGGACTTCCCGATCCACGGCCGCGGCCTGGACGTGCCCTCGATCATCCGCGACTTCGAGCTGCTGAAATGGATCGGCGGCAACAGCTTCCGCACCTCGCACTATCCCTACAGCGAGGAAGCGATGATGCTGGCCGACGAGCACGGCCTGCTGGTCATCGACGAGACCCCCGCCGTCAGCCTGGTGTTCGCCGATCCGCCGGAGATCCAGGAGGCGCGGTCCAAGCAGCTTCGGCAGGACATCGTCGATCTGGTCCGTCGCGACAAGAACCACCCCTGCGTGATCATATGGTCGCTGGCCAACGAGCCGCTGGTGAAACCCTTCCACACGACCGATCCCGAGCCGCCCGGCGGCAACGAGACCGGCCTGAAGTTCTTCTCGCCGCTGTTTGACCTGACCCGCCAGCTGGACTCCACCCGGCCGGTGACCATCGTCAGCGTCCAGGGCGGCTCGACCGACTGGCAGGCCCTGGGCGACGTGATCTGCACCAACTCCTACCAGGGCTGGTACTCGCTGTCGGGCCAGCTGGACCTGGCCGAGGAGGCGCTGAAGAACGACGTCGCCAAGCTGCGCGCCCGCCACCCGAACAAGCCGATCATGTTCACGGAGTTCGGCGCCGACGCGGTGGCCGGCATGCACGCCCATCCGCCCGAGATGTGGACCGAGGAATACCAGGCCGACATGGTCGAGATGTATATCCGGGTGTTGGGCGAATACCCGTTCATCTTCGGCACCCACCCCTGGGCCTTCGCCGATTTCCGCACATCGCAGAGCATCATGCGGATCGGGGCGCTGAACCACAAAGGCTTCTTCACCCGCGAGCGGAAGCCCAAGCTGGTGGCCCATCGCGCCCGCGCGCTGTGGAGCAAGCCGGCCAAGGTCTGATCCCGCCGTGGCCGAGCCCGTCGCCGACTCGCGGAAGCTGCGCCAGCACATCGCCAACCTGATCGCGGCCTCGATCCGCGACGGGCGCTGGGCGACGGGCGAGCGGCTTCCGTCCGAGCGCGACCTGGCCGACGACCACAAGGTCAGCCGGCCGACCATCCGCGAGGCGATGATCATCCTGGAGGCGCGGGGCCTGGTCGAGGCGCGGCACGGGGCGGGGGTCTATGTGGCCGACGCCCCGCGGCCCGAGGTGTCCGCGCCCCGGCTCGAGGTCAGCGCCTTCGAGCTGGTCGAGGCCCGGCGGCTGATCGAGGGCGACGCCTGCGCCCTGGCGGCGGCGGTGATGACCGATGACCAGCTCGACGAGCTGACGGTCATCCTGCACGACATGGCCGAGGAGCATGACTTCGGGGCGCTGGCCGACCTGGCGGACCGGCGCTTCCACGTCGCCATCGCCAAGGCCAGCCGCAACGGCGTGCTGGTGGCCATGGTCGAGAACCTGTGGGACCTGCGCTACCAGCCGGCCTGCCGCGACCTGCTGGAGCGGGCGGGAAGGATGCGGGCCCAGCCCCTGGTCAACGACCACCAGGAGATTCTCGACGCCCTGAAGGCCCGCGATCCGGTCGCGGCCCGCACGGCGATGCGCGAGCATCTGGGGCGGCTGATCGACAACCTGATGGCCGTGGTCGAGGCCGACGCGCTGGAGGAGGCGAGGGCGCGGATCCGCGCCCGCCGCAGCGAGGTGGCGCGCCGGGCCGGCGTCTAGCGGAAGCGGGGCGGCCCAGAGCAGAGCGGCGCGGCGACGATCTCGGCCAACACCGTGCGGTCGTGGGCCAGGGCCCGCTGGCGATAGTGCTCGAGGTGCTGCGGGACTAGGACGGCCAGGGCCGTGGCGGCGCCGCCGGCGACGATCGCCATCGGCCACGCGCCCAGCAGGGCCCGCAGGCCGCGCGCCGAGGCCCCGGTCAGAACGGCCAGCAGTCCCAGCGCGCAGCACAGCATGGCGGACGCCTAGGCCGGGATCGCTTCGGCGTGGCAGGCCTTGGCGGGTTCGGCGTCCTCGTACTCGTCATGGCGACGCATCCAGTCGCCCATGTTGCCGGACTCGTTGCGGCCCAAGGGCGCGCGATCAAGGATCATGTAGGTCCCGATCAGCTCCTCGCCGCCGCGGCCGTAGCTGGAATAGGTGTGGAACACCTGGCCGGTCTCGTCCTTGAAGAACGAGCTCATGCCCGGGGCTTCGCCCGAATCCGGGCTGGCGGGCTCGAAGTTGTAGGTGGCGCCGGCCGCGATGGTCTCCGGCGTGAAGGAGAGGCCGAAGTCGTAGTTGAACTCGCCGCCGAACGACGAGACCCAGGGGAATTTCCAGCCCATCCGCGCCTTGTAGGCGGCGACCTTGTCCAGCGGCGCGCGCGACACGGCGATCAGGGTCACGTCGTGATGGTTCAGGTGGGGCAGGGTCCCGTCCAGATGGTCGACCAGGAACGAGCAGCCGGGACAGCCGGCCTCCCATTCGGGCGGCAGCATGAAGTGGTAGACCACCAGCTGGCTGCGCCCGTCGAACAGCTGGTCCAGGGTCTTGCGGCCGGTCGGGGTGTCGAACGTGTAGGTCTTGTCGATCTTGACCCAGGGCAGGGCCAGGCGCTCGGCGGCGTTGCGGTCGCGCAGCCGCGTCTCTTCCTTTTCATGGACCAGCAGCGCCTTGCGCGCTTCCAGCCATTCCTCTCGCGACGCGACCTTCGGGTTCGCCATTGTCCTTCTCCCTGTTCGTGAGCCCGCCCGGCCTCCGGCCTTGACAGATAACGTTGATATCAACATAATTAGACCGTGTCAAAGCCCCTGCAGGTCCCGTACGCCGCCACCCTCCACGTGAAGGACACCTGTTTGTGCCTGCACGCCCAGCGCGCGGCGCGGGCCCTGGCGCGGCGCTTCGACGACGCCTTGCGCCCGTTCGAGCTGACCAGCGGCCAGTTCTCGCTGCTGATGTCGCTGAACCGGCCCGAGCCCCCGACCATCGGTTCGGTGGCCGGCCTGCTGGCCATGGACCGCACCACCCTGACCGCCAATCTCAAGCCGCTGGAGCGACGCGGCCTGCTGACGGTGGCCATCGACCCCAAGGACCGCCGCAACCGCCGGCTGGCCCTGACTCCAGCGGGCATGTCGGTGCTGGCGCGCGCCTTGCCGGTCTGGACCTCGACCCACGCCGAGGTCGAGGCGGGACTGCCGCAAGGCGGCGACGCCCTGCGCGCGGGGCTTCTGGCCCTGGCCTGACCCGGATCGGGACGCCCGGGGTGTTCACCCAGGTCTTTTTCCGTTTTGCCCGATGGCGCGCGAACTCTAGGCTGTCAGACTCGAGAATCTGACGCGCACGGAGCAATCAGGCGTGACGACCACGATCTACGGCATCAAGGCCTGCGACACGATGAAGAAGGCGCGGGACTGGCTGGACGGTCACGGCGTGGCCTACGCCTTCCATGACTACAAGACCGTCGGGATCGACCGTCCGCGCCTGGAAATCTGGAGCAAGGCCGTGGGCTGGGAAACCCTGCTCAACAAGGCCGGCACCACCTTCCGCAAGCTGCCGGACGCCGACAAGCAGGGCATCGATCAGGCCAAGGCCATCGACCTGATGCTGGCCCATCCGTCGATGATCAAGCGGCCGGTTCTTGCGACGGGCGATCAACTGCTGGTCGGATTCAAGCCAGACGTGTATGGTCGCGCCATGGGTTCGGGGGGCTGAATGGACGCCCAGATCGATCTGGTCATCTTCGATTTCGACGGCACGCTGGCCGACAGCACGGCCTGGGCCATCCGCGCCGTACGGCCGCTCGCCGAGCGCTTCAAGTTCAAGGCGGTCACCGAGGACGAGATCGCCATGCTCCGCGGCCGCACCAGCCGGGAGATCATGGCCTATCTGGGCCTGCCGCTGTGGAAGGTCCCGCTGGTCGCGGCCCACGGCAAGAAGATGATGGCCGCCGAAGCCCACGCCATCCCGCTGTTCTCCGGCACCGGCGACCTGCTGCGCGCCCTGTCGGCCGCCGGGCTGCGGCTGGCGATCGTCAGCTCCAATTCCGAGACCACGATCCGCTCGATCCTGGGCGCCGAGCTGGCGGGCCTGGTCGACCACTACGGCTGCGGGGCCGCGATCTTCGGCAAGGCCGCCAAGTTCAAGGCCGTGGTCAAGGCCGCGCGCATCCCCAAGGACCGGGTGCTGTGCATCGGCGACGAGACGCGCGACATCGAGGCCGCGCGCGAAGCGGGCCTGGCCTGCGGGGCCGTCGAATGGGGCTACGCCACGCGTCGCGCCCTGGCCGACCACGGCCCGACCATGATGTTCTCGGCCATGGACGAAATTATTTCGCGGGTCGCCGCATCCAATCAGCAGGTCGGCGCCGACTAGTCTTCAGAAAAGGCGCGAAGGGTCGCGTCGATCTGGAGATGAGACCGATGGAAGAGCTGTTCCGCTCTTATTGGTGGCTGGTGTTCCCCTTGAGCTGGATCGCGTTCGGGGCCTTCCAAAGCTGGCTGGCCTATCGCGCGCGCCGCGACACCATGGCCCTGCTGAAATCCTACGCCGAGGCCGGCCGGGAGCCGCCCGCCGAGCTGGTGGCGCGCCTGCGCGTCCGCGGCGCCTGCTGAACCTGAAGGCGTCCGGGACGCCTGGAGACCAAGACCATGGAAGAACTCTTTCGATCCTACTGGTGGCTGATCTTTCCGCTGAGCTGGTTCGTGTTCGGCGCCTATCAGAGCTGGCTGTCCTACAAGGCCAACCGCGACACGCTGGACCTGATCAAGACCTACGCCCAGTCGGGACGCGAGCCGCCGCCGGAACTTCTGGCCAAGCTCAGCAAGCGCTGGAACGACGGCAACGGGCTGGGCGAAGCGGACGACGACAACGACGATCGCGGGCATCGCCGCTACCACCGTCGCCGCTACCGCCGCTATCACGGATGGTCCCGTGTGGCGCTCTTCGGTTGCCTCTGCGCCGGCTTCACCTTCGCGTCGTTGACTGGCTTCTACGGGGAGGCGGGCCCGGCCTTCATCATCGTCGCCTTCGTGATGGGCGCCCTGGCCGTGTCGTCGGTGGTGTCGATCCTGGTGGATCGAGGGCCGCGCGTCTGATGGACGCGCCGCTGGTCCGGGCCGCGCGGGGCGGGTCGCAATCCGCCTTCGCCCGCCTGGTGGCGGCGCACGAGCGATCCTTGCGCGGCTTCCTGCGCAAGAGCGGCTTCGGCGACGCCGACGACATCGCCCAGGAGGCCTTCCTGGCGGCCTGGTCCGGGCTCAACCGGCTGCGCGACGACGAGGGCTTCCGGGCCTGGCTGTTCGGCATCGCCTGGCGCAAGGCCCTGGACCACAGCCGCTCGGTCCGCCGCGCCGCCCGCCGCGACGAGGCCTGGCGCGGGGACCAGGTCGAGGAGGCCCCACGACAGGCCGATCCGGCCGACCGCATGGCCCTGGAGGCGGCCCTGGCCGACCTGCCGCCGGATCAAAGGGCCTGCGTCACCCTGTGCCTGGGCCAGGGCTGGTCGCACGGCGAGGCGGCCGAGGTGCTGAACCTGCCCCTGGGCACGGTGAAGTCGCATGTGAACCGAGGACGTGAGAGACTGTTGTCAGTACTGGGAGACGCGTCATGACCCCCGACGAACGCCTGGCCGCCTTTTTGTCCGAGGAGGCCGCTCCGGCCCAATCCGGTTCGGCGCGCCCATCGGTCGACGCGATGTTCGTCGCCGAGGTGATGCAGGCCGTGGGCCGGCGCGAGCTGCGGATCAAGCTGGCCTCGGCCGCCGTGACCGCCGTGGCCGCCGGCGCGGTGCTGTGGGCCTGCGCCCCGGTCCTGGACCTGGCGGTCCAGATCCTGGCGCCCGTCCTGCTTCCGGTCGCCGGGATCCTGACCGTGGCGGCGGCGGTCGTCGTCGCCCTGGGCGGCCAGGGCCTGGCGCGCCGCTAGACGCTGGATTTCCCCGGGAATCGGCCGAAACCTTCGAAAGGCGCAGCCTTACGAAAGTTTCATCCGACCCGGCGCCTCCAATCGGCATGGCCCAGGTCTCTTACCTACAGAAGGCGAGGGCAGACGCTCCCGCCACACATTCGAGGGGACTTAGGTCATGGACCTTGGAATTCTGATCCCGCTGGCGCCGTTCCTGATGGTCGCGGCCATCGTGATCGTGCCGGCCTGGCTGCGGACGCGCGAGCGCCGCGAGATGCAGGCGACCGTCCGGGCCGCCATCGAGAAGGGGCAGCCGCTGCCTCCGGAACTGGTCGAGGCCCTTTCCAAGGACGTTCGTCCGCGGATCGTCTCGTCGGCGCACCGCGACATGCGGATCGGCGTGATCCTGCTGTTCGTCGCCGGCGGCGTCGCCCTGACCGCCCTGGCGCTGGGCCAGATCAACGACTACGCGATGTACGGCACGCTGGCCGGCTCGGCCATTCCCGGCACCATCGGCTTGGCCTTCGTGATCCTCAGCTTCTTCAACCCCAACAAGCGTCCGCCGCAAGACTGACGATCGCGGGGAAGAGGGGACCAAACCAATGGGCACTGAACGCCCACCCACCGGCCACGACGTCGAACTGGCCGCCCTGGCGGCGGCCGGCGACCGGCGGGCCTTCGGCGAGCTGGTGCGCCGCCACGGCTCGGCCGTGCGGGGCCTGCTGCGCCGGCTGGGGGCCGATCCGGCCACGGCCGACGACGTCGCCCAGGACGCGTTCCTGGTCGGCTACGAGCAGATCGCCGAATATCGCGGGGAGGGGGCCTTCGCGGGCTGGATCAAGAAGATCGCCGCGCGGCTCTATCTGCGGAAGGTCAAGCGCGAGGCCCGCCTGGTGCTGACCGAGACTCCCGAGGAGGAGGCTCCGATTGGGCCCGACGGCTCCGCCGCGACGGCCGACCGCCTCGATCTGGACGAAGCCCTCAAGTCGTTGTCGAAGGCCGAGCGGCTCTGCGTTTCCCTCTGCTACGGGGCCGACTGGTCGCACGCCGAGGCTGCCGAGGTCTTGAACATCCCCCTTGGGACGGTCAAATCCCATGTCAAACGTGGTTTGGATAAACTCAGGGCCCGGATGGCCGCGCCGTCCGGGAGCGCATCGAACGACTCCGCCAGGAGAGAAAGCCATGGCTGACCTGGATTTCGAAACCCAGCTGGCGCGCCTCTACGGCCAGGCTCCGGCGTTCCGCGACGCCGACCTGTTCGCGCAGCAGGTCACCGACCGGCTGGATCGGGGCTGGGCGCTGCGCCGCGTGCTGATCGGCGCCACCGGCGTCGTGGCCGGCGTGGCGGCGGCCGCGCAGCTGGTCAGCGCGCGATTCTCCACCGAGTTCTCGGAAATGTCGCACGAGGGCGCGCAGCAGCTGGGCAAGCTGACCCAGCGCTACGACCAGCTGTTCACCCTGGGCGGATCGGAGACCCTGTGGCTGGCGGTCGCCCTGGCCGGCCTGGCCCTGGCGTTCGCCGTCACCCGGCTGATGGACGAGGTCTAAGCCCCGCTTCCGGCGCGGTTTCGGTCAAGTTTTCAACGATCATGTTGCGGCGCCGAACATTCTGGCGGAAAACGGCACGCTTTTTTCCGCTGGAGTGCCCGTCCTGTCCGCCCACCGTGAAGAGAAGGTCCGTCGCTTGGCGGCGCCCGACATCGCCGCGCGCAAGGGCGGCGAGCCCATCGTCTGCCTGACGGCCTACACCGCGCCGATCGCCGCGGCGCTGGACGAGTCGTGCGACCTGCTGCTGGTCGGCGACTCGCTGGGCATGGTGGTCCACGGCCTGCCCAACACCGTGGGCGTGACCATGGAGATGATGATCCTGCACGGCCAGGCGGTGATGCGCGGCTCGCGCAAGGCGATGGTGGTGGTCGACATGCCGTTCGGCTCGTACGAGGGCGCGCCCGAGGAGGCCTACGCCAACGCCGTGCGGATCATGAAGGAGACCGGCTGCCAGGCGGTGAAGGTCGAGAGCGGCTCCACCGTGCCCGCCACGATCGCCTATCTGGTCCAGCGCGGCATCCCGGTGATGGGCCATATCGGCCTGCGCCCCCAGGCGGTGCTGGTGGACGGCGGCTTCAAGGCCAAGGGCAAGGACGAGGCCGGCCGGCTGAAGGTGCTGGAGGAGGCCCGCGCCACGGCCGAGGCCGGCTGCTTCGCGATCGTGGTCGAGGGCGTGGCCGAGGGCCTGGCCCGCGAAGTGACCGCCGCCGTCTCGGTTCCGACCATCGGCATCGGCGCCTCGGCCGGCTGCGACGGCCAGGTGCTGGTGGTCGATGACATGCTGGGCCTGTTCGACTGGACCCCCAAGTTCGTGCGCCGCTACGCCGACCTGAAGGGCGAGATCGAGCGGGCCGCCGCCGACTACGCCCGCGACGTCAGGGCCCGCACCTTCCCGGGCGAGGCCGAGACCTACTACGCGAAGAAGACCTAGGCAGCTCGCGCGCCGGTTCCGCCCCGTTGCGGCTGGCGTGGACACGCTATAGGTTCGCCGCCTCGGTGGGTTTCGCCCGCCATGGTTTTCATTTCGCGTGTTGATTCCGGAGCGATCCGGCGTCGACGCCTCAGGGCGCAGTTTCGCCCCTACCGGAGCCTCGTTCGTGGTCGATGTGTTTGACGAGGTCGAAGAGCAGCTGCGCTCCGACCGCTACAAGTCCCTCGCGCTGAAGTCGCTGCCTTGGGTGGGCGCGCTGGCCGCGGTGGCGATTCTGGGCACGGGCGGCTGGCTGGGCTGGACCAACTACCAGCAGAACCAGACCAACAAGGCCACGGAAGCCTATCAGGCGGCCCTGACCACCGGCCAGAAGCAGGGTCCGGTCGCGGCCTTCCCGGCGTTCGAGGCGATCTCCAAGACCGGCACGCCGGCCTATAAGACCCTGGCCCTCCTGCAGATGGGCGGCGTGCGCCTGGAACAGAACAAAACGGCCGAAGCGGTGGCTTATTTCGACCAAGCGGCCAAGCTTGCGCCCAATCCGGTGCTCGGCGACCTCGCCGGCCTCAATTCCGCCTTGGCGCTCCTCGACACGGCTTCCTACAAGGACGTCGAGGCGAGGCTGACCCCGTTGATGGGCGAGAAGAGTCCATATCGTGTGCAGGCCAAGGAAGCCCTGGCCTTCGCCAAGCTGCGGGCCGGCGACCTGGCCGGCGCGCGCGCCGACTTCCTGGTGCTGTCCAACTCGCTCGACAACTCCTCGGACGAGATCCGCGAGCGGGCGCAAGGCGCCATGGCCATGATCGATTCCGGCTCGGCCAAGGACCTGCCGGCCATCGCCAAGGCCGCCGCGGCCCTGCCGCCTCTCTCCGCCCCGCCGCCCGGCGCGCCCATCGACGTCGCCCCCGCTACCGCCCAATGAGCCGCCGCCCCATGACGACCAAGCGCTATCTGCTTCTCACCGCGATGATGACCGCCGCGGTGTCGGTGGCCGGGTGTTCGACGATCTCGAAGATCAATCCCTTCGACAAGAAGGAAGCCAACAAGACCCTGGCCACCCAGGGCCAGCGGATTTCGGTCATCGCCTTCGACCAGAAGGTCGAGGCGTCCGAAGCCCTGAAGGGCTCCGACTTCTTCCTGCCCGAGCCGGCGCCCCAGGCCGACTGGCCGCTGCCGGGCGGCAACGCCGAGCAGTCGGTCGAGCACGTGGCCGCCGCCGCCAACTTCGACATCGCCTGGCGCAAGGGCTTCGGCCAGAAGGCCAACCGCAAGTACCACGTCACCGCACCGCCCGTGGCCGCCGACGGCAAGATCTTCGTCATGGACGGCGAGGCCACCGTCGTCGCCATCGACGCCCGCAGCGGCTCGACCGTCTGGAAGAAGGACCTGCGTCCGGCCAAGGCTCCCGGCAAGAAGCACGGCTTCATGGGCCTGGGCGGCAGCGCCGGCGACCGGACCGGCTTCGGCGGCGGCGTCGCCTACGCCAACGGCAAGCTCTACGTCTCGTCGGGCTTCCGCTTCGTGGCCCAGCTCGACGCGGCCACCGGCGCCGAGGCCTGGCGCCAGCAGACCAGCACGCCCATCCACGCCGCGCCGACCGTCGCCGACGGCCGGGTGTTCGTGATCTCGACCGACAACGAACTGCTGACCTTCAACGCCGCCGACGGCGCGCCGGGCTGGACCTATCAGGCCCTGATCGAGCCGGCCCGCATCCTGGCGGCCACCAGCCCCGCGATCAGCGGCGACACGGTGGTGGCCGGCTTCGCCTCGGGCGAACTGGTGGCCCTGCGCGCCACCAACGGCAACGACCTGTGGAGCGAGGCCCTCAGCCGGGCCAGCCGCACCAACGCCCTGTCGGAAATCCGCGACATCGCCGGCCGGCCGGTGATCTTCAAGGGCGACGTCTTCGCCGTGAGCCACTCGGGCGTGTTCGCCGCCACCGACCTGCGCACGGGCCAGGCCCGCTGGAGCCTGCCAGTGACCGCCATCACCAGCCCGTGGGCGGCCGGCGACGTGGTCTATGTGGTCGACAAGAGCGGCCAGGTGATCTGCGTGTCGCGCGAGGCCGGTCAGGTCTACTGGATCCGCGACCTCAACAACACCGAACAGCTGAGCAAGAAGCAGAAGAAGAAGCGCGCCAAGCACCCGCTGCTGTGGTCGTCGCCGATCCTGGCTTCGGGCCGCCTGATCACCGTGTCGAGCGAAGGCCAGGCCGTCGCCCTGAACCCCAAGACCGGCGAGACCCTGAAGACCTTGAAGATCGGCCAGCGCACGCTGCTGGGCCCGATCGCCATGGGCGACACGGTCTATGTGGCCACCGACGAGGCGGACCTGATCGCCATCCGCTAGGCGTCCCCGAGCCTCGCTCGGACCCACAATCCAAGCCATGCGAACCCGGGCCAGCCTTAGCTGGTCCGGGTTTGTCGCTTTTGTCCCCGAAATCGACTAATCACAGCCCATGCCTTTGAAACTCGCCATCGTCGGTCGCCCCAATGTGGGCAAGTCGACCCTGTTCAACCGTCTGGCCGGCCGCAAGTTGGCCCTGGTCGACGACCAGCCCGGCGTCACCCGCGACCGCCGCTTCGCCCACGGCCGCCTCGGCGACCTGGACCTGGAGCTGATCGACACCGCCGGCTTCGAGGACGTCACCGACGAGAGCCTGGAAGCGCGCATGCGCGCCCAGACCGAGCTGGCGATCGAGGAGGCGGATGTCAGCCTGCTGGTCTACGACGCCCGCGAGGGCCTGACGCCGCTCGACAAGATCTTCGCCGAGATCCTGCGCCGCCGGAACAAGCCGGTGCTGGTGGCGGCCAACAAGTCCGAAGGCAAGGCGGGCGACCACGGCGCGGCCGAGGGCAACGTCCTGGGCCTGGGCGAGCCGATCCAGATCAGCGGCGAGCACGGCGAAGGCATGGCCGAGCTGTACGCCGCCCTGCTGGCCGTCGCGCCCGAGGAGCTGCAGAGCGACCACGACGAGCTCGACGACGAGAACCCGATCAAGATCGCCATCGTCGGCCGCCCCAACGCCGGCAAGTCGACCCTGATCAACCGCCTGATCGGCGAGCAGCGCCTGCTGACCGGCCCCGAGGCCGGCATCACCCGCGACTCCATCTCGGTCGACTGGGACTGGGGCGGGCGCAAGGTCCGGCTGGTCGACACCGCCGGCCTGCGCAAGAAGGCCAAGGTCAACGAGAAGCTGGAGAAGCTCTCGACCCAGGACACCATCCGCTCGCTGACCTTCGCCGAGGTCGTGCTGCTGGTGATGGACGCCACCCATCCGTTCGAGACCCAGGACCTGCAGATCGCCGACCTGGCCGAGCGGGAAGGGCGCTGCGTGGTCTTCGTCCTGGCCAAGTGGGACCTGATCGAGGACCCCGGCCAGATCCTCAAGGAGTTCAACGAGCACGCCGAGCGCATGCTGCCCCAGCTGCGCGGCGCGCCGGTGGTGGCGCTGTCGGGCGAAACCGGCCGGGGCGTCGAACGCCTGATGCCCGCGGTGCTGAAGAGCCACAAGGACTGGTCGACCAAGGTCAAGACCCGCGACCTGAACGACTGGCTGCAGATGGCCATGCAGCGCCACCCGCCGCCCAGCGTCGGGGGCAAGCGCATCAAGCCCAAGTACATGGCCCAGACCAAGGCCCGTCCGCCGACCTTCGTGCTGTTCTCCAGCCGCGCCGACCAGATGCCCGAGCAGTACCGGCGCTACCTGATCAACAGCCTGCGCGAGAGCTTCGACCTGCCGGGCGTGCCGTTGCGCATCACCCTGAAGTCGGGCGCCAACCCCTATGCCGAGGGCGAGGCCAAGGGCCACTCGGGCAAGGGCAAGCGGGAGTTCGAGCGCAAGGAGCGCGAGAAGGAGCGGATCCGGGCCTCGCGCAACACCGTCAAGAAGTCGGTGCGCGTGGCCGAGGCGGCCGCGGCCGCCGCGGCCGAAGCCGCTGGCCTGCCCCCGCCGGCCAAGAGCGCCGGCAAGCCCGCCTCGAAGGCCTCCAAGGCGCCCAAGCCGGCCGAGATCGCCGCCGCTCCGGCGGTCGAGCCCGGCAAGGCGGCGGTGAAGTCGGTCAAGAAGCAGGGCCCCAAGGTCCAGAAGAAGTCGGCCACGCCCAGCTACAAGGTCGGCTTCAAGGCCGCCGGCGGCAAGGCGGCGGGCTCCAGGACCGCCGTCCGCCGCCCCGTGGCCGGGGCCCGCACCGTGCGCGGCAACAAGGCGCCGCCGAAGGGGCGCTAGCCGCCCTTGAGCCGATTGTGCATGGCCGTCGCGGCGATCGCCGCTTCCCCCTGCGCCGTGGTGATCTGGTTGAGGCCGCGCACCATGTCGCCGGCCGCGTAGAGACCCGGGATCGAAGTCTGCTGGTGGTCGTCGACCACCAGGCGTCCCTGGTCGTCATGGCGCGCGCCGGCCGCCAGGGCCAAACCCGTCCGGGGCGTCACGCCCAGGGCGCTGTAGAGCGCGTCGAATTCGACGCGGCCCGCACCCGAGAAGCACAGGGCGCGAGGCCGGTCGGGCTGAAGCTCGACGTCCTCGATCGGCGCCTCGATCACGGCCACCCCGGCCTGGGCCAGCAGGGCCCGTTCCTCGGCGGGCAGGGCTTCGGGCGCGGCGATGTGGATCAGCGTCAGCCGGTCGGCATAGGTCCGCAGGAACAGCGCCTCCCGCGCCCCCAGCGCCCCGTGGCCGATCACTCCGACCCGTTGGCCCGTGACCTCGAAGCCGTCGCAGATGGGACAGATGCGCAGCAGGGTCCGGCGCACGGACTCGTCGACCTGGGGCAGGTCCGGCGCGTTGTCCTCCACGCCGCAGGCCAGCAGGACGGTGGGCGCTCGCAGGGGCCGGCCGTCCAGCGCCAGCTCGAAACCGTCGTCCACGACCGTCAGGCCTTCGACAGCGCCCTGTTGGATGACCGCGCCGTAGCGCAGCGCGTGGTCCCTCTGCAGCGCCAGCAGCGCCGTTCCGGCCACGCCGTCCGGAAAGCCCGGATGGTTGTGGGTGATGGGAATCCAGGCGGCCCGGCTGTCGCCGCCGTCGACGACCAGGACCCGTCGCCGGAAGCGGCCCAGATAGAGGGCGGCGGTCAGGCCGGCGGGACCGGCCCCGACGACGATCGCGTCCAGGCGTTCAGGGTTCATGATCGGCCATCAGGCGCCTCCGCCGGCCATAGACGCGCCAGACCGCCAACGGTTGCACTGGAACGCGGGGCCGACCGACGCCATTTGCCGTGGCATGGACGCGCGCCAAGCCAGCCTGTTCGACGATCCGGCGCCGGGACCGCCGGGTTTCGCCTATCGACCCGACGCGATCACGCGGGCGGAGGAGGCGGCCCTGGCCGAGGCGGCCGGCCGGCTGGACCTGCGCGCCTTCGAGATGCGCGGCTACAGCGCCCGCCGCCGCGTGGCCTATTTCGGCCGCCGCTACGACGACGGCGCGCGCGGACTGACCGACGGCCCGCCGATCCCGGATTTCCTGCAGGCCTTGCGAGAGAAGGCCGCCGACCTGGCGGGCGTGGCACCGGACGCCCTGGTCCACGCGCTGATCAACGAATACCCGCCCGGCGCGCCGATCGGCTGGCATCGCGACCGGCCGGCGTTCGGCCAGGTGGTCGGCTTCTCGCTGCTGTCGCCGGCCGTGATGCGCTTTCGCCGGGCGGGGGAGGGCGGCGGCTGGGAGCGGCGGTCCGTGACGCTGGAGCCCCGCTCAGCCTACGGACTGGCTGGAGAGGCCCGCTCGGTCTGGGAGCACAGCATCCCGCCGGTGGCGGCGCTGCGCTACTCGATCACCTTCCGGACCCTGGCCTAGAACTCTTCCCACTCCGGCGCGACCGCGGCGTTCGAGCCCGGACGCATCTGGGGCACGGGGCGCGCCGCGGGACGAGGCGTTTCGGCGGCCGCGCGCGGACGAGCAGCCGGCGCGGCGCGACGGTGCACAGCCTCGCCGGTGTGGAAGCGCGACACCAGCTCGGCCAGGCCGACGGATTCGGTCCGCAGGTTGGCGGCGGCGGCGGTGGCCTGCTCGACCATGGCCGCGTTCTGCTGGGTGACCTGGTCCATCTGGTTGATCGCCGAATTCACCTGGTTCAGGCCCGTGGCCTGTTCCTGCGAGGACTGGGCGATCTCGGAGATCAGGGTGTCGATCTCGGCGACCTTGCCGACGATGCCGCTCAGCGCCTGGCCGGTGTCGCCGACCAGCTGCACGCCGCGCGCCACCTGCGAGGTCGAGTTGGCGATCAGGGTCTTGATCTCCTTGGCCGCTTCGGCCGAACGCTGGGCCAGGGCCCGGACTTCCTGGGCGACGACCGCGAAGCCGCGACCCGCGTCGCCGGCCCGGGCGGCCTCGACGCCGGCGTTCAGGGCCAGGAGGTTGGTCTGGAAGGCGATCTCGTCGATGACGCCGATGATCTGGGTGATCTGCCCGGAGCTCTGCTCGATCTCGCCCATGGCGGCGACGGCGTCGCGCACGACCTCGCCCGATCGCGCCGCCTCTTGCCGGGCCCCGGACGCGGCGTCGGACGCTTCCTTGGCGCCGACGGCGCTGCGGCGGACGGTGGCGGTGATCTCGTCCAGGGCGGCGGCGGTCTCCTCGAGGCTGGCGGCCTGCTGCTCGGTGCGGCGCGACAGGTCGTCGGAGGCGGCCGAGATCTCGTCGGCGCCGCCGCGCAGGCCATCGGTCGAATCGACGATCTGGCCGATGGCCGCGCGCAGGGCGTCCACGGCGGCGTTGTAGTCTTCCTTGATCGGCAGGAAGCGGCCTTCGAAGGTCTCGGTGATCCGGGCGGTCAGGTCGCCGCCGGCCAGGCGCTTCAGGTAGCCGGCCAGCGAGCAGACGACGGCGCTCTGCTCTTCCTCGGCCTTGCGGCGCTTCTCGTTCTCGATGCGCTCGTGCTCGACCCCGGTGATGTCGACCGCGAACTTGATGACCTTGGAGGGCTTTCCGGCGGCGTCGAAGATCGGGTTGTAGTTGCCCTGGATCCAGACGTCCTTGCCCCCCTTGCCGACCCGCTGGAACTTGTCGGAGAAGAACTCGCCGCGGCCCAGATTGGCCCAGAAGGCCTTGTAGTCGGCGCTGGCGCCGTAGGTCGGATCGACGAACATGCTGTGGTGGCGGCCGACGATCTCGTCCAGCCTGTAGCCCACGGTGTCCAGGAAATTCTTGTTGGCGGTGATGATCGTGCCGTCCAGCTTGAACTCGATCATCGCCTGCGAACGGTCGATGGCGGCGACGGTGGCCTCAAGGTCCGCGAGGCGTTCAGTCGCCTTCGGGTCCGGACGTTTGGGCGAAAAAAGCGACATTAATGAACTCCCCCGCGCGCGACCGCACCGGGGGTCGCACCACACGGCAAGCGTGCGTCGCCTGGGTTGAGGAGGCGTTAACGCTGACGCCGAACGCAGCCTTCCTCGGCGCGACAGTTTGGCGCAACGCCTCGTGATCCGATGGAATTATCGAATTCCAAGAGGTTGAATTCGTTAGATTTGTCGACTCATCGACTTTCGACGCTCCGGCTGACCGCCAAAAGGAAGCGCCGCCAGGGGCGCTGCCTACGGGTTAACGGCGATCACTGATCGCTCACGACCGTTCAACCGATGCTGGCTGATTCCTGGCCGCGGTCCTTGAACTTCACGACGCCCTTGGGCGGCTCGCGGTCGGGGCGGGCCAGGTCGACGATCAGCGGGACGATGGTGTCCGGCGCGGGCACGGTCTGCGGATCCTCGCCCGGGAAGGCGCCGGCCCGCATGCGGGTGCGCATGGCGCCGGGATCGACGCAGACGGCGCGCACGGACGTGTTCTCCATCTCGTCGTCATAGCAGGCGACGATCGCCTCCAGCCCGGCCTTGGAGGCCGCGTAGCCGCCCCAGAAGGCGCGGTGGGTCTTGGCGACGCTGCTGGTCAGGAAGACGGCCCGGCCGGCCTCCGAACGGCGCAGCAGCGGGTCCATGGCCCGGATCAGGCGCCAGTTGGCCGTCAGGTTGGTGGCCATGATCATGTCCCAGCCCTTGGGGTCCAGGTGGCCCACCGGGGTCAGGGCGCCCAGCACGCCGGCCGCGCCCACCAGGATGTCCAGCTTGCCGAACCGCTCGTAGAGGGCCGCGCCCAGCTGGTCCAGGCCGTCGGGCTCGCGCAGGTCCAGCGGGACCAGGGTGGCGTGCTCGCCGGTGGCGCCGAAGATCGCGTCGTCCAGGGCCTCCAGCGCCCCCTGGGTGCGGCCCAGGGCGATGACGTGGGCGCCCGCCTGGGCCAGGCCCAGGGCGATGGCTTCGCCGATGCCGCGGGTGGCGCCGGTGACGAGGGCGATGCGGCCGGCCAGCGGCTTTTCGGAGTCGGAAGTCATGGGCGGGTTCTAGTGGCTAAGCCGCCAAATGGGAACCGGAACCGCCCCTTAAGCAGCCCGGTCGCGTCAGGCCTCGTCGGCCGGCCGCGCGCCGTAGCGCTGGGCGATCACCGAGCAGGCCATCAACTGGATCTGGTGGAACAGCATCAGCGGCAGGACCAGGATGCCGGCCGTCGCGCCGGGGAACAGGATGCCGGCCATCGGCACGCCGGTGGCCAGGCTCTTCTTGGAGCCGCAGAACACGATGGCCACCTCGTCGGGCTTGGAGAAGCCCAGGGCGCGGGCGCCGAACACGGTGGCCAGCATCACCACGGCCAGCAGGACGCAGCAGACCGCCAGCAGCAGGAAGAGCTCGGGGATCGAGACGATCTTCCAGATGCCGCCGACCACGGCGGCGCTGAACGCCGAATAGACCACCAGCAGGATCGAGCCGCGATCGACCTGGCCGACCAGGGCCTTGTGCTTCTCGATCCAGCCCTTGACCCACGGGCGGACGATCTGGCCGGCCACGAACGGGACCAGCAGCTGCACGACGATCGACTGGATCGAATCCCAGCCCCCCACGTCGCCGTGGGCGTGCATCAGCAGGCCCACCAGCACCGGCGTCAGGAAGATGCCCAGCAGGTTCGAGGCCGAGGCCGCGCAGACGGCGGCGGCGATGTTGCCCCGGCCGATCGAGGTGAAGGCGATCGACGACTGCACGGTCGAGGGCAGGCAGCACAGGAACAGCATGCCGGCCGACAGGGTGGGGGACAGCACGCCCGACTTGCTGATCGCCAGGCCCAGGGCCGGGAACAGCACGAAGGTGAAAGCCAGGATCGTCAGGTGCAGCCGCCAGTGGGTCAGGCCCGCGACCACGGCCTCGCGCGACAGCTTGGCGCCGTGCAGGAAGAACAGCACCGCGATGGCGATCTTGACCACCCAGCCGACGATGGTCGCCGCCTCGCCGCGCACCGGCAGGATCGAGGCCAGCACCACCATGCCGAACAGGGCCAGGATGTAGCCGTCGATCTTCAGCTTGGCGAGCAGGGCGGAAACGGGATTGGCCAAGGCGCAACTCTCTCGAACGTCGTCGCCCTCGGGCGACCCGGGCGGCGGACCGGGTTAGCCCAGCTTGGGGTCCCCGAACAAGTCGGGGACGACGATGGCGGGCGGGTAGCCTAGGCGCTGAGCAGCGACAGCTGCTTCTCGGCCTGGTCGTTGCGGCCCTCGGCGATCTCGCGATCGGTCAGGCGCGTGGGATAATCGCCGGTGAAGTAGTGGTCGGTGAACTGCGGCTGGGCCGGATCGCGCGGACCGGCTTCCAGAGCCTGGTACAGGCCGTCGACGGACAGGAAGCCCAGGCTGTCGACCTCCAGAAACCGCGCCATCTCCTCCAGCGACTTGTTGGCCGCCAGCAGTTGGTCGCGCTCGGGCATGTCGATGCCGTAGAAGTCGGGCCACTTGATCGGCGGGCTGGCCGAGCGGAGGTGGACCTCCTTGGCTCCGGCCTCGCGGACCATGCGGACGATCTTCAGCGAGGTGGTGCCGCGCACGATCGAGTCGTCGATCAGGATGACGCGCTTGCCTTCCAGCACGGCGCGGTTGGGGCTGTGCTTCATGCGCACGCCCAGTTCGCGCACGCCCTGGGTGGGCTGGATGAAGGTGCGGCCCACATAGTGGTTGCGGATGATGCCCAGGTCGAAGGGCAGGCCGCTCTGCTGGGCGAAGCCGATGGCGGCCGGCACGCCGCTGTCGGGCACCGGCACCACGACGTCGGCCTCGACGCCGGTCTCGATGGCCAGGCGCTGGCCCATGCGCTTGCGCACGTCATAGACCGAGCGGCCGTTCACGACGCTGTCGGGGCGGGCGAAGTAGACGTATTCGAACACGCAGGGGCGCGCGGCGACGTTCTGGAACGGACGCAGCGACTTCACGCCGGTCTCCGAGATCACCACCATCTCGCCGTGCTCGACGTCGCGCACGAAGCGGGCGCCGATCATGTCCAGGGCGCAGGTTTCCGACGCCAGGATCGGCTGGCCGTCCAGGTCGCCCAGCACCAGCGGGCGGATGCCCAGCGGATCGCGCAGGCCGATCATCTTCTTGTTGGTGATGGCCACGATGGCGTAGCCGCCCTCGATCTGGCCGACGGCGTCGATGAAGCGGTCGACGATGCGGGCCTTCCGCGAGCGGGCGATCAGGTGGAGGATCACCTCGCTGTCGCTGGTCGACTGGAAGATCGCGCCTTCCTGCACCAGCCGCTCGCGCAGGGTCAGGAAGTTGGTCAGGTTGCCGTTGTGGGCGATGGCCACGCCGCCGGTCTCGAGGTCGGCGAACATCGGCTGGACGTTGCGGATGCCGCTGCCGCCGGCCGTGGAATAGCGGGTGTGGCCGATGGCCATGTTGCCGGGCAGGCGCTGGACCAGGTCGTTGCCGGTGAAGGCGTCGCCGACATGGCCCATGTGGCGTTCGGTGTGGAAGCGCTGGCCGTCGAAGGCGGCGATGCCGCAGGCTTCCTGGCCGCGGTGCTGCAGGGCGTGCAGGCCCAGGGCGGTGACCGCGGCGGCGTCGCGCACGCCGTAGACGCCGAAGACGCCGCATTCGAGGCGCAGGGTGTCGTCTTCCGGATCACGCCAAGGCTTGGACGAGAAGCGGTCGGTCGACTGGCCGAAGGACGTCATCGCGATTTCTCCACCAGCTCGTCGACGGAGCGACGCTGGTCCTTATCATAACCCGGATCGCCCGACTTGCGTTCGGACGGTTTGTCGCTGGCGCCGTCATGGACGGCGTCCTCGATGGCGGGGGCCAGCTTGCCGGCCAGGCCCGCGCCCTTGGGGGCGAACACCTTCAGCACCCGGCCGGCGGCGTTGGACAGCGGATACAGCGCCGACTTCGACATCCAGTGCGGGACGCGGTCGGGCGGGGTGGCCATGTGGAACACCAGGCTGAACACGCCCAGCACGACCAGGCCACGCAGCAGGCCGAACGCCAGGCCCATCAGGCGGTCCAGCGTGCCCAGGGCGCCGTCGGCGTGCAGGGTCTTGGTGATCTGGGCGCCCACCAGGCGCAGCAGCACGAAGATGATGACGAAGCCGACCAGGATGGCGGCCGCCGTGGCCGCCCAGTCCGGATCCATCATGCCCCGGAACAGCGGGCCGGTGAATCGCAAGGCCAGCAGGGCCAGCAGAGCGGCGACGATGAAGGCCAAGGCCGAGGTCAGTTCCCGCGACGCGCCGCGCGCGAAGCCGACGACGCACGAAACCAGGAGGATCACGCCGAAGATGATGTCGAAAGGCGTCACGTCAGCTGGCCCCAGATCTCGTCGCCGATGCGGCGCACCGCGTCGGCCAGCCGGGCCACGCCGGCGACGGGCAGGGCTCCGCCGCCTTCGGGAAGGCCCGACAGCGGTCCCAGAGCTCGACCAAAGCCGAGTTTCGCGGCCTCTTTCAAACGTGTCTCCATACGGCTCACGGGCCGCACTTCACCGGACAGGCTGACCTCGCCGAAGACGACGCAGTCCTGAGGCAGGGCGATGTCGAGGGCCGAGGAGGCCAGAGCCGCCGCCGCAGCCAAGTCCGCCGCCGGCTCGGTGATCCGCAGGCCGCCAGCGACGTTCAGATAGACGTCCTTGTTGCCAAAACCAAGGCCGCAGCGTGATTCCAGCACAGCCAAAACCATGGCCAGCCGCCCGGAGTCCCATCCGACCACGGCCCGCCGGGGCGTTCCGTACGCGGACGGGGCGACCAGGGCCTGGAACTCGACCAGGACGGGTCGCGAGCCCTCGATGCCGGCGAACACCGCCGCGCCGGCCGCCCGCTCGCCGCCCTCGTTGAGGAACAGGGCCGAGGGGTTTTTGACCTCGCGCAGGCCAGCGTCGCCCATCTCGAACACCCCGATCTCGTCGGTGGCCCCGAAACGGTTCTTGGCCCCGCGCAGCACGCGGAACGGATAGCCGCGCTCGCCCTCGAAGCTGAGCACGGCGTCGACCAGGTGCTCGACCACCCGCGGGCCGGCGATCTGGCCGTCCTTGGTGACGTGGCCGACCATCAGGATGGCCACGCCCTGCTTCTTGGCCAGGCGCACCAGCTCGCTGGCGCAGGCGCGCACCTGGGTGACCGTGCCGGGGCCGGCCTCGTGGGCGTCGCTCCACAGGGTCTGGATCGAATCGATGACCACCAGGTCGAACTTCTCGCGCTTCAGCCCGTCCAGGATGTCGCGCAGGCTGCTTTCGGCGGCCAGTTTCACAGGGGCCTGGGCGAAGCCCATGCGGTCGGCCCGGCCGCGGATCTGGGCCACGGCCTCTTCGCCCGAGATGTAGGCGCAGTTCACGCCGGCCAGGCTGGCCTTGGCCATCACCTCCAGCAGCAGGGTCGATTTGCCCACGCCCGGGTCGCCGCCGATCAGGATGGCCGAGCCGGGCACCACGCCGCCGCCGCAGACCCGGTCGAACTCGTCGACGCCGGTGATGATGCGGGGCGGGGCGGGGGTGTCGCTCTCCAGGCCCGTGAACTGCAGCCCGCGCACGCGTGTGGCCTTGGTGCTGGACAGGGCGCCGGGCGCGCGGGTCCCGACCTCCTCGACCAGGCTGTTCCAGCTCTGGCAGGCCGAGCACTGCCCCGACCACTTGGTCGAGACCGCGCCGCAGGACTGGCAAGCGTAGACGGCGCCGTCGCGGGCCATGGGAACTCCTGATTCGAGCGTGACTGGAGACTACAGCCTGGGCGCCGGGTGCGCCAAAGCCGGACGCATCGTCGCCGCGCCTTCGTCAAGGAACGCTGTTCTCAATGTCACGAAGCCGTGGCAGACAACTCACCGCGCCGGGGGGTGTTCAGGATTCGCCAGAGGAGGGCGCATGACTGTCATCGAACCCGGGTCCACGTCGTCCGATCTCGTCGGCCGCGTCAAACGCCTGTTGCTGTCCCCGTCGGCCGAGTGGGAGCGCATCGACGCCGAGCCGGCGACGATCAAGGGCCTCTATGTCGGCTATGTCTGCATTCTGGCCGCCATCCCGCCGCTGGCCGGCCTGATCGGCGGCCAGGTGTTCGGCGTCGGGGCGCTCGGCTTCTCGTTCAAGCCGTCGCTGGTGTCTGCGCTTGTCACCGCCGTCGTCAGCTATGGGCTGAACCTGCTGTCGGTGTTCCTGGTCGCCCTGATCATCGACGCCCTGGCGCCCAGCTTCGACGGCCAGAAGGACCGCGTTCAGGCCTTCAAGGTCGCCGCCTACAGCTACACCGCCGCATGGGTCTTCGGGATCTTGGGAATCTTCCCGCCGCTGGGCGCGATCGCCGCCCTGATCAGCCTCTACGGCTTCTATCTGCTGTATCTGGGCCTGCCGCGGCTGATGAAGGCCCCGAAGGAGAAGGCGGTGGGCTACACCGTCGTCACGGTCATCTGCGCCATCGTCCTGTCGATCATCATCGGCGCCGTCACCGGCGCGATCGCGGGCGCGGCGATGTTCGGGGCGGCCAACCGCGTCGCCGGCGCCGGTCACGCCTCGGGCACGATGGAGATCAACGGCGCCAAGGTCGACATGGGCAAGCTGGAAGCGGCCAGCAGGCAGATGGAGGCCGCCTCCAAGCAGATGAATTCGGGCAAACCGGTTCCCACCGTGCCGGCCGACACCCTGAAGGGCCTGCTGCCGGGCGGCGTGGCGGGCTACTCGCGCATCAGCCTGGAAAGCCAGTCGGGCGGCGCGGCGGGCATGTCGATGAGCTCGGCGCGCGGCGAGTACACCAAGGGCGACGCCAACTTCACCCTGGCGGTCACGGACCTGGGCGCGATGGCGGGCATGGCCGCCATGGCCGGCGCGGTGGACGCCCAGTCCTCCGAAGAGACCGCCCACGGCTACAAGAAGGTCGGCAAGGTCGGCGGCCGGATGACCACCGAGGAGTGGGACCGTGAAAGCAAGTACGGCCAATACAGCGTGCTGGTGGGCGACCGCTTCACGGTCGAGGCCAACGGCACGGCCGACAGCATCGACTCGCTGAAGCAGGCGGTGGCCGCGGTCGACATGGGCCGGCTGGAAGGCCTGGCCCGCTAGTCGGCGGCGTCAGCCGCCCGTGACGGTCCGTCGGGCGCGGGGCGCGATGCGGGTCAGGAGCTCGTAGGCCGTCGTGCCGGCCGCCGCCGCCGCGTCGTCGACGGGCAGGTCCGGGCCGATGATCTGCATCATCGCGCCCGGGCGGGCGGCGTCGCAGTCGGTGATGTCGACGGCGATCAGGTCCATCGACACCCGGCCCAGGATCGGCCGCCGGGCGCCGTCGAACCACACCGCCCCACGCGGATGGGCCGCGCGCGGCACGCCGTCGGCGTAGCCCGCCGCCAGGATGGCGACGCGGGTGGTGTCCTCCGCCGTGAAGGCCGCGCCGTAGCCGATGCTCTCGCCCCGCGGCACCACCCGGGCCTGGAGGATCGGAGCTTCCAGCGTGGCCACGGCCTTGATCCGCGCGTCGGGCACGTCGCGCGGGCCGCCGCCATAGAGGCTGATGCCCGGCCGGCACTGGTCGAAATGGTAGTCGCCGCCCAGGAAGATCCCGCCCGAATTGGCCAGGCTGCGGCGCGCATTCGGGAACAGGGCGGCGGCCTCGGTGAAGCGGGCCAGCTGGCGGGCGTTCAGCGGGTGGCCCGGCTCGCCGGCGCAGGCCAGGTGGCTGATCACCAGGCCGATGTTCAGGAACTTCAGCCGGTCCATGGCCCCGGTCAGGACCACGGCCTCCTCGGGACGCAGGCCCAGGCGGTTCATGCCGGTGTCGATGTGCAGGGCGGCGTCCAGCACCCGGCCGCGGGCGTGGCTGTTCCAGGCCTCGATCTGCGGCAGGCTGTTGAGCACCGGCGTCAGCCGGGCCGCCTCGATGGCGGGCGCCGAGCCGGGGGTCACGCCGTCCAGCAGGTAGATCGTCGCCTTGCGGTCGCCCAGGGCCCGACGCAGGGCGAGGCCTTCCGACAGCCGGGCCACGTAGAAGGCGCGCGCGCCGTCGTCCCACAGGAAACCGGCCACCAGGGCCGCGCCCAGGCCATAGCCGTCGGCCTTGACGGCCGGCGCGATCTCGCCGCCGGCTTCGCCGGTTTTGGAGGCGGCCTTGAGCACGGCGTGGTTGGACGCCAGGGCGTCGAGGTCGAGGGTGAGGAGGCTGGCTTCGGTCACGGGGCGGCTCTAGCACCCTTGCGACCTTCGGGAGAAGTGTGTTTGCCGTGCAGGACTCGTCCTTCACCTGAGGTTGCGCTAGCCATGACGCAGCCGACTCATCTCGAGCCGGCGGGTATCGGGGCTGTCGGATGAAGAAGTTGCTGGGCTTGGCCGTGGCGTGGAGCGTCGCGGGCACGGGGGTCGCTTCGGCCCAGCAAGGCGCGCCGCCCCTCTGGTCCGGCGCCTCCGGGACGGAAGTCGTGGCGGGGTCGGCGCAGAACAAGCTGGGACTGATCCAGCCGGGCGAGGTCTTCGCCCGCCAAGTCCGCCAACCGATCCGCAGAGGCGTTCTCGCCAAGGATTTCCCGTTCGGCCAGGGCAAATACGCCGGCGTGGTCAAGGCCGGCGCACCGCTCTATGGCGAGGTGTTCCTGACCATTCCGCGCGTCGGGGAGGACCTGCCGCCCCGCCGCAAGGACGATCTGGTCTGGTGCGTGGCGGGCGCCGCGCCGGTCCTGTGCTTCCGCTGGAACGGTCCCAACGACACGGAATATGCCGGCGTGATCGGCGGCTTGATGTTCGATCGGGCGCCCTTCGGCAATTGGCACGCGGCGCCGGGCCTCGAGATCCGCGAAGACCCCGCGCCCCTGAATCCGCCCTATGAGGAACTGATGGTCCTGAAGGTGGTCGGCGAGACCGGCTTCGTGGTCAGTAAGGTCGAGCAGATGGGCGACCGGAAGCATGTCACCGACGAGACCCACTACTGGGACGACCCCGTCGAACGCGACGCCAGGTTCAAGCTGCGCTTCAGCCCGGTGAAAAACGCCAAGGGCGAGGTCGTCGCGGCGAGGGCGACGCCCGCGCCCTGACGCCTCAGCGCCCGGCCAGGAACTGGGCGACCAGGGCCTCCACGCCGCTGGCGACGATCTGCACCCCGATGCACATCAGCAGGAACGCCATCAGCCGCGACATCACCCGCGCGCCGTTGACGCCCAGGAAGGCCAGCACCTTGTCCGAGGCGCGGTAGAAGCCCCAGACCATCAGGGCGATGACCACCACGGCCAGGCTGGCGCCCAGGAAGAACGGGATCACCGAGTGGCCCTGGGCGGGCCGCTGGGAGGAGAGGGCGATGGCCACCGAGATCGCGCCGGGCCCGGTCGTGAACGGCATGGTCAGCGGGAAGAAGGCCATGTCCTCGGCCCGGCTCTTCAGCGGCGCCGCTTGGTCGGCCTTGCGGTCCTCGTGCTCTTCCGGGGTCATCAGCAGGGCCCAGGCCCGGATGGCCACCACCAGGCCGCCGGCCACGCGCAGGGCGCCCAGGCTGACGCCGAAGAAGTTCAGCACGTAGCCGCCCAGCAGCAGCGAGCCCAGCAGGATGAAGAAGGCGTAGAGCGCGATCGTCGGGGCCAGCCGCCTGCGGGTCTCGGCCGGGTGGTCGACCAGCATCTGGTGGAAGATCAGCGCCGCCCCCACCGGATTGACGATCGAGAACAGGGCCGGGAAGGCCAGCAGGAAGGCGCCGACCAGGGTCGACACCGGCAGGGGGCTGAACTCCATCGAGCGGTCTCTTGCGGCGGGCGGGGAAGGGCACCCTGGCCCGATCCGTCCGCCCGCGTCAAACCGAAGGCGGCTACTCGTCGTCGCCGCTGCGCATCTGGTGGAAGTAGTGGTCGCGGGCCAGGTTGCCGAAGCGCGTGGTGTCGCTGTTGAACGACAGGCGCACCGTGCCGATGGGACCGTGACGCTGCTTGGCGATGATCACCTCGGCCAGGCCCTGCAGGCGGTCCATGTCCTCCTGCCACTGCAGGTGCTCGGGCGTGCCTTCGCGCGGCTCGGAGCGGCCGACATAGTAGCTTTCGCGATAGACGAACCAGACCATGTCGGCGTCCTGCTCGATCGAGCCGGATTCGCGAAGGTCGGACAGCTGCGGACGCTTGTCCTCGCGCTGTTCGACCTGACGCGACAGCTGCGACAGGGCGATGACCGGGCAGGCCAGTTCCTTGGCCAGGGCCTTCAGGCCCATGGTGATCTGCGAGACTTCCTGCACGCGGCTGGCGTTGGACGACAGGTCCGAGCCCGTGACCAGCTGCAGGTAGTCGACCACGATCAGGTCCAGCCCGACCTGGCGCTTCAGACGGCGTGCCCGGGCGGTCAGCTTGGCGATGGAGATGCCGCCGGTGGCGTCGATGTAGAGCGGGGCTTCCTGCAGCTCGATGGCCGCGTCGCGCACCCGGCCGAACTCCGAAGCGTCGATCTCGCCCTTACGGAGCTTGTCGCCCGACACGCCCGAGGCGTCGGCCAGCATACGCAGGGCCAGCTGCTCGGCGCTCATTTCCAGCGAGTAGAAGGCCACCACGCCGCCGCTGACGGTCTTCTTGGTGCCGTCCGGCTGGGGCTCCCAGGCGTACTTCTTGGCGATGTTGAAGGCGATGTTGGTGGCCAGCGCCGTCTTGCCCATCGACGGACGGCCGGCGAGCACGATCAAGTCCGACGGGTGCAGGCCGCCGATCTTGGTGTCCAGGTCGATCAGGTCGGTCGAGACGCCCGACATGCCGCCGTCGCGGCTGTAGGCTTCGGCGGTCATCTCCACGGCGCCGCGCAGGGCGTCGCCGAAGCTGACGAAGCCGGACGACGCGGTGCCGCTTTCGGCCAGGGTGTAGAGCTGCTGTTCGGCCGCCTCGATCTGGTCGCGGGCCGGCAGCTTGACGTCGTCCTTGCCGGTCCCGCCATGGGCGGTGGCGGCGATCTCGCCGCCGATGCGGATCAGGTCGCGGCGCAGGGCCAGGTCGAAGACGGCCCGGGCGTAGTCGCCGACATTGGCGGCGGGCGGGGCGCGGTCGACCAGGTCGGCCAGGTAGCGCAGGCCGCCCAGCTCGTCGAAGGCCGGATCGTGCTTGAACTCGTCGGCCAGCAGGATCGGCTCGGCCAGCTGGCCCTTGCGGATGTGGGTCTCGATCGAGCCGAACAGCCGCTGGTGGAAGGGCTCGTAGAAGTGGCGGCCCTGCAGGCTGTCGGTCAGGCGCTCATAGGCCGCGTTGTCGTACAGCAGCACGCCCAGCAGGGCCTGTTCGGCCTCCAGGTTGTGGGGCGCGACGG
This sequence comes from Caulobacter sp. CCG-8, assembly GCF_037402475.1. Classification (NCBI taxonomy): domain Bacteria; kingdom Pseudomonadati; phylum Pseudomonadota; class Alphaproteobacteria; order Caulobacterales; family Caulobacteraceae; genus Caulobacter; species Caulobacter sp. CCG-8. The sequence continues at coordinate 109,115 of NZ_JBBEUD010000012.1, forward strand.
CGACGACGATTTCGCCCGAAGACGGCGGGCGGAGGTCTAGAGCAGGAACGAGGGACATCGGCGGAAGTTAACGCGAACGGTTGTTGGGCGCGACCGGCCCCGCTTCAGATGAACGGGGATGTTTTGTGTATGTTCTATAGGATCACGACCCGTCAAAAGCGGACGTAGGAAGGGCGCGGCGATCGCTCGCCGCGCCCCCGGAACGCTTAGTCGAAGCCGGTCAAGGACTTACCAGCTGTAGCTCAGACGCGTGTAGAGGAAGCGCCCGTTGAAGCCGAACGGCGAGTAGCTGGGGAAGCCCACCACGCCGGTCGTGTTGACCGGGGCCGGCGCCTGGTTGGGATACTCGTCGAACAGGTTGTTCACGCCCACGGCCCAGGTGATGTCCTTCAGGAACGTGTAGCGCGCCTCGGCGTCCCAGACGGTCTTGGCGCCCGACTTGTAGTCCAGCGCCGGGGTGGCGTTGGGGATCAGCACCGAGCCGTAGGCCGTGCCCCGCAGGGTGGCGCCCCACGGGCCGTTGCTCCAGTCGCCGCTGGCCACGAACTTGTGGTCGGGCGTGCCTTGCTCGTAGGTCAGGACGTTGACCCGGGCGAACAGGGGCGGGGGCACGGGCAGGCCGGACAGGGTGCTGGTGGTCGGCACCTTGTTGACGTCGGTCTGATTGTAGTTGGCCGCCAGGGTCAGGTCGAAGCGACCGGCCGCGTCGGCGTCCAGGCGATAGCGCGCCACCACGTCGACGCCCTTGCTGGTGGTGTCCACGCCGTTGACGAAGAACCGCGCCGTGGTCACGCCGAACGGCTGCAGCAGGTTGTAGATCGCCTGCTGGGTGGGCGTGCCGCCGTTCACGCCCTGGATGTTCTCCGAGAGCACGATGCGGTTGTCGATGTCGATCTGGTAGGCGTCGACCGTCAGCTCGAACGGGCCCTTGTGATAGACCGCGCCCAGCGAATAGTTCTTCGACTTCTCGGGCTCCAGCGGCTTGGCGCCCAGGGCGGCGGCCGTAGCGCTGGTGGCCGGGAAGGTGCCCACGTCCACCGCCGCGCCGCCGGCGATGATGTTGATCGAAGTGGTGGTGAAGTACTGCTGCTGCAGGGCCGGGGCCCGGAAGCCGCTGGAGAAGGCGCCGCGCAGGGCGAAGCTGTCCGTGAAGTCGTAGCGCGCCGCGATCTTGCCGGTCGTGGTCGAGCCGAAGTCGGAATAGTCCTCGTAGCGGGCGGCCAGGTCGACATCCAGCTTGTCGGTGATCTGGTTGTCCAGGTCGACATAGAGGCTGGTGGCGTTGCGGCTGACGTCGACCTCGTTGGCGGGGCGGAAGCCCGGGAAGCCCTGGGCGCCGGCGCCCTTGCCGTTGCCGCCGTTGACCCACGAGGCGGTCTCGCCGGCTTTGATCCTGTAGCTCTCGTCGCGGTACTCGATCCCGAACGCCAGGGTGCTGGGCTTGGCGAAGCCGAACAGCTCCAGCGGCCGGTTGACGTCGATGGCCGCCACCGTCTGCTCGTAGCGCATCGAGCCGTCCTTGAAGCGGGTCGGCGAGCTCGGGCCCAGCGAGGCGTTCAGCGAGTTGATCGTGCCGTACTCGACCTTGTTGGCGCCGTTGGTGACGCTGGCGTCGACATTGAAGCCGGCGATCACGCCCTTGGCGCCGAAGGCCAGGTTGTAGTCGTCGATGTCGGTGGTGATCCGCGGCACGTAGCCGGTCGGATAGACGCTGACATAGTTGTTGGCGTTGTCGGCCAGGCGCGGGAAGGCCGAGCTCTCGCCCTTGCGGTTCTGATAGCCGGCCAGGCCGTACAGGCTCCAGTCCTCGTTCAGCGGCAGGCCGAAGTTGGCGTAGATCGTCTTGGTCTCGACCTGCGGGTCGCCGTAGACGCCGGTCACCTTGCTGGGCGTGACGCGGGGATCGTAGTCGGCGCGGTTGGTCGGGTTGCGGAACGAATATTCGCCGGTGACGGTCAGGTAGCCGTCGTTGGGCAGGGCGAAGCCTTGCCACAGCGAGGCGCTGTAGGTCGGGCCGTCGTGCGCCGTGCGGCCGTCCTGGTTCCGCGTGGTCTTCACGTCGGTGTTGTAGATCCCGTAGGTGGCGCTGGCGCCGCCGCCGTGGCTGGCCTGGCGCAGGCGCAGGTTGATCACCCCGGCGATGGCGTCCGAGCCGTACTGGGCGGCCGCGCCTTCACGCAGGATCTCGACGGTCTCGAGGGCCGCGGTCGGGATGGTGTTGAGGTCGAACGGGGCCGAGCCGCGGCCGATCGAGCCGTTGATGTTGACCAGGGCGGCGGTGTGGGCGCGGTGCCCGTTCAGCAGCACCAGGGTCTGGTCGGGCGACAGGCCGCGCAGGGTGGCCGGACGCACCGAGTCGGTGCCGTCGGTGACCGCCGGGCGGGGAAAGTCGATCGACGGCGCCAGATTGGCCAGGGCCTGGGCCAGTTCCGGCGTGCCTTGGCGGCTCAGGGCCTTGTTGTCGACGACGTCGACCGGCGAGACCGTGTCGAGCCGCGAACGGGCGACCCGGGTGCCGGTGACCACGACCTGGTCGACCGCGGTCGACTCGTCGGCGGCGGGCGCGGCGGCGTCCTGGGCATGGGCGACGCCGGCCACGGCCACGATCGACGTGGCGGCCAGCAGGAAGTTTCTGAAGCGCATAGCGAATCCCCTCGCTTGGCTTCCGGCGGCGATCGACGCCTTGTCCGGAAGCGGAGGAGCCTGTCTCCCCCATATCGAAAGGATGGGAATGCGTGCGTTCGCCCGCAAGCTGAGCAATTCTTGACGAACGCGCAGAAAAAAACGGCGCGGATTTCTCCGCGCCGTTCTTCCAGTTTTTCTAGACGCTACTAAGCCGGATTAGGCTTCGTAGTGGTCGCCTTCGAACGAACCGGCGCCGCCTTCGGCCATGTCTTGGGCGGCTTCGGCGTCAGCGGCGCGGTCTTCCTCGAACTGAGCGGCGATGACGTTCTCGCCGCGCGCTTGGCGGTCGGCTTCGTCTTGGCTGCGCGCGATGTTGAGAGTGACCGTGACGGTCACTTCAGCGTGCAGCTTCACCTTCACTTCGTGGACGCCCAGCGTCTTGATCGGCTTGTCGAGGACGATCATCGAACGATCGACCTTGCCGCCTTCGGCCTTGATGGCGTCGGCGACGTCGCGACCCGCGACCGAACCGTACAGCTGGCCGCTTTCGCCGGCTTGACGGATCATCACGTACTGATGGCCGTCGATGCCTTCACCGGCCTTGCCGGCGTTCTCGCGGTTCTTGACGTTGCGAGCTTCGATCTCAGCGCGCTGAGCTTCGAAGGTCTTCAGGTTGGTCGAGTTGGCGCGCAGGGCCTTGGAACGCGGCAGCAGGAAGTTACGGGCGAAGCCGTCCTTCACGGTGACCACGTCGCCGAGGACGCCGGTGCCTTCGACGCGTTCGAGCAGAATGACTTTCATCGTGGTGTCTCCCTTACTTCACGACGTAGGGGAGCAGAGCCAGGAAGCGGGCGCGCTTGATGGCCTTGGCCAGTTCGCGTTGCTTCTTGGCCGACACCGCGGTGATGCGCGACGGCACGATCTTGCCGCGCTCGGAGACGTAACGCTGCAGCAGCTTCACGTCCTTGTAGTCGATCTTCGGCGCGTTGGCGCCCGAGAACGGGCAAACCTTGCGGCGACGGAAGAAGGGGCGGCGGGCGCCGCCACCGGCGGCGGGAGCGCCGGCTTCGGGAGCAGTGGTATCGGTCATGATCTCTCTTCTCCCTTACGCTTGCGGCGCGAAGTCGTCGCGCGGGCGCTCGCTGCGCTCGCCACGTTCGCGGTCGCGACGGGCCAGAACCGGCGACAGTTCCAGGTCCAGCTCTTCGACGCGGATGGTCATGAAGCGCAGGACGTCTTCATTGATCAGCAGCTGACGTTCCATCTCCTTCACGGCCGCGGCCGGAGCGTCGATGGCGAGCAGGGAGTAGTGGCCCTTGCGGTTCTTCTTGATGCGGTAGGTGAGGTTACGGAGGCCCCAGTACTCGATCTTGGCGATGTGACCGCCATTCTCTTCCAGGAGAGCCTTGAGTTGCTCGTTCAGAGCTTCGGCCTGTTGCGGCGAGATGTCCTGCCGCGCGATGACCACGTGTTCGTAGAACGCCATGTTTTCCTTCTTCCGGCTTGGAAGGCGGCGCGGGCGACGGCGGAAGTCCGTCGACCACGATGGATCTTGCATGCCGAGCGGGAAATCCCGACCCAAAGGGCTGCGCGCAAGACCGCCATCCGTGAGAGCGCGCGCTATTACAGGAAAGGCCGCGCCAAGGCAAGGAAACCCTGCGGATTCGGGCGAAGGCGGCGCCCGGCCCGCAATCGCGTCCTGCGCGAACCGCCCGGAAACCGGGCGCTCGAACAACTGTCATACAAAATTGGCGGACAGGTGCTTTGGACGCGCAAAGGCTTGTGCTATCGGGGGTTCATGGGGTTTCGCACGCTCGCTTCCTTGATCGCGGTCACGGCCGCGACCGCGGTCCTCGCCGATCCGGCGGCGGCCCGCGAGGTGATCCGCAAGCCCGACCTGTCGGTCTGGGGCTCAGACGGCCACTTCCAGGGCTATTCCGCCGCCCAGACCCTGGACCTGTCCAGCGACGTCGAGAACGCTACCTTCACCGCCAAGGTGGCCGGCTCCATCGACGACCCGACCTACAATTTCGAGCTGAACCTGAACCAGAAGCCCGACGAGCAGGTCGCCGCGAACCGCGCGCTGGGGGTCGGCGCGTCGTGGAACGCCCGCGAGGCGGCGATCCGCTCGTCCCTGGCCCGCTCGTTCGGCTTCGGTCTGCTGCCCAAGGCCAACTATGTCCGCCTGTCGATGGACATGAACGCCACCCAGCCGGTCTATGTGCGCGGCCGCATGCCCGAGACCCGGGCCAACGTGCGGTCCGAACTGACCCTGGACGGCCGCCCGGTCGCCTCGATCGCCGTCGGCGGCGGCACCACCGGCCAGGAGGGCGTCGACTTCAGCCTGACCCGGCCGTTCGACATCCCCGCCGAGTTCACCGTCAGCCTGCGCGCCGCCGACGAGCGGGTCCAGGACGGGCGGCTGATGGTCAAGCTGGTCCGCTCGACCTGGTAGGGCTCAGGCCGCCTCCGCCATCACCTCGCGCCCCGGACGGCGCACGGCTGCCGCGAACCGCTCCAGGTAGCGCGGGTTCTCGGTGCCCATCCATTTGTCCCACCAGGTGAAATAGAGCCCGTAGTTCCAGCCCGCCTGGGCGTGGTGCAGGTCGTGGTGGGTCACCGTCGTCAGCCAGGGCAACAGCGGGCGGCCGTCGCGGGTGGCCGGGAACAGCTCATAGCCGCTGTGCCCCAGGGTGTTGCGGACGATCTGGTGCAGCATGAACAGGCCCGCGACCGGCCACTGGGTGGGGACCAGCAGCATCCACAGCGGCACGAACAGCGCGTTGATCGCCGCCTCGCCCAGGTCGAAGCTGTAGGCGGTGAACGGCGAGGGGCTGTTGGACCGGTGGTGGCGGCGGTGGAAGGTCCGGAACAGCCGCCGGTCGTGGATCAGCCGGTGCGTCCAGTAGAACCAGGCGTCGTGGGCCACGATCATCAGCGCCAGGCTGGTCCAGAACCAGACCGGGCCCAGGCCCCGGGCGATGTACGGGCCCGGCATCAGGCCGGCGCGGAACAGGGCGAAACTGATCAGGCCGACCGTCGAGAAGATCATGATCGAGCGGATCGAGCAGGCGAACTCGACCAGCAGCTGGCGCGCCGGCGGCCGGCCCTCGCGGATCTTGCGCCCGGCCAGGGGCGCGGCCAGCACGACCCACAGGGTCAGCCAGACGCCGACCGCGAAGGTCACGTAGCGGCTGACGTCGGTGAAGGCGGCGTGCAGCCAGTTGTCCGCCATCGCGGCGAGATAGGGGAGCATCGGACTTCCTCGGTTGGACGATGACCGGAGGAAAGGACGGCGCGGCCGGCCCGTCGCGCCGATCGCGAAATCAGGCGGACTTGTCGGCTTTCGGCGAAGGATCGCCGCTTTCGACCAGCCGCAGGCGGGCCGGAGCCGGGGTGTTGGCGGTCCGCCATTCGGTGGGGGTGACGCCGGTGGCGGCCCGGAAGGCGCGGTTGAACGGCCCCAGCGAGGCGAAACCCAGGTCGTAGGCGATGGTCGAGATCGACTTCAGGGCCAGGTCGGGGGCGGCGAGGGCGGTCTTGGCCGCCTCGATCCGCCGGCCGTTGACGTAGTCGGCGAAGTTGCGATGGCCCAGCACGCCGTTGATCAGCCGGCGCAGGCGATGCTCGGGCGCGCCGACCAGGGCCGCCAGGGCGGTGATCGACAGGTCCTCGCCGCGCCAGACCTCGTCATCGTCCATGGCCGTCTCCAGCCGCGACAGCACCAGCCGGTCGGCGGGCGACAGGTCGTGGTCGGCCAGGGGCGCGGCGCGAGGCGGCCGGTCCTCGGCCTCGGGGACGGCGGCCAGGGCGGGTTCGGCCCGCAGCAGGGCGACCGATCCGGCCAGGGCCAGGACGGCCAGCACCAGGGCCTGGGCCAGGCGCCCGTGGCCGAAGCCCGACAGCCCGGCGCTGGCGGCCAGGTTCTGGACGCTGAGCAGCAGGATATAGCCCGCGGCGGCCAGCATGATCGGCCCGCGCATCCGCCGGCGCTCGGCCACCAGGTCGCCGCGCCAGCCGCGCCAGATCACCAGCAGGGCGTGCAGCACGATCCCGGCCGAAGCCAGGTTGAAGACCAGCCAGAAGGGCTCGCAGATCGGGGGCGGCAGGGAACGCGCCAGCAGCCACCAGGCCGCCAGGCCCACGGCCGGCCACAGGCGGTGGAGCGAAAAGCGCCGCTCGTCGGCGAACAGGGCGTAGGCCAGGGTCCAGAACAGGCCCGTGGTCGCCACCGACATCAGGCACAGCGGCAGCCAGGCCACGAGCACGCCGCCCGGCCGGTAACCCTCGACGACATGGGCGGCCGCGCACAGGAAGAACAGCGCGCCCACCCAGCGGACGGGCGAGGGGCGGCGGTCCAGGGCCAGGCCCAGCCCGGTGGCGGCGAACCCGCCGATGGCCACGCCGCGCGCGAGAGTCTCGAGAAGGATCGTGTCGACCATGGCCGTGATCCTAGGATCAGGCGGGCGGGACCGCGCTGGTCCCGCCGCGCCGATTTCGGAAGAGTCTGGCCGAAACCTGGCCTATTTGTGCTTTCCGGCCTTGTAGGCCTTCACCGCGTCCATGGTCTGGGTCACGTGGCCCTGGAAGTTCAGGTCGCTGTAAGCCAGCAAGATCTTGCCGCTGGGGGCGATGACATAGGAGGTGCGGTTGGACAGGTTGTCCTTCATCGGCAGCACCACGTCGTAGGTCTTGATCAGGGCCGGATTGGCGGCGGCCACCGCGAACTTGTCGCGGCAGTGCTCCTTGGAGAAGTCCTTGATGCGGTCGACATTGCCGGCCGTCACGCCGATCACCGTCGCGCCCAGCTTCTCGAACTCGGGCGTCGCCTCGGCGAACTCGTGGGCCTCGGCCGTGCAGCCCGACGTGTAGGCGGCAGGGAAGAAGTACAGCACCACCGGCCCCTTCTTCAGCGCCTTGGACAGGGTGAAGCTGAAATCGTTGCCGGCCAGGGCGGCCGGGGCGGTGAAGTCCGGCGCCTTTTCGCCGACCTTGAGGGCGGCCAGGGCGGGAGAGGCGGCCAGCAGGGCGCCGCAGAGGGCGAGACCGGTGAGCAGGCGTTGCATGCGGGAGGCTCCGAGGGAAGGCGAGGCGCAGCCAAGTGCGTCGTCGATTCAATAACCCCATTCTCGCGCCTTCCAAACGCCGACCTTCGTCGAGGCGGCGGATGCTTCGGCCGTCGCGTTCGGCCTCGCGCCATGGTAGAGATGAGCGACAGACGGAGGCGGCTCGAATGCGCGGCGCGATCCTTTCCCCGGCGGTGCTTTCCATAGCGGTGCTTTCCATAGCGGTGCTGGCGGCCGCCGCGACGACCCTGGCCCAGGCGGAGACGCCGACGATCCGATCGTTCCGCGCGGTCTCGTCGTCCCGAGTCGCGATCCCGGCCACGCCGCGCCCGCCGATGACGCCTTCGGTCATGCCCAGGACGACCCCGGCCGCCACGCCGCCGCACTGTCCGCCGCCCAAGCCGCCGCCCAAGCCGCCGCTGTCGGTCAGCATCCCCAAGCCCGACTACAACAAGCGGACCATGGCGCTGATCCAGCAGAACATCGTCATGATGGCCGCCATGCGGGCCGCCGAGACGCCTCGGCCCTGCGACCCGTCCTGGAGCGCCAAGAAGCTGGCCCGCAAGGGCTGCCCGCCGGTCCAGCTCTCGCCCGAGATGATCGTGGCGAACGCGCACGAGGCCGCGTTCGACCCCGTTCCCGGTCAAAACTGATCCTTGCCCGTGGCGCGGTGATCCCATAACCCTCCCGCCCTTGGATTTGTAACGACGGAGCGGGCCCATGAGCATCGCCTTCATCTTCCCGGGACAGGGCAGCCAGACGGTCGGCATGGGCGCCGATCTCGCCCAGGCCTTCGCCGCCGCCCGCGAGGTCTTCCAGGAAGTCGACGACGCCCTGAACCAGAAGCTGTTCCAGCTGATGACCGAGGGTCCCGACGGCGACCTGACCCTGACCGAGAACGCCCAGCCGGCCCTGATGGCCGTCAGCCTGGCCGTGACCCGCACGCTGGAGAAGGAATTCGGCGTCGGGATCGACCGCGCCGCCTTCGTGGCCGGCCACAGCCTGGGCGAATACAGCGCCCTGGCCGCCGCCGGCGCGATCACCCTGGCCGACACCGCGCGCCTCCTGAAGCTGCGCGGCCAGGCCATGCAGCGCGCCGTGCCGGTGGGCGAGGGCGCCATGGCTTCGCTGATCGGCCCCAAGACCGACCTGGCCCTGGCCGAGGCCGCCGCCGCGGCCGGTTCGGAAGTCGGCGTCTGCGTCGTGGCCAACGACAACAACAACGGCAACGTGGTGATCTCCGGCGCCAAGGCCGCCGTGGACAAGGCCATCGAGAAGGCCAAGGAGCTGGGCGCGCGGGCCATCCCGCTGAACGTCTCGGCACCGTTCCACTGCCCGCTGATGCAGCCGGCCGCCGACGAGATGGCCGAGGCCCTGGCCAAGACCACGATCGTCTCGCCCCGCGCCCCGCTGGTGGCCAACGTCACCGCCGCGCCGGTCCACGACCCCGACGTCATCCGCAAGCTGCTGGTCGAGCAGGTCACCGGCCGCGTCCGCTGGCGCGAAAGCATGACCTGGCTGGCGGGCGAGGGCGGCGTCACCCGCTTCGCCGAGGCCGGCGCCGGCAAGGTGCTGTCGGGCATGGCCAAGCGGATCGCTCCGGACGCCGAAGCCGTTCCCCTGAACAGCCCGGCCGACCTCGAAGCCTTCGCCAAGTCGCTCTAATTCCAGGATATCAGATCATGTTCGATCTCACCGGCAAGACCGCCCTCGTCACCGGCGCCACGGGCGGCATCGGCGGGGCCATCGCCAAGGCCCTGCACGAGCAAGGCGCCCATGTCGTGCTCTCGGGCACCCGCGAATCGGCCCTGGCCGAGCTGAAGGCCCAGTTCGGCGAGCGCGTCTCGACCGTGGTGGCGAATCTCTCGGACGCCGAACAGGTCGACGGCCTGGTCGCCAAGGCCGAGGAAGCCGCCGGCGCGCCGTTGGACATCGTGATCGCCAACGCCGGAATCACCCGCGACGGCCTGATCGTCCGCATGAAGGACGAGGACTGGGACACCGTGATCAAGGTGAACCTGGAAGGCTATTTCCGCCTGGCCCGCGCGGCCGCCAAGGGCATGATGAAGCGCCGTTCGGGCCGGATCATCGGCATCACCTCGATCGTCGGCGTCACGGGCAACCCCGGCCAGACCAACTACGCCGCCTCCAAGGCCGGCATGATCGGCTTCTCCAAGGCCCTGGCCCAGGAACTGGCCAGCCGGAACGTGACGGTCAACTGCGTGGCTCCCGGCTTCATCGCCAGCCCCATGACCGACGCCCTGAACGAGCAGCAGAAGGCCGGCATCCTGTCGACCATCCCCGCCGGACGTCTGGGCGAGGGGAGCGATATCGCCGCTGCGTGCGTTTACCTCGCCAGTGACCAGGGCGGTTACGTCACGGGTCAGACCTTGCACGTCAACGGCGGCATGGCCATGATCTAGACGGGCCGTCTTTTCCTGGGCTCCGCGCCTTTCTGCTTGGAAAGACGAAAGCCCACATTTCTAATCGGACGTGCCGCTAGTCACTCGAAAAGGAACGTGATAGGCGGTGGCCCGACAATTCCCGTGGGGGCGAGGTTCGTCCGAGCCTCCCGCGGTACTGCAAGATTCAAAACGAGGGACTAACAGAATGTCCGACATTCTCGAGCGCGTGCGTAAGATCGTCATCGAGCACCTGGACGCCGATCCGGAAAAGGTCACCGAAAAGGCCAGCTTCATCGACGACCTGGGCGCCGACAGCCTCGACAACGTCGAGCTGGTCATGGCGTTCGAAGAAGAATTCGACATCGAAATTCCGGATGACGCCGCCGAGCACATCCAGACCGTCGGTGACGCCGTGAAGTTCATCACGGAAAAGACCGGCGCCTAAGGCGTCGGGTTCGCGTATTTCAGCGAACGGGACTATCAACCGCCGCGTCGCACGGGCTCTTGCCATCGTGCGCGCGGCGGTTTTCGTATGTGGCCGAGATTCGAGGTCGGGGGGCTGTCCGAGTCGTCAGCATCCCCATATGACCGCGATGCGAAGGTTGGGAGTGATCCATGCGTAGAGTTGTCGTCACCGGGCTTGGCCTCCTGACCCCTCTGGGTCAGGGCGTCGATGTCACCTGGAAGAACATCCTGGCCGGCAAGTCCGGCGCGAACAGGATCTCGGCCTTCGATCCGACGGAATACGCCTGCCAGGTGGCCTGCGAGGTTCCGCGCGTCGACGGCCGCGGCGGCGGCGGTCCGGACGTCGAGGGATCGTTCAACCCCGACCTGACCATGAGCCCGCGCGACCAGAAGCGCGTCGACGACTTCATCTTGTACGGCATCGCCGCCGCGGACGAGGCCGTGAAGGATTCGGGCTGGGTCCCGGAAACGGAAGAAGACAAGTACCGCACCGGCGTGATCCTGGGTTCGGGCATCGGCGGCCTGTCGACGATCGCCGACACGGCCCTCGAGCTGGAAGCCAAGGGGCCGCGCCGCGTCAGCCCGTTCTTCATCTCCTCGGCCCTGATCAACCTGATCTCGGGCCAGGTCTCGATCCGCTACGGCTTCAAGGGCCCCAACCACGCCGTGGTCACCGCCTGCGCCACCGGCGCCCACGCCATCGGCGACGCCACGCGCCTGATCAAGTACGGCGACGCCGACGTGATGATCGCCGGCGGCGCCGAAGCGGCCGTCTGCAAGGTCGGCATGGCCGGCTTCATCGCCTGTCGCGCCGTGGCCACCGCCTTCAACGACACCCCGGAAAAGGCCTCGCGTCCCTATGACAAGGACCGCGACGGCTTCGTGATGGGTGAGGGCGCCGGCGTCGTGGTGCTGGAAGAGTACGAGCACGCCAAGGCGCGCGGGGCCAAGATCTACGCCGAAGTCATCGGCTACGGCCTGTCGGGCGACGCCTATCACATCACCGCCCCGTCGGAAGACGGCGACGGCGGCTTCCGGGCCCTGTCGGCGGCCGTCAAGGACGCCGGCCTGGCGCCGTCGGACATCGACTACGTCAACGCCCACGGCACCTCGACCATGGCCGACGGCATCGAGGCCGGGGCCGTCGAGCGCTTCCTGGGCGACCACGCCAAGAACGTGGTGATGTCGTCGACCAAGTCGATGACCGGCCACCTGCTGGGCGCGGCCGGCGCGATCGAGGCGATCTTCTCGGTCCTGGCGATCCGCGACCAGATCGCCCCGCCGACCATCAACCTCGACAATCCGGACGTGAGCGTCGCCATGAACCTGGCGCCGAACAAGGCCGTGCCGCACAAGATCGACGTGGCCGTGTCCAACAGCTTCGGCTTCGGCGGCACCAACGCCTCCGTCGTGTTCCGCAAAGTCTCGTGAGCCGGAAGCCCTCGCCCCAACGCCGGACCCCGCGGCCGGCGCCGAAGACGGGGGCTCCCCGCAAGGCCAATCCGCGTCGGCGTGAAACCGCGCCGGTCGGACGCCGCATCGCCGCCACGGGAGCGGGCCTGCTGACCATGCTGGGCCTGGCCGCCATGGTGGTGGTGCTGGCCGCCGTGTGGATCTACCAGGGCCCGGGGCCGGCCGCCCGTTCGGGCGACGTCACCACCGTCGTCCTGCGGCGCGGCGCCAGCCTGCCCGAGATCGCCTCCAGCCTGGAGCAGGCCGGGGTGATCCGCTCGTCGTCGCTGTTCCTGACCGCCGCCCAGACCACCGGCGCGGCCCGCAAGCTGAAGGCCGGCGAATACGAGTTCGCCTCCAAGGCCTCGCTCAGCCAGGTCCTGGCCAAGATCCGCGACGGCAAGATCGTCCGCCACCAGGTGACCATCGCCGAAGGCCTGACCTCGGACATGGTGGTCGACATCCTGATGCGGGCGCCCGAGCTGACCGGTACGGTCGCGACTCCGCCCGAAGGCTCCATCCTGCCCGAGACCTATCAGGTCCAGCGCGGCGAGGACCGTTCGGCGGTGCTGCAGCGGATGATGGACGACCGAGACGCCCTGCTGGACAAGCTGTGGGCCGCGCGCCAGCCGGGCCTGCCGTTCGAGACCAAGGACCAGGCCGTGACCATGGCCTCGATCGTCGAGAAGGAAACCGGCCTGGCCCGCGAGCGCCCGCACGTGGCGGCGGTGTTCATCAACCGCCTGCGCCAGGGCATCCGCCTGGGCAGCGACCCGACGATCATCTACGGCCTGACGCGCGGACGGCCGCTGGGCCGGGGCATCCTGCAGTCCGAACTGCAGCGCGAGACGCCGTACAACACCTATCTGATCACCGGCCTGCCGCCGACCCCGATCGCCAACCCGGGCAAGGCCGCTCTCGAGGCCGTGCTCAACCCGATGAAGAGCGACGACCTCTATTTCGTCGCCGACGGTACGGGCGGCCACGTCTTCGCCTCGACCTACGAGGAACACGAGCGCAATGTCGCCAAGTGGCGGCAGATCGAGCGCTCCAAGGCGGCCGGTCCTGTCACCTCCAAGACCCCGCTCGCCGGAGGGTAGGATGGCGCTGTCAGGCATGACCGGCTTCGCCCGCGTCGAGGGCTCGCACGGGGCCTGGTCGTGGGCGGTGGAGGCGCGCAGCGTCAACGGTCGCAACCTCGAGACCCGCTTCCGCGGCCCGCCGGGCTTCGAGGGCCTGGATCGCGCGGCCCGCGACGGCGCTCAGGCCCGCTTCCAGCGCGGCCAGCTGACCGTCAACCTGCAGGCCAAGCGCATCGAGGCCCAGGCCGCGGTGCAGATCAATGTCGAGGCGCTGGAGCGCTATCTGAAGGCCGGCGCGCCCTATGTGGCGACCGGCATGGTCGCCAAGCCCACCTTGGACGGCCTGCTGGCCCTGCGCGGCGTGATCGACGCCCGCGACGAGGACGACGCCGCCGAGGACCGCGCCGAGGTCGAGGCCGCCATGTCCGCCACGATCGCCCACGCCCTGGACGGGCTGAAGGCCGCGCGGCTGGAGGAGGGGGCCGCCCTGGCCCCGATCCTGACCGGCGCCGTCGACCGCATCGAGGCCCTGACCGTCCTGGCCTCGCAGGAGGCCGCCGGCCAGCCGGCCGTGCTCAAGGAGCGCTACGCCCGCAAGCTGACCGAGCTGATCGGCGAGGCCGCCTCGGAGGAGCGCATCGTCCAGGAAGCCGCCGCCATGGCCGTGAAGGCCGACGTGCGCGAGGAGCTGGACCGCCTGGCCAGCCACGTGACCGCCGCCCGCGCCCTGCTGGCCGCCGACGCGGCCGCCGGCCGTCGCCTGGATTTCCTCTCGCAGGAGTTCATGCGCGAGGCCAACACCCTTTGCAGCAAGTCGGCCCTGACCGCCTTGACCGCCCACGGCCTGGATCTGAAGGCCACGATCGAGCAATTCCGGGAACAGGTTCAGAATGTCGAATAACCCGCATGGACGCACGCGCGGCCTGCTGATGATGGTCGTGGCCCCGTCGGGCGTGGGCAAGACCTCGCTGACCCGCCGCCTGGTGGCCGACCACAACGACCTGCACCTGTCGATCAGCGCCACCACCCGCGATCCGCGCCCGGGCGAGCACGACGGCCGCGACTACCACTTCGTCACCCGCGACAAGTTCCAGGTGATGATCCAGGACGACGCCTTCCTGGAATGGGCCGAGGTCTACGGCAACCACTACGGCAGCCCGCGCGGGCCCGTCGTCGAGGCGCTGGAGCGCGGCGAGAGCGTGCTGTTCGACATCGACTTCCAGGGCGCGATGAAGGTCCACGCCCAGCTGCCGGACGACTCGGTGCTGATCTACGTCCTGCCGCCGTCGCTGGCCGAGATGAGCCGCCGCCTGCACGCCCGCAGCCAGGACAGCGAGGAAGTCATCGCCCGCCGCCTGTCGCGCGCCAAGGACGAGGTCGCCGACTGGGAGCGGTTCGACTACGTCATCCTCAACGACGACTTCGACAAGGCCTATTCGGACCTGGCCCACATCTACCACGCCGAACGCCAGAAGCGGGCCCGCAACCCGTGGATCGGCAACCTGGTGGCCGACCTGCTGAAGGAAGAGGTCTAGAGGGCTCGGCAAGCGTTGCCTTAAGTTCGCGCGTGGGTAGCATGCGAACATGAAAGCGCTTCGAACAATGCTCGCCGCCGCCGCGTTCGCCCTGGTCGCAGCCGGGGCCTGGGCGCAGGGCTTCGACTACGACGCCTTCCAGCCGACGACGCTATCGAAGGCCCGGGCCGAATTCGTCGAGGTCGCGAGCCAGCCCATCCCGGGCCGGCCGGGCGCGTTCCTGACCAGCTACTTCAATCAGGGCGGCCAACGTTGGCGGACCCCGGCGACCTATACCGGGCAATCACGTCCCCTCGACGCGGAAGAGCTGAAGTTCATCCGCGATTGGCTGAAGAGCAGCCAGCGCGAGAACCTCGCCGGCATTTTCACCGACAGCTATCTCTTCACCCTGGACGGCGCGGAGTACTGGCTGCCGGTCCAGGCTCCGGTCGCGACGTTTTTCCCGAAGGAACTCAGGGCTGGGGACAAGATCGACCTCTATCTGGTCGAGATCGGCGGTACGCGGCGCGGCGATCGCTGGCTCTGGCTGCCCCTGGTCTCCGAATTCCGGGCGATCGAGGAGGGGCGCTAGCCCGCCGATCAGGCCTCCAGCAACGCGCGCGCCAGGTCCTGGAACCCGGCCACATCGATCGTCTCGGCCCGGGCGTCGGGATTGATCCCGGCCTTTTCGCACAGCGCCGCGCCGCCCAGGCCCTTGAGGCTGGAGCGCAGCATCTTGCGGCGCTGGCCGAAGGCGGCGGCGGTGATCTTCTCCAGGGCCGCGACCAGGGCCTTGTCGGGCGCCGGCTCCAGCGGGACCAGGCGCACCACGGCCGAGGCCACCTTGGGCGGCGGGGTGAAGGCGCGGGCCGGCAGGTCCATGACCACCTTGGCGCTGCAGACGGTCTGTGACACCACGGCCAGGCGGCCATAGGCGTCGTCATCCGTATCGGCGGCGATGCGGTCGGCGACCTCCTTCTGGAACATCAGGGTCATCGACAGCGGCCGGTACGGGCCCGTCAGCCAGTTGATCAGCAGCGGCGTGCCGACGTTGTAGGGCAGGTTGGAGACCATGTGGGCCGGGCCGCCGGCGATGGCGGCCATGTCGACCTTCAGGGCGTCGCCCTGGACGATGGTCAGGCGGCCGTCCGCCGCGGCGCCCAGTTCCTCCAGCAACGGGATGAACCGCTTGTCCATCTCCACCGCCACAACGCGGGCGCCCGTCTCCAGCAGGGCGCGGGTCAGGCCGCCGGGACCGGGGCCGACCTCGATCACCACGTCGCCTTCGCCCACCTCGGACAGGCGGGCGATCTTGCGGGTGATGTTCAGGTCCAGCAGGAAGTGCTGGCCGAAGCTCTTGTTGGCCAGCAGGTCATGCTCGGCGAGAACCTCGCGGAGCGGCGGCAGGTCGGCGAGGCTCATCGGGTCTCGAGGGTTCTAGCGGCTCAGATATCTGGAGACTTAGGCGATCGAGCGCCGGTCGGCGATCTCGGCGGCCAGGCGGATGGCGGCGATCAGGCTGTCGGCCCGGGCCAGGCCCCGACCGGCGATGTCGAAACCCGTACCATGATCGGGCGAGGTGCGCACGATCGGCAGGCCCAGGGTGACGTTCACCCCGGCCCAGAAGTCCAGCATCTTGACCGGGATCAGAGCCTGGTCGTGGTACATGCACAGCACCGCGTCGTAGGTGGCGCGGGCCTCGGCGTGGAACAGGGTGTCGGCGGGGGCGGGGCCCTTGACCTGCACGCCCTGCGCGCGAAGGGCCTGGACCGCCGGCTCGATGATCGCCGCCTCCTCGCCGCCCAGCGCGCCGCCTTCGCCGGCGTGGGGGTTCAGGGCCGCCACCGCCAGGCGGGGGACGGCGATGCCGAAGTCCTTGCGCAGGGCCTCGACCGTCACCAGGCCGGCGTTGACGATCGCCTCGACCGACAGGGCGGCGGGCACGGCCGACAACGGGGTGTGGATCGTCACGAGGGTGGCGCGCAGGTCGCGGGCCGCCAGCATCATGATCGGCCCGTGCGGCGGCTGGCGCTCGCCCACATGGGTCAGCTCGGCCAGGAACTCGGTGTGACCCGGAAAGGCGAAGCCGGCGTCGTAGAGCGGGGCCTTGGCGATGGGGGCGGTGACCAGGCCGGCGACGGCGCCGGACAGGGCCAGGCCGGCCCCGGTCTCGATCCAGCGGATCACCTGGGGCGCGTGGGCGCTGGACGGCTGGCCGGCCACGACGGGCGCCTGCAGCGGGATGTCGAGGACGGGTAGGGCCTCGCCGAACACCTTGATCGCCTCGACCGGTCCGGTGACGGGACGGACCTTCACCCCGCCGCCGGCCGAGGCCAGCAGCTGGGCGTCGCCCACCACCATGAACGTCGGCCCTTCGGCGCGCAGCACCGACCAGGCCTTGGCGATGATCTCCGGCCCGATGCCGGCCGGATCGCCCGCGCTCAGGGCAAGGGCGGTCGTCTTCACCGGGTCTCGATGGTCGCCGAGTTGCGCAGGTCTCGCAGGTAACGTTTGGAGATCAGCGCAAGCTGTTGGCCGCGCAGGCGATTTTCGATCTGATCGTGGGTCGGGGCCTGGGCGCCGGACTGGCGCTTGCCGCAGACGGCGATCAGGTGGAGGCCCGCGTCGGTACGGATCGGGTCGGAGACCTGGCCGACCTTGAGGCTGTTGGCGGCTTCCTGGAAGGCGGGCGCCAGATCGGTGATCTCGGCTTCGCCCAGGTCGCCGGCGACCGCGCCGTCGACCTTGCCGGCCGTGGCTTCCAGGGTCTCGCAGCTGGTGATCTTCGGCTTCAGGTCGACCAGCAGCTTGTTGGCGGCGTCGACCTGGGCCTGGGGCGCGTCCTTGGGCAGGGCCACGGCCACCTGCTTGAGGTCGACCAGGGCCGTCTTCGCGCCCGAGCGCTTGTCGCGCAGATACAGGATGTAGACGCCGTCGCGCACCGGGATCGGGGCCGACAGCTGGCCGGGACGCAGCTGATCCAGCGCCGCATCGACCTCGGGCGGCATCTCGCCGGGGCTGACCCAACCGGCGTCGCCGCCGTTGGCCGCGGTCGGCGAGGCCGAGAACTGACGGGCCACGGCCGGGAAGGGGGCGCCCTGCTGCATCTGGGAGATCAGCTGCTTGGCGCCGTTCTCGGCCACTTCCATGCCGCCCACGCGCTGGGCGTCGATGAACACTTCGCTGACCTGGTACTGCGGCTTGCTGGCGGCTTCCGCCTGGCGGCGCTCGAAGGCCTTGATCTGGTCGTCGCCGATGCGCAGGCGCGAGCCGTAGCGGCCGCTGATCCAGGCCTGCCAGCTGCTGTCGGCGCGGATTTGCGCCTTCCAGGTGTCGATGCCGACACCTTGGGCGGCCAGCTGCTGGGTCAGCTGGTCGGCCGTCATGTTGTTGCCCTTGGCGATGTCCTGGATCTGCTCCGCGACCTCCTGGTCGGTGGAGATGATCGTGATCTTCTGAGCCTTCTCGACCCGACGCAGCTCCTGCATCTGGACGTGCTCGTCGATCAGCGAGCGCAGGGCTTCCTGCTCCAGCTGGGGCAGGTTCTCCTGGGTCGGCTGCATGCCCGAGGTCACCATCAGCAGGCGCATGCGCTGCATCAGGTCGTAGCTGGAGATGATGTCGTCGTTGACGACGGCGGCGACGCTTTCCGACAGCGGGTTGGCGCGCGGCGCGGCGGCCGCGGCGGGGGCGTCCGCCGACGGAGGCGCGGCCTCCTGGGCCTGGACCGCCGAACCAAGGCTCGCCACGGTCAAGGCGAGGATGGAAGCGGTGCAGGCCGCCAGTTTCGTCACGCTACGCGCAGACCGCATCGGTATTGTCGTTCCTCTAGACGCGTCCAAAGGAAGGCGCGCGCTTAATCGCGCGTCCCCCGACGCGGTGACATTCTAATCGCTGTACAGTGTGTCGCCCAATGTGGCGAGCGTTAGGCGCAGCACCACGGATTGATCCGCCCTCAGTTTCAGGCCGGCATTGGACGTCTGGGTGTAGCGATCCTCGTTCTGGTAGATCACATCCAGCCGGATGCAGTCGTCCTTGTAGTAGACGCCCAGGTCCCGCCGGGTCCACGACCACTTGCTGGCGTTGGCCGAAAGACCGAAGGCGCGGGCGTCCTGATAGGCCAGCCGTCCCAGGGCGGTCACGCCCCAGTGCTCGCTGACCATGTAGTCGCCGATGAAGTCCAGGTTCTCCTGGCGCAGGCCCGAGGTGTCCTTGTTGTCCTTCAGGTAGCGCAAGGAGGCGAAACCCTTCGCGCCGGAATAGTCGAGGCCGGCCTCGAGGCGGTTGAGCTTGCTGGTGTCGTCGTCGAAACGCGCGCGGGTGAAGGCCGTGACGCCTCGGATCGGGGTGACGGTGGCCGCCACGATCCAGTCGGACGCCTTCTGGTCGAGGCCCGCGCGGGTGGGCATCAGCGGATCGACCTTGGTGCGCAGGCTGCGCCCGACGAGGACGCTGCCGCCGCGGCCGTCGGCGAACTTCACCGTGGCGCGGCCGCCAAGGTTCATGCGCGTGCCGCCTTCGTAGAGGTCGAAGCCGGGCGACTTGTTGACGTCGAACA
Organism: Caulobacter sp. CCG-8; assembly: GCF_037402475.1. Taxonomy (NCBI): domain Bacteria; kingdom Pseudomonadati; phylum Pseudomonadota; class Alphaproteobacteria; order Caulobacterales; family Caulobacteraceae; genus Caulobacter; species Caulobacter sp. CCG-8. Next base: position 128,282 of record NZ_JBBEUD010000012.1, read on the forward strand.
GGTTGGTTTCGTCGAGCTCGAAGTTGGTGCTGTCTTCGTTGAAGTAGATCGGATTGCCGGCGGGATCGCGCGCCACGACGATCGGCACGCGCGAGCTGTCGGAGCCGGTGGCCAATTGGGCCAGAGGTTCGAGGACGATGCTGCCGCCACCCTTCAGGGGCTTGAAGAAGGGCATGCTCAAGTCAACGCCGGCGACGCCCAGGCCGCGCGAGTAGTTGATGTTGGTCGTCGTGTCGCCCGCGGCCAGGGCGCTGGGCGGCAGGAAGACGTCGCGGACGCGGTAGCTGTCGCCGCGCGCCTGCGCGAAGGGCTCCACGCGCACGCCCGGCCCCACGACGACGCTGGCGCGCCAGTCGCCCTCGATCGTGCCGCGCGCCGAGTCGACGCCGTCCTGGCCCTTGTAGGCCGCATAGGCGTAGGGCGGCTCCCCGAACTGGGATTCCGAACGGGTCAGGACCACGCCCGAGCCCTGGACGCGCAGGCGTCCGCCCAAGACTGGCGACTCCGGCTCCCAGCGCCCTTCCACCAGCGGGCCGATCAGGGGGAAGGCCCCGCTGTTCTCGAACTGGTTCGCCAGGCCGGTGGAGCTGACCTGCACGACGCGCAGCCCCTGGACGGACACCATCGAGGCCGAGAACCAGGACCGGTCCGACTGCCGGGTGGCGTAGATCTGCGACATCAGGCGATGGTCGTCGCCCGTGAACATGCCGCGCTGCTGGTAGACGTCGCCGATGTCGTAATCGTCGAAGATCAGCGCCTGCGAGGCCCGCTCGGCGGTGAAGCCCCACTTCCACTTCTCGTCGATGTCGAACGCGCCCTTGGCCAGGATGTAGCTCTTGGCCGTGGCCTCGCCGAAGCGGTCGCCGTGGTTGTCGAAGTCCTTGTCGTAGGTGGCGCCGACCCGCGCCTCGACGTAGCCCGAATAGAAGCGCTTGCGGTAAGTCGCGTTCAGGAACGGGTTAACTTTCGTGTTGATTTGAGGACTTACGACCAAATCCTGAGACGGCGATATCACGAACAGATAGGGCTGCTGGTAGACCAGGCCGCGCTTCTTGGAGACGCCGATCTTGGGCACCAGGAAGCCGGAGCGCCGCTCGGTCTCGGGATCCGGGTGCCAGAACACCGGCAGGTACATCAGAGGCGCGCCCCACATGCGGATCGTCGCGCCGTGGTAGTAGACTAGGTGCTTGGTCTTGTCCTGGACCACCTTGTCGGCCTGGATGCTCCAGGTCGGCTTCGGCTTTTCGGCGCACACTTCGCAGGGCGTGTAGATCGCCTTGTTCAGTTCGGTGATCTGGTCGTTGCGACGCACGGCGCTGTCGGCCGCGATCTTGATGTTCTTGTCCAGGCGGGCCGACACATGGCGGGCGAAGCCGGCCTTCATGTCCTTGTCCATGGTCATGTCGTCGGCGAACTGGGCGGTGCCGTCGGCGTTGATCAGGGTCACGTGGCCGTGGGCGGTGATCACCTCGCTCTTGGTGTCGTAGACCACCTCGTCGGCGCGCAGGGTGCGCCCCTGGTAGCGGGCCTCGACGTCGCCGCGGGCGATCATCTTCTGATTGGCGTCGTCGCGGATCAGAAGGTCCGATTCCAGGTAGTAGCCGGTGTCGCCCAGGCCGTCGTCCACGGCCGGGGGCGGCGCGGGCGCGGCCGGGATCGTGGCGAGCGACTGCTGCGCCTGCGCCGAGCCGCTCAGGGCGAGCCAGGCCGCACCGGCCAGCAGGACCGCGCGGCTCTTCTCTTTCGCCCCCCAGCGAAGCTCCAACATCAACGACCTCGATCCCGACACAGACTCAACCATCCTCGGTATAGCAAAGCAGAGTCAGACCCGCCAAAAGCGCCGCCACCGGCGGCGTCCAGGCGGCCATGACCGGCGTCAGCACGTCGGCCTTGCCCAATGCGCCACACAGCTCGTTAAAGAAGAAGAAACCAAAGCCCAGCGTCACGCCAGCCCCGGCCAGTCCCGCCAGCCCGCCCAGCCGCATCAGCCGCAGCGAGAAGGCGGCCGCCAGCACCGACATCGCCGCGAACAGCAGCGGCGTGGCCAGGACCTGCTGCAGCCGCAGACGGAAGGGGATCGACGAGAAACCCGCCGCTTCCGTGCGCTTGATCGTGTCGGGCAGCCGCCAGACGGCGATGGCCTGCGGGTTGTTGAACCGCTCGGACGCCGTGCGGTCGTCCAGGTCGGACGGCATGGTGTAGGTCTCGGAACGGATCGCGCCGGCGCCCGGCATGGCCACCCGCACCCCCGACAGCTGCCAGAAGCCCGGCTCCAGCCGCGCCTCGTCCGCCTCGATGCGGCGGGAGAACTGCAAGGTGCCGTCCGGCTGCACCGCGTATTCGAACAGGGAGACGCCGCGCAGGCGGACGCTGCCGTCGACCTGGTCGCGGGCCCGCGCCCGGATGACCACCTGGGTCTTCTCGTTGCCCTGGCGCAGCCACAGCCCCTTGGGCGCCGCCTTCAGGTAGGTCTCCATCAGCGCGTCGCGGGAGGCCTCGAACTGGGCGCTCATCGCCGAGGTCAGCGGGTTGAGCAGGGTCAGGGTCACCAGGCCCATCACGAAGGCGGCGACGGCGGCGGGCATGATGAAGCGCCAGGCCGACACCCCGGCCGCCCGCATGGCGATCAGCTCGCTGCGCCGGTTCAGGCCGACGAAGGCGCCCAGGGTCCCGAACAGGAAGATGAACGGCGTCAGCACCAGGATCGTGGCCGGCGCCTGCAGCACGGTCAGGAACAGCAGCTGGGCGAAGCCCACCTCGGCTCGGGTGCCGACGTTCTTGGAGATGTCGACGAAGGCGATCAGCATGACCAGCACGCTGACGACCGCCAGGGCGGCGGCCAGCCCCCCCAGGGTCTTGCGGAGCACATAGCGCTCGATCATGCCGATGCCGATCATCCGACCCCCAGCGGCTGGAGATCTTCGTGCGCCCCGATCGCGATGTAGCGCTTGACCTTCTGGCGGAAGATCTGGGCCAGCCCCCACCAGATCGCGGCCAGGGGCACCGCGTACTGCAGCGGGTTGAGCCAGAGGTCGTTGTCGCAGGCGGCCTTCACGCCGAAGCCCAGGATCTGGACCATGGCGGCGGCGGCGCCGACCAGGGCGATCCGCTTGCCGTAGCCCATGCGGCTGAACGAACCGCCAATCACCGCCGCCACGGCCATGGACATCATGGCCAGGTTGTAGAGCGGGCTGGCCAGCCGCCAGTGACCTTCCGACAGCAGCTTCTCGCGGTTCTGCTTCTCCCAGTCCTGGGTGAGGTCGGGGAAGAACAGCTCGTGCGGATAGCGGTCGCCGATCTTGTAGTGCAGCAGCTCGTCGCTCTGGAACAGCGAGCTGAGGTCGAAGGTGTATTCGTCCCAGGACAGGTATTGCAGCACGCCCGCGCTCGAGAATTCCTGGTTGGAGCCCTTGCGCAGGATCAGCACCGGCAGGCCCTTGCGTTCGGCGATGACCCCTTCGCGGGCGGTGTAGGTGACGGCGCCGCCGTTGGCCTTTTCCTGGTGGATGAAAAGGTTGTGGATGATCTGGTCGCGGTCGATCGTCTGAGCGTAGACGGTCAGGCCCGGGCCCGGCTCGGTGAACTCGCCCGGACGCACCAGGGTCGAGGCCAGGTCGGACTTGATGTCGAAGAAGGTCTCGCGAATCGCCCGCGAGCTCCACGGCGCCGCCCACAGACTCATGACCAGCGAGATCAGGGTCGCGAACACGGCCAGCCGCATGGCCGGCGAGATCACCCGCCAGCGGCTCATGCCGCCCGCGAAACAGACCACGATCTCCTGCTCGGTATGCAGACGATTCAGCGCCACCAGGGTGGCCACGAACAGGGCGATCGGTAGAATCATCGACAGCAGCTGGGGCAGGGCCAGGGCGATGATCTTCAGGAAGACCGTCGCGCTCTGGCGCTGCTCGATCAGGACGTCGAACTCCGACAGGCTGCGCGCCAACAGGGCGAGCGCCACCAGGGCCAGGGTCGCCAACAGCGTCGGGCCCAGCAGCTGGCGGAAAAGATAGCGTTCGATCAGGCGCATCGACGTTGGGGCAGGGGACCGGCTCGAAGGGGGACGACTGGGGCGGGAAAGACGGAGTCGCGCGGCGCGCCCCCAGGACGGGTCCCTTCTACACGGCGTGTTCGCGTGCGCACAACCGCTCAAGTCAGGCGAGAAAGCGGCGTTCGTTGCCATTCGGCGCCCGCCGCGCCGACGAGCCCGACGATTGGTGCTTTTCTTCGGTTCGGGTTTGCGTCAATCCAACGGCTGAAGGTCCCGCCAGGGCTCCATCGGTTTTCAGGAGCGCGCCATGCGTATCGAGTTCGTCACCGCCGACACCCAAGCCGGCGCCAACGCCGCCCTGGCGGTCCTGGCCTACGAGGCCGCCGCCCTGTCGCCGGAGGCCAAGGCCGTCAACGAGGCCACGGGCGGCGCCCTGGCCCGCGCGATCGCCGGCGGCCGCTTCACCGGCGCCAAGGGCCAGACCCTGGACCTGATCGCCCCCGCCGGCCTGGACGCCGCCCGCGTGCTGCTGGTCGGCGTCGACGGCGACGGCGCGGTCGAGCCCGAGACGGTCGAGGTCGCCGCCGGCCACGCCTTCCAGGCGCTGAAGGCCTCGGGCGTCACCGAGCTGGTGCTGAAGCTGGGCGGCGACGCGGAGACGGCGGCCCGCGCCGCCTTCGGCGTCAAGCTGGCGGCCTATCGCTTCGACAAGTACCGCACCACCGAGAAGGCCGAGAAGAAGCCCTCCGTCGGGGTGGTCAAGGTGGCCGCCGCCGATCCGGCCAAGGCCCAGAAGGCGTTCGCCGGCCTGGAAGCCCTGGCCGACGCCGTCCTGTTCAGCCGCGACCTGGTCTCCGAGCCGGCCAACATCCTGCACCCCGAGGAATTCGCCGCCCGCGTGAAGGGCCTCGAAAAGCTGGGTCTCGAGGTCGAGGTCCTGGGCGAGGCCGAGATGGCCAAGCTGGGCATGGGCTCGCTGCTGGGCGTGGGGCAGGGCAGCGTCCGCGAGAGCCAGCTGGTGGTGATCAAGTGGCTGGGCGCCGCCGACAAGTCGGCCCAGCCGGTGGCCTTCGTCGGCAAGGGCGTCTGTTTCGACACCGGCGGAATCTCGATCAAGCCGGCCGACGGCATGGAGGACATGAAGTGGGACATGGGCGGCGCGGCCGCCGTGGCCGGCGTCATGCACGCCCTGGCCGGCCGCAAGGCCAAGGTCAACGCCATCGGGATTCTCGGCCTGGTCGAGAACATGCCCGACGGCAACGCCCAGCGCCCCGGCGACGTGGTCACCTCGATGTCGGGCCAGACCATCGAGGTCATCAACACCGACGCCGAAGGCCGCCTCGTCCTGGCCGACGCCCTCTGGTACTGCCAGGACCGCTTCAAGCCCAAGTTCATGATCGACCTGGCCACCCTGACCGGCGCGATCATCATCTCGCTGGGTAACGACCTGGGCGGTTTGTTCAGCAATAACGACGGCTTGTCGGAAAAACTTCTCGCCGCCGGCAAGGCCGAGCGCGAGCCGCTGTGGCGCCTGCCCATGCCGGCCGCCTACGAGAAGCAGATCGAAAGCCCGATCGCCGACATGAAGAACATCGGCGGTCGCCCGGCCGGTTCGATCACCGCCGCCCTGTTCCTGCAGAAGTTCGTCAACGGCCTGCCGTGGGCCCACCTGGACATCGCCTCGGTGGCCTGGAAGAAGCCCTCGACCGACCCGACCGTCCCGGACGGCGCCGTGGGCTTCGGCGTGCGCCTGCTGAACCGCCTGGTGGCGGACTCCTACGAAGGCTGACCTTGACCGACGCGTCCTGCGACATCTGGTTCTACCACCTCGAGCGCAGCCCCTTGGAAGAGGTGCTGCCCGGGCTGCTGGAGAAGACGCTGGGACGCGGCTGGCGGGCCCTGGTGCGCGGCGGCGACCCCGCCCGCCTGCGCGCCCTGGACGCCCATCTCTGGACGTTCCGCGACGACAGCTTCCTGCCGCACGGCCTGGACGACGAGCCGATGGCCGACCGCCAGCCGGTGCTGCTGACCGACAAGCTGGACAACCCGAACGGCGGTCAGGCGTTGTTCCTGCTCGACGGGGCCGAGCCGGGCGATCTTTCGGCGTTCGAACGCTGCATCCTGCTGTTCGACGGTCGTGACGAGGAGGCCCTGCGCCTGGCGCGGGGTCGGTGGAAGGCCTTCAAGGGCGCGGGGCATCCCGTGTCCTACTGGCGCCAGGGCGCCGAGCGCGGATGGGAGAAGCAGGCATGAAGCGTTTCGCGTTGGGTGGCGTCATCCTGATCCTGGCCGCCTGCTCCAGCGCGCCGCCGCCGCCCGCGCCCATGCCGCCGCCGGCCACCCCGACCGCGCCGCCGGCCATCGCCCTGCCCAAGCCGCCCGAACCCGAGAAGGACCAGTGCGGCCTCAAGGACGCCCAGGCCTTCGTCGGCAAGAACCGCACCGAGCTGCCCGCGCCCGTCGATCCCTCGCGCTGGCGCGTGGCCTGCACCACCTGCCCGGTGACCATGGACTACCGGCCCGACCGGCTGAACATCCTGTTCAACCCGGACACCGGCGTCGTCCAGCAGGTGAAGTGCGGCTAGGACCGCCACGCCTCCTATCAAGGGCCGTTCGCGACGCCAGGCGTGGGGCTAGACCCTAGGGTACGTGGGTGTTTCGCCCGATGGCTCAGCCCCGGGTGAAGTGGCAGCGTGGCCGTTATGGGCTTCGCGTTCCGTCATCTCCTGTGGCTTCCGCTCGCGGCGATCGCGGGCGCTTCCCCCGCCTTGGCGGAGATCGATCAGGACATCCTGGCGGTGCGGACCGAGGTTCGCCCGCAATGCCGGGTCCAGGCCGGCGACCTGGACCTGGGCCTTTACCATCCCGACCAGCCCTCGCGGGCCACGTCCTCGATCGAGCTGCAGTGCACGCCGGGCGTGGCCGCACGGATCGCCCTGAGCGGGGGCCAGACTGGCGATCCGATGAACCGCGCCATGCAGGCCAAGGGCCAGCTGCACTACCAGCTCTACAAGGACGAGGCGCGCACCCAGGTGTTCGCCGATCGCAACAGGACCGAGATGCAGGACCTGAAGACGACGGGCCTGCCGCAGCGCGTCCTGGTCCACGGCGAGGCGCCGGCCGGACAGCCGGTCCCAGAAGGGACCTACGTGGACATCGTCGTCGTCACGGTCACCTATTGAAAGGACATGCCATGCGATCCCTGACCCTGCCGGCGTTCCTGGCCATGGTCCTGAGCATCCTGGGCCTGCTGCTGGGCGCCCGCCAGGCGGCGGCCCAGACCGCCACCGACACCTTCCAGGTCAGGGCCCAGGTCACCAAGACCTGCACGGTCGTGGCCAACGACCTGGACTTCGGCATCTACAATTCCTCGCAGCAGAGCCGCGCCTCGTCCGACATGACGGTGCAGTGCACCCCGCTGACGCCCTTCGCGGTCGAGGTCGGCGCCGGCGGTTCCGGCAACCGCAACGACCGCTGGATGAACGGTCCCGGCGTCAACCGGCTGCGCTACGGTCTCTACAAGGACGGCGGCTACACCCAGCCGATGATGACCACGGGGTCCGACTTCACCGGCCAGTCCGATCCCCAGGGCACCCCGATCCGGTACCAGATCTACGGCCAGATCGTGTCCAACCAGAGCGTCCCGGCCGGTGACTATCTCGACACCGTGACCGTGACCGTCACCTACTGAGGGAGAAGGGCGATGAAGGCATTTTGGGTTGGCGCCGCCGCGGTCGCCCTGTTCGCCTCGACCCTGGCGGCCGCGCCCCCAGCCGCCCTGGCGGGCTCGGTCGAACTGTCGCCGATCACCCTCCAGATGGTGGGCAAGGAGCGCACCACGACCTTGCGGGTGCGCAACACCGAGGCCCAGCCGATCACGCTTCAGCTGCGCGCGGTGGACTGGGATCAGCCGAAGGGCGAAGACGCCTACACCCGGTCCCAGACCCTGGCGGTCAGCCCGCCGGTGTTCACCCTCAAGCCCGGCGAGACCCAGACGGTGCGCGTCGTCGTCGAAGGGGTGGACTCGGTCAAGACCGAGAAGGCCTATCGCCTGATCCTGGACCAGATCCCGGAGAGCCACCTCAAGGGCGACGCGGGGGTCGTCGTGCCGATCCGGGTGCTGCTGCCGGTGTTCCTCACCCCGTCGGCCAGCTCGCGACCCAAACTGTCCTGGTCGCTCAGCGCCTCGCCCTCGGGCGGCGTGCTGACCGCGAAGAACACCGGCAACGCCCGCGAACGGCTGGTCGGCCTGAAGGTGACCAGCGGCGCGACGGAGATCTCGAACGAGCAGGGCCTGAGCGGCTACGTCCTGGCCGGCTCCAGCCGGACCTGGCCCTTGAGCGGGGCAGGGGCGGGGACAGCCAAGGTCTCGGTCACCGGAGAGGGTCTCTTCGAGCCGATCAAGGCCGACGTCTCGCCCTAAGCCGCACCGATGGGATCGTGGCGGCGCGAGGCCTTGGCGATGGGCTTGTGGGCGGTCGCCGCCGTCGCTGGGCGGGCCCAGGTTCCGCCGACCTCGGCGATCCCGGAGGCGACGATCGATCCCACCGCGCCGATGACCTACTATCTCGACGTGCGGATCAACGACTGGCCCGTGCGGCTGGTGGCCAGGTTCCGGGACGAGAAAGGCCGTCTTTCCCTGCCCGCCGACCAGTTCGAGGGCCTGGGCTTCCGCCTCGACGAGGCCTGGGTGACCCGGGAGGGCGAGGCGCGGCGCGTCTATCTCGACCAGGTTCCCAACCTGTCTTGGCGGGTCGATTCCAAGGCCCAGACCATCGCGATCGCCGCGCCGTTCGAAATCCTGTCGCCCGAAAAGCTCGCCGTCGCGCCCGCCCCCCAGCACGTCCAGGCGCAATCGGGACGCGGCGCGCTTCTCAGCTACGACCTGTACGGCGAATGGGCCGCCAAGCCCAACGAGGGCAGCTATGGCCGCAGCCTGAGCTCGGCCCTGGAGGCGCGCCTGTTCTCCTCGCGCTACACCCTGGTCTCGACGGGCGCCGTCAGCTGGTCGGAAGCCGCCGCCCAGGCCATCCGCTACGAAAGCTACCTGGCCTTCGACGACCAGGACCGGGCGCGCACCCTGCGGATCGGCGACGGCACAAGCCGCGCCCTGAACTGGAGCCGGAACCTGCGTTTCGGCGGCGTCCAGTATCAGCGCAACTACAGCCTCCGCCCGGACCTCGTCATGACGCCGCTGCCGGAGTTCACCAGCGGCGTGACGACGCCGTCGACGCTGGACCTCTACATCAACGGCGTGAAGCGCTATTCCGGCAACGTGCGGCCGGGCGCCTTCCAGCTGGGCCAGCTGCCGGTCCTGACCGGCGCCAACAGCGTCACGGTCGTCGTCACGGACGTCGACGGGCGCGAGCGCGCCGTGAACCTTCCGTTCTACATGAACACCCAGATGCTGGGGCGGGGGATCACCGACTTCAGCTTCGAGGCCGGAGCGGTGCGCGAGGACTTCGGTATCGCGAGCGGACACTACGGCCAGACCTTCGCCTCGGGCGTCTGGCGACGGGGCCTGTCCGACGCCCTCACCCTGGAGCTCCACGGCGAGGCCGCCAAGGGGCTGGCCATGGGCGGCCTTTCGTTCGGCGGAGCCGTGCGGGACCTGTTCGCGGTCGGCGGATCGTTCGCGGTCAGCCACAGCCCGGACGGCGACGGGACCCTGTGGGCCATCGGCTTCGACCGCACGACGCCCAGGTTCAGCTTCATCGGCCGCCACGAAGAGGCGTCGGCCGGCTTCAAGGACATCGCCGCCGTCGCGGACGAACCGCACACGCGCAAGCGCGACAGCGCGGCCGTCGGCCTGACCCTGGGCAGGAGCGGGACGCTCAACGTCGCCTATGTCTCCGAGACCCGGGCCGACGGCGTGAAGACGCCCGTGGCCACCGCCAGCTACTCCGCCGACCTGTTCCATCGCCGCGCCCGCCTGATGGTCACCGGCTACGGCGTCCTCGACGAGCACGACCAGTGGGGCGTCGGGGTGACCCTGTCTGTGCCCCTGGGCCAGCGGGGCCTGCTCACCGCCGGCGCGCACGAGCGGCCGGAAGGCCGGTCCTATGAACTGGAGGCGCGGGGCACGACGATGGACGACCGCCTGATCTGGCAGGTGCGCGACGTGGAGGGGCCGGCCCCGAACCGGTCGGCGGAGCTGCGCTGGGACGGCTCGACCCTCGACGGCCAGGTGCGGGTCCGCAACGACGAGGTCACGACCACCCTGCAGGTCGAGGCGGCCCAGTCCCTGGTGCTGTTCGACGGCCGCGTGTTCGTGGCCGATCGGGTCGACGACGCGTTCGCGGTCGTGCGGGTGGGGAAGAACGGCGGCGTCGAGGTGTTCCGCGAGAACCAGCCGGTCGGCCGCACCGACGCGAGCGGCCGGCTGTTCGTGAACCATCTGCGCGCCTACGAGAGCAACGGCCTGTCGATCGATCCCGCCGGCCTGCCGCTGGACGCGGTCCCGGAGACCACCAGCAAGACGGTCGCGCCCCGCCGCGGCGCCGGCGCGCCGTTGGTCTTCGAGGTCGTCGAGGAACGCTCGGCCCTGGTGACCCTGATGACCAAGAGCGGATCCGCGCCGCCGGCCGGCGCCGAGGTCTATCTGGGCGACCGCATGTTCCCCCTGGGCTACGGCGGCGAGGTCTACTTGCGGGGGCTGGCGGTCGGGCGCAACGTGATCCGGGTGCTGTGGCGCGAGCACAATTGCGAGGTGATCGTCACGGTTCCGGATCAGCCGGGCGAGATCGTCAAGCTGGGACCCTACACATGCGCGCCTTGATCGCCCGAACAGCGTCCGCCGCCGTGGTCCTGGCGCTTGGCCTCGTCCTGGTCCCGGGGTCCGCCGCCGCCCAGTCCCACGCCGGAGCCTGCAACATCACGGTCCTGGAGCTGTCGTTCGGCGAATACGACGTCTTCGCCTCCAACCGGACGCGGGCCGTCGCGCGGGTGAAGGTGGACTGCGGGGGAGCGAGCACCAAGATCCGGCCGACGATCGAGCTCAGCGCCGGCATGTCGCAGGATTTCGGCCGCCGGACCCAGGTCTCGGGCGCCAATATGCTGGTCTACAACATCTACGCCGACCAGGCCCTGACCCGGATCGTCGGCGACGGCTCGTCCGGAACGACCGTCCTGTTCCCCGAGCTTGCCGGCGGCCCGGGCGGGAGCGTCAGCAGCGTCGACCTGTACGGCGCGATCGAGCCGCGACAGTTCGTACCACCGGGTTCATACTTCGACACCGTATACGTGACGTTGACCTTCTAGGAGGTTGGATGAGCCATGATCTCGGTTCTCGTCTCCGTCCTCGCCGTCGCCGCCGTCGCCGGCTCCGGCGCCCAGCCTTCCAGGCCCGCCGCGGCTTCGGGCTTGATCGGCACAGGCCAGATGACCGTGCGGGCGAAGGTCGTCGATCGCTGCACGGTCGGTCCCGGCGGCGCGGTCTGCCAGGGCGGCGCGACAGTCAGGCCGCTACCCGTCGACCAGCCCACGACCGTGCGGGTCGACATCGTCTTCTGACGATCTAGACAACGTTGTCATCGACGACCTAAAGTGGCCTGACCAGTTCGCCCGCGAGAGGCGACGTCGGGAGGTCCGTCCAGATGAAAGCCTTGTTCGCCGCCGCGGCTTCGCTCGCGCTCCTGTCCGCCATGGGGTCGAGCGGGCCGGCCCTGGCCGACGGCTACCTCCGGGCCAAGGACAAGCGGATCGTCGACGAGACCGGGCGGCCGGTGATCCTGCGCGGCATGGGCCTGGGCGGCTGGATGCTGCAGGAGGGCTACATGCTGCGCCTGGGCGACCTGGGCCGCGGCCAGGAGCACGTGATCCGCGCCGAGACCGCCAAGCTGGTCGGCCCGCAGCGCGAGGCCGCCATCCACCAGGCCTGGCTCGACAACCACACCACCAAGGCCGACATCGACGCCATGGCCGCCATGGGCTTCAACTCGGTGCGCCTGCCCATGCACTACGGCCTGCTGACCCTGGCCGCCGACCAGGAGCCGGTCCCCGGCCAGGACACCTGGAAGGAGGACGGCTTCAAGCGGATCGACGACCTGCTGGCCTGGACCAAGGCCAACGGCATGTACCTGATCCTGGACCTGCACGCCGCGCCGGGCGGGCAGGGCAACGACCTGCCGATCGCCGACCGCGATCCCGCCAAGCCCTCGCTGTGGCAGAGCCCCGAAAACCGCCGCAAGGTGGTGGCCCTCTGGCGCAAGCTGGCCGCCCGCTACAAGGACGAGCCGGCGATCGGGGCCTACGACCTGCTGAACGAACCCAACTGGGACTTCGACGGTCAGTATGGTCCAGGAGGGGGAGGCGACCACGGCTGCAAGGACGAGAAGCAGACGGCCCTGTGGGACTACTACAAGGAACTGACGGCGGCGGTCCGCGAGATCGACAAGCGCCACATGATCATCCTCGAGGGCAACTGCTGGGGCAATAACTACAAGGGCCTGCCCGCCGTTTGGGACGACAACATGGCCCTGTCGTTCCACAAATACTGGAACGTCAATGACGAGGCCTCGATCGCCACGGTCCTGAAGCTGCGCGAGGACACGGGCCTGCCGCTGTGGCTGGGCGAGAGCGGCGAGAACTCCAACGCCTGGTTCCGCGACGCCATCGCCCTGGTCGAGAAGCACGAGATCGGCTGGGCCTTCTGGCCGCTGAAGAAGATCGGCTTCAACCAGCCGCTCGAGGTGACGCCCAATCCCGGCTACGCCAAGCTGGTCGACTACTGGACCAAGAAGGGCCCCCAGCCGACCGCCGACGAGGCCTATGCGGCCCTGATGACCCTGGCGTCCAAGGATGTCCGGTTCGAGAACAACATCCGCCACGACGACGTGGTCGACGCCATGATCCGCCAGCCGCACGACGAGACGACGCGGCCGTTCAAGGATCACCGGATCGGCGCCAAGGGCGGGACCTTCGCGGCCGTCGACTACGACCTGGGCGCCCTGGGCCAGGCCTATTCCGACCGGGACACGGCCAACTACCACGTCTCGACCGGCGGTCAGCGCACGTCGTGGAACAACGGCCGCACCTATCGCAACGACGGCGTCGACATCGCCCGCGAGGCCGACGGAGGCGCCTATGTCGAGGACTTCGTCGACGGCGAGTGGTTGAAGTACACGGTCGTGGTCGACAAGGCGGGGACCTACGACCTGGCGGTCTCGGCACGCGGCGAGGGCGGCAAGCTTTCGGCCGCGGTCAACGGCGAGGCGGCGGGGGCGACGGTCACGACGCCTGCAGCGTGGACGACGGTTCGGCTATTGAAGGTGAACTTGCTGGCGGGCCGGAACACCGTGGTGTTGCGTGCGAACGGCGCGGCGGGGCAGGTTCGAAACCTGTCCCTCAAACTCCACTAACACCGCTCATCCCGGCGAATGCCGGGACCCAGATGGAATGGCCGTGTGGCTGACGCCAAGGGCGCTGAAGCCATCCAATCATCCACCCAGCCATAGGATCTGGGTCCCGGCATTCGCCGGGATGAGCGGATGGAATTAAGGAAGCCCTAGCGCGTTCCCACGCCCGGATAGAGCGCCGGTTCGCCGTCGAAGACGCCCAGATAGCCCAACTCGCCCAGCAGCGGGGTCATGGTGTCGGCGTAGTCGTCGGCGTGCTTGAGCAGGGGCGCCGGACGGCCGGTCTGGTCCTGCAGCCGGTAGACGGTCCACATCTTGCCGCGCGGGGCCGGGGCGCCGGGCTGCAGGTAGCGATGCTCCCAGCCGACCAGGGCCGGGCTGCGACCGACCTCGACGTCGAACGGGCGATCGCGGAAGGCCAGGTCCATGTCCAGGCGCATGGCGTCGGCCAGACGCTGGTCCAGCCATTCGCCAAAGGCCGCCAGCACCGAGGTGGCCGACAGGCCTTCGGGATTGGCGACGATGTGGTTTCGGGACGCGGTTCCTGAACTCATGCGAGCAGGAATACGCCTGGGGTCTCTCGTTTTGGCTAAGAGACGTGGTTCACGGCGATTAACCAAGGGTTGTGCAGAAACCGCCCCCACGATTTTGCCCAAGCTGGGCAATAAACGCCCGCCTGGGTTGGACACCAGTACAACGTCACATTGTTTTTCCGGTGATTTTCCGTCTGGCGCCCGGCTTGCTCCCGTCCGGCCAGCGAAACCGGAGATCGAGCGATGACGATCGGCGCGACGAATTCGACGAGCGGCCTGGCGCGGATCCTGGCGGCGGCCGGCTCCTCGCCCAAGGATGGGATTCCGGTCAGGGAGCTGAAGCGCATCGACGCCTCCATGATCAAGCCGCTGTCCGCCCGCATGGCGCCGGTGGCGGTCGCGCCGTCGCTGATCGATCCGACCAGCATGCTCAATGCGATGAAGGACGCCGGCGTCACGTCCGACGACGATCCATCCAAGCTGTTCGCCGAGGTCTACAAAGACGGCAAGGTGGTGGCGCGGCTCTACAACGGCGGTTCGGCGACCACCTACGGCCAGGCCCAGGGGATCGTCACCGGCGAGAACGAGCCCTACGAGGGCGGTCCGCAGCTGGCCCAGTGGCGCGCCGCCAAGATCGCCAAGGCCCTGGGCGGAACCGTCAAGATGGCCGACACCGCCCAGACCCAGTCGCAGTGGGCGGTCACCTTCGCGGCCGAAAGCGCCAAGCGCGACCAGGCCATGGCCCCGTACCGCGCGGCCATGGAGGCCTTCCGCGCCCAGATGGACGCGTGGGCCTCCCAGACCTCCCAGGCCTCGACGACCGCCTAGGCCTAGCCTTCGGCTTCCGCCAAGGCCTCGGCCAGCTCCATCCAGGTCGCCTCGGCCTCGTCCAGCTTGGCCTTGGCGTTGTCGCGGCGCTTGGTCAGCTCGGCCACCTTGGCCGGGTTCTTGTAGAGCTCCGGATCGGCCAGCTGGGCGTCCAGCTCGCTGAGCTGGCGGGTCTGGCGGGTGACGACCTGCTCGGCGGCCTCGATCTTGCGCTTCAGCGGCTCGACGGCGACGGACTTCTTCGCCGGCGCGGCGGGCTCGGCCTTGGCCGGTTCGCGGTCCACCTGGGTGGGCTTCACCGCCTGCTTGGCGCGCTCCAGCACGAACTTGGCGTAGTCGTCCATGTCGCCGTCGAACGGCTTGACCGAGCCGTCGGCGGCCAGCCACAGGCGGTCGGCGACCAGCTCCATCAGCGAGCGGTCGTGGGTGATCAGGATCACCGCGCCCTCGTAGTCGTTCAGGGCGTCCAGCAGGGCCCGGCGGCTGTCGATGTCCAGGTGGTTGGTCGGCTCGTCCAGGATCAGCATGTGCGGCGCGTCCATCGCCACCAGGTTCAGCAGCAGGCGCGCGCGCTCGCCGCCCGACAGGCTGTCGACCTTGGTCTCCTGCTTCTCGAAGCCCAGGCCGAACTGGGCCAGTTTCGAGCGGCGCGAGCTCTCCGAGGCTTCCGGCATGGCGCGGCGGATGATCTCCAGCGGCGTGTCCTCGGGGTCCATCGCCTCGATCTGGTGCTGGTGGAACCAGCCGACCTTCATCTTCTTGTCGCGGTGGAACTCGCCGGTCTGCACGCCCAGCGCCCCGGCGATCATCTTGGCGAAGGTCGACTTGCCGGCGCCGTTGACGCCCAGGAGACCGATGCGGTCGTCCAGGTCCATGCGCAGGTTGAGATTCCTGAGGATCGCGCGGCCCGCCTCGTAGCCGACGGCGGCCTTCTCCAGCCGGATCAGCGGCGGCGGCAGGGGCTTGGGCGGCGAGGGCAGGGTGAAGGGCGCGACGCGCTCCTCGATCGTGGTGGCCACCGGCTCCATCTTGGCCAGGCGCTTCATGCGCGACTGAGCCTGGGCGGCCTTGGAGGCCTTGGCCTTGAAGCGGTCGACGAAGGCCTGCAGGTGGGCGCGCTCGGCGTCCTGCTTGGCCTTGGCCGACAGCTGCAGGCGCGCCTTCTCGGCGCGGCGCTTCTCGAAGTCGTCGTAGCCGCCGGTATAGAGTTCCAGCTTGCCGCCGGCCAGGTGCAGCATGTGGGTGCAGCTGTTGTTGAGCAGCTCGCGGTCGTGGCTGACGATCAGGGCGGTGTGCGGGTACTTCTGGAGCCTGGCTTCCAGCCAGAGCGCGCCTTCCAGGTCCAGATAGTTGGTCGGTTCGTCCAGCAGCAGCATGTCCGGCTCGGCGAACAGGGCCGCGGCCAGGGCTACGCGCATGCGCCAGCCGCCCGAGAACTCGGCCATCGGCCGGCTGAGGTCGTCCTGGGTGAAGCCCAGGCCCACCAGGATTTCCGAGGCCTTGGCCGGGGCGGCGTCGGCGTCGATCTCGATCAGCCGGGCCCAGATCTCGCCCATCTCCTCCGGCTCGGCCGTCTCCAGGCGGGTCAGCAGGCCGTGGCGCTCCTCGTCGGCCTCCAGCACCGTCTCCAGCAGGGTGAAGGGCGTGGCCGGGTGCTCCTGGTCCACCGAGCCGACGCGGGCGCTCTTGGGCAGGCTGATCTCGTCGTCGCCGGCCTGCAGATGGCCCAGGATCAGCTTGAACAGCGTGGACTTGCCCACCCCGTTGCGGCCGATCAGTCCGACCTTGGCCCCGGGGGGCAGAGTCACGCTGGCGTGGTCGAAGAACCGCCGACCCCAGGCGTCGAAGGTCAGGTCGTTGATCTGCAGCATTTGATTTTAAGGTTACGCGGCGGGTTGGCGGGGAGGAGGCGCCCGGCTATAAGCCCGCAACCTCCCAATCTACAAACTTTCTCTGTGAGATTTTCGGATCATGACCGAACGCACCTTCTCGATCATCAAGCCCGACGCCACCCGTCGCAACCTGACCGGCAAGATCAACGCCGTGATCGAGGAAGCCGGCCTGCGCATCGTGGCCCAGCGCCGCGTGAAGCTGACTGAGGCCCAGGCCAAGAAGTTCTACGAAGTCCACGCCGAGCGCCCGTTCTACGGCGAACTGGTCGCCCAGATGACCGCCGAGCCGGTGGTCGTCCAGGTGCTGGAAGGCGACAACGCCGTCCTGAAGTACCGCGAAGTGATGGGCGCCACGAACCCGGACAACGCCGACGAAGGCACGATCCGCAAGCTGTTCGCCCTGTCGATCGGCGAGAACTCGGTCCACGGTTCGGACAGCCTGGAAAACGCGGGCATCGAAATCGCCCAGTTCTTCAAGGACGAAGAGATCGTCGGCTAAGGCTCTTCGCCTTATCGACACCGAAGAGGCCGGCGGAGCGATCCGCCGGCCTTTTTGTTTGGCCGCTGGACATCCGCCCCCGGCTTGTCCTCCAATCCGCATCAGGGAGCAGCGTGGGGCGACGAGATTGCTGGGGCGGGCGATGATCATGCGGGGCGTGCTGGCCGCCGCGTTGCTGGCCGCGCCCGGCGCCGTCCACGCGCAGACCCCGGTCCCGCCCAAGGCCACGCCCGTCGAGGCCGTGGCCGTCTCGCCCCAGGGCTTCGGCCGCTGGCTGCGGGCCGAGGGCGACCACGTCGTCGTCTATTCCGACGAGAGCGCCGAGGTCGCGCGGCGCACGGTCGAGGACCTGGAGGCGCTGGACCAGACCCTGCGGTCGATCTACGGCAAGCCCCGCGATCCGACGGCGCGCAAGTTCCCCATCTATCTGATCCGGCCGGTCGGGCGCGGCGCGGCGGTCAACGAGACCTACCAGCGCTTCCTGCCCGGGGCGACGACCGGCTCGCTGTCGATGGACGTGGCCACCACCGACGACATCTTCGCGGTCGTGGTGCGCGACAATTTCCGCTTCTTCGGCGTGACCGACCGGACGGCCGGCGACGACAGCGTGCTGTGCGCCTACGCCTTCCACTTCTTCAGCGAGAACTTCGCCTTCCGCCAGCCGCGCTGGCTGAGCAAGGGCGCGGCCATCTACTACAGCGCCGTCGACATCCGGCCCGGCAGCGTGGTGGTTGGCGCGACGCCGGCGCTGTTCGGCGACGACCGGATCGCGCGCGACCTGGACAGCATGCCCAGCCTGATCGCCGAGGCCGGCGGCGACCGCACCGATCCTGGCCGGTACGACGCGCGCTCGGCGCTGCTGGTGCGCTACCTGTGGGCCGATCCCGACCGCAAGGCCCGGCTGGCGACCTATCTGGATCGTCTCGAGGCCGGCGCGCGCGACCCGAAGGCCACCTGGGGCGAGGTCTTCGGGCGGCCGGTCGGGAAGCTGGAGCCGGACCTGCGGGCCTTCCTGCGCGGACAACCGGTCATGACGACCCTGGCCCGCCCGCAGGGGCCGCCGCCCGCCGTCACGATCCGCCGGATGCCGGCGGGCGCCGACGACCTGATCCTGGAGCTCCAGCGGCTGAAGGCCGATCCCTATCGGGGCCGGACCGACCTGCTGCGGCGGATCCGCAAGGCGGCGGCCAAGCGGCCGGACGAGCGCTACAGCCGCCAGGCCCTGGCCCGGGCCGAGATCACGCTGGGCGACCGCGACAAGGGCGAGCGCCTGCTCGAGACGCTGCTCCACGAGGACGAGGGCAATCTGGAGGCCCTGCGGCTGATGGGGACCAGCAAGCTCTATCGCGCCGCCGCCGACATGGCGCACGCCGCCCCGCTGCTGGCCGAGGCCCGCGCCTACCTGACCCGCGCCGACGCTGCCGAGCCGAACGACTACCAGACCCTGTTCCTGCTGGCCCAGACGATGTCGCCCGACGAGACGCCCTCGCCGGAACGGCTGGCCCTGCTGCGGCGGGCCGTGACCTTGGCGCCGGACGTGGCCGAGATCCGGATCGTGGCGGCGGTCGCCTTCCTGCGGGCCGACGACAGCGAGACCGCCTTCTCGCTGCTCAAGCCGATGTCGGCCGACCCCAACGGGGGGCTCGCCTCTGTCCAGGCCCGCAAGGTGCTGGAGCTGATGGCCAAGGCGGGCGAGGGCTCATGAAGGACTATCGCCGTCGCGAGATCGCCCTGGCGGCCGGACTTTCGGCCGTGGCGGGCTATGTCGACGCCGTCGGCTTCCTGAAGCTGGGCGGATTCTTCGTCTCGTTCATGAGCGGCAATTCCACGCGGCTGGGCGTGGGGATCGCGACCGGCGACTGGGCGATGGCGCGCACCGCCCTGATGCTGATCGGCCTGTTCGTGGTCGGAGCCACGCTGGGGGCCCTGGTCGCGCGGGCGGCGGGCGAGGGGCGCCGGTCCTGGGTCCTGGCCCTGGAGGCCGCCCTGCTGGCGACCGGCGCCGGCCTGATCGGCCTGGACTTCGGCCCGGCCGGCGCGGGGGCCGTGGTCCTGGCCATGGGGGCCGAGAACGCGGTGTTCCAGCGCAACGGCGACGTCGGCCTGGGCCTGACCTACATGACCGGGACTCTGGTCAAGATCGGCCAGCGCATCGCCGCGGCCCTGACCGGCGGCGACCGCTGGGCCTGGGTCCCGTTCGCGTGCCTGTGGCTGGGCCTGGCCTGCGGCGGTGCCCTGGGGGCGTTCGCCTATCTGCGCTGGGGCGTGCTGGCGCTGTGGGCGGCGGCCGCGCTGATCGCGGTCCTGGCCGCCGCCCAGGCCTGGCGGGAGCGTCAGGCGGCCTGAGCCCTAGGCCGCCGGCGCCTTGGCCGCCTCGGCCGCGCGCAGCAGGCGCAGGACGTTGCCGCTCCAGATCTTCTCCAGGTCGGCCTTGGTGTAGCCCTCGGCCAGCAGCGCCTGGGAGATCTTCCAGTAGTCGGAAGCGTCGTTCAGGCCGGTCACGCCGCCGCCGCCGTCGAAATCGATGCCGATGCCCACGTGATCGACCCCGGCCACCTTCAGGGCGTGGTTGAGGTGGTTCATGAAGTCCTGGAAGGTCGCCTTGGTCACCGGCCACTTGGCGTCGATGGCGTTGCGCTCGGCCATGAAGGCGGCGCGCTGTTCCTCGGTCATCTTGTTGCGCGCACCGACCTTGGCCATCAGGGCGGCCATGGCGGCTTCGCGCTCGGGGTTCTTGGGCGTGTCGATCAGGTAGCTGGAATAGGCGTCGACCTGGATCACGCCGCCGCTGTCGGCCAGGGCCTTGATGCGGGCGTCGTCGACGTTGCGCGGATGGTCGAACACCGCCTTGCAGCCGGAATGGGTCAGGATCACCGGGGTCTTGGACAGGGCGATCAGCTGGTCCAGCACCTCGTCGGACGAGTGCGAGCCGTCCAGCACCACGCCCAGCCGGTTGGCCTCGGCCACGAACGACTTCCCCAGCGGCGACAGGCCATGCCATTCGGGCTTGTCGGTGGCGCTGTCGGCCATGTCGTTGTTCTTGAAGTGCGCCAGGCCCGAGATCCGCACGCCCATCGCATAGAAGCTGGACAGCAGGGTGACGTCGCCGTCCATCGGATAGCTGTTCTCGACGCTCATGAAGACCACGCGCTTGCCCTGGGCGGCGATTCTGGCGGCGTCGTCGGCCTTCAGGGCCAGGCCGAACTTGTCGCCGTGCTTGGCGACCATCTCGCGGATCTCGACGCCGCGGATCAGGGCGCCGTCGCGGGCGGCCCGGGTGGCCTCGGGCGTGCGCGGCCCCTGGGGCGTGTAGATGGCGAAGAAGCCGCCGTCGAGGCCGCCCTCGACCATGCGCGGATAGTCGATCTGCGAGCCGTCCTTGGCCGCGTCGTGGCGGTCGAGGATGTCCCAGCCGGGCCGGCCGAAATTGGCCGGGGTGTCCAGGTGGGTGTCGAGGGTCAGCAGGCCCTCGTGGATCTTGCGGGCCGAAGCGGCGGTCTCGGCCGCTTGCGAGGCGGTGGCGAAGGCAAGGGCCGAAACGGCGGCCAGGAGCAGGGGACGGGTCATGCGAGCACTCGAAAACTGTCCGGCCAGCCTCTCGCGAGGCTGGCCGGAGCGTGGACCTAGAAGTCGGCGGAGAGGGTGAACTGGATCGTGCGGTGCGAGCCGGGCCGGAAGCTGGCCGGGGTGTTCACCGTGGTGCTGATCGTGCCCAGATAGTCCTTGTCGAAGATGTTATCGACATTGACCCGCGCCTTGACCTGCTCGAACGGCCCGGCCCCGAAGCCGTCGCCGAGGTCCAGATAGGCGTTCCAGATCGTGTAGCCGCCGGTGGTCTCGTTGTTGACGAAGTTGGTGAAGCGGTCGTCGATGTGGCGGGCCGAGAGGTTGAACACCACGCCGTCGGTCGGCTGGACCGTCACCCCGCCCTGGAACAGCCATTCGGGGAAGTCGGGCACCGACTTGCCCTTGGTCAGCAGGGTGATCGGCGCGGCCGTGGCGCTGGCGCGGTAGCCCGGGACGTCGTCCTGGAACTCCGACTTGTTGTACGAGACGTTGGCGTTGAAGAAGATCTTGCCGTCCAGCAGCGCCGGCTTCCATTGGCCGCTGAACTCCACGCCCTGCGCTTCGACCGCGCCGACGTTCTGGTAGAAGCTCTCGATCGTGCCGCCGCCGCCCGGCACCTCGGTGTTGAACTGCTGCAGGCGGTTCTTGAACTCCGTCTTGTAGGCCACGACCGAGGCGTTGAAGGTCTGGCGGTTGGCGCGATAGCCCAGTTCCAGGTTCTTGGAGGTCTCCGGCTTGGGCGCGACCACCGTCGGGCTGGCGGCCGAGAACACGTCGTCGGCGCCGCGGGGCAGGGCCATGTTCTCCGAATAGGACGAGAAGATCTGGTCGCGGCTGTTGATGTCGTAGACGAAGCCCACCTGCGGCAGGAAATCGTCCTTCCATTTGGCCGTCAGGGTCGGCTTGCGCTGGGCGATGTAGTCGCCCGGATTGCGATAGCCGGTGATCTTGTAGTCGATGTCGGTGGCCTTGAAGCCCAGCTCGACCTTCAGCTTGTCGTCGACCAGGCTCAGCGTGTCCTTCAGGAACAGCTGGGTGGTCTCGCGGGTCGAGACGTAGTTGCGCTGCAGGTGGACGGGCTCGTTGAACAGCGGCGCGCCGTCCGGGTTGCCGTCCTGCACGTTGTAGCGCGCCTGGGTGCGGTGATAGTCGTCGTCCTCGAGCCAGACGCCCGCCTCGAACTTGTTGAAGCCGGCGCGCCAGGCGACCTTGCCGGTCACGCCCTTGCGGGTGCCGTCGATGCCCGAAAGGCCGTACTGCAGGCCCTTGGGCGCGGTCAGGCCGGCCACGATCAGCCGCTCGGCGTTGTAGCTGGCCAGCGAGGTGGCGTAGGCCTCGGGCGAGACGCCGTAGCCTTCCTTGTCCTCGTAATAGCCCGTGGCGGTGACGTCGATCGCGTCGGTGATCGGCGTGTTCAGGGTCAGGCCGTAGAGGTGGTCCTGCCGGCTGTTGACCGCGAACTTGTAGTACTGGGCGTAGTTGGCGTTGGAGTAGGGCACCCCGGCCGTGGTCTGGGGCAGGCTGGAATCCGTGGCCGCCGTGCCGAACGGCGTCGAGAGCGGCACATTGCCCAGATAGGCGAAGCTGCGTCCCTTGCGGCCGAACACGTCGCCCGCCGTGCCGGCGTACTGGGCCTTGGTGATCGACGGGCTATCGTAGTCGAAATAGTCGTTGTGCACGGTCTGGAAGCTGATGTTCCCGCCGTTGGGCAGGGCGTAGTTGATCTTGCCCTCGTAGTGCTTGCGATCGATCGTGCCCGGGCCGCGCCACAGGTCGCCCTTGATGATCGAGCCCGAGACATAGGCCGAGAAGCCGGCGTGCTCGCCGGTCTCCAGGCGCAGGAAGGTGCGGCGCAGGCTGTCGCTGCCCAGGGTCTGGCTGAGCGAACCGCCGGCGGTCTCGGACGGCTTCTGGGTGAAGTAGTCGACGATCGGGCCCAGCGAGGCGTAGCTGGGCAGGGAGACGTCGCCGGCCCCGGCCGAGGCGGTGACGCGCAGCAGGTTCTCGTTGTCGACATAGCGATAGATCGGGCTGCCGCCGAACTGGTCGCTGCGGCCCATCGGGATGTTGTCGAGCAGGAAGCCGATCTGCTGGAAGTTGAAGGCCCGCACCGAGACCGAATTGCCGAACTCGTACATGCCCAGGGCGTCGTTGGCCTGGACGTTGAAGCCCGGCAGGCTCTCCAGCATCTTCAGGCCGGTGATGCCGGCCGGGGCCGACAGCAGCGCCTCGCGGGTGATCGACACCGTGGCCGTGGCGTGGTCGGTGCCGATGGCGACGCTGGCTTCGGAAACGCGGGCCCCGGTGACGACCAGTTCATCGACGGTCGAGGCCTTGTCGGTCTCCTGGGCCAGGGCGGGCGTCGCGCCCCCCAGGATCGAAGCGGCGAGCAGCAGGGCTCGGAACCGGCCCGAGGCCGGCGAAAGGCGCGTGTTCGTCATGACTATCCCCAATCATTTTTGACTAGGGACAAGCTCGACGGTTGGTTTATCGCGGTAAATTCAGAAAAGCTGCTTTCGACGACAAAATATACTTAAGTTCAGAGGATGCGCATTGATGTATAAATTATAAACATTGAAAATGTCGAGTATTTATAGATCAAATGGGTATCTCACGAAAACCGCATAGGCCTTCGTGTGACGGTCGAACGAAGCTTTCTGAACGAGATCGCAAGGACTGGGTTTCAGGTCATCGGCAGCCAAGAGGTGTCGTGGCGGACCGCCATGGCCCGCCTTCCGCACCCCCGCTGTCCTTGGCGCCTGAGAGATTCAGCGACCACCCCATGGACGGGGATCGCCTTGCTCCTTCGGCGAGGGCGCACGCAGACACGCCCTGCTTTCCAGCGTTTCGAGGCCGTCGCGGTCCTTCTGCTTGAGCGTTTCCGGGGTGGTTTCGCCTTCAGCGCCGGGCCGGGCCCGATCTCTCCCGCGAGAGCCCCGACAGGAGGATCCGCAACAGGCTTTGCGTCAATTGTGGGAAGCGCCGACGTCTCGGCTTGCCGCGGGGCGCCGCCGCGGGACGCAGCCCACGCTGCTTTTCCCGGCGTCCCATGGGGCGAAAGTTCGCCCTGGTGCAAGTCGGGGCGTCAGAGCCCGCGGACGAACTCGGCCAGGGTGGCCGGATAAAGCTGGTGCTCCTGCTCCAGCACACGATCGCTCAGCATATGCTCGGTGTCGCCGGGCAGGATCGGCACGCGGGCCTGGCCCAGGACCGGGCCTTCGTCGACGCCGGCGGTGACCAGGTGGACCGTGCAGCCGGCCTCGACCTCGCCAGCCGCCAGGGCCCGGCCGTGGGTGTCCAGGCCCGGATAGGCGGGCAGGAGGGAGGGGTGGATGTTCAGCATCCGGCCTTCCCAGGCCTCGACCAGGAACGGCGTCAGGATGCGCATGTAGCCGGCCAGGGCCACGACCTGGATCTCGCGTTCGCGCAGGGCCGCGTCGATGGCGCGCTCGTGGGCCTCGCGGTCCTTGCCGAAGTCGCGCTGGTCGACGGCCAGGGCCTCGATCCCGGCGGCGGCGGCGGTGACCAGGCCGCCGGCTTCCGGCTTGTTGGAGAGCACCAGGGCGATCTCGAACGGGCAGGCGGGGTCCTGGGCGGCCCGGACCAGGGCCTCCATGTTGGAGCCCCGGCCCGAGATCAGGACGGCGACCTTGGTCTTCATGACGCTAGGCCTGGACCAGCTGCCCGCAGATGAAGGCGTCCTCGCCCGCGTTCAGCAAGGCGGCCAGCACGGGTTCCGCGTCCGAGGCGGCGACCACCAGGATGAAGCCGACGCCGCAGTTGAAGGTGCGGCGCAGTTCGTGGTCGCTGATGCCCCCCTCGCGCTGCAGCCAGTCGAAGACCGGGGGCAGGGGCCAGGCGTTCCAGTCGAACTCGGCCTTCAGGCCCTCGGCGATGCAGCGCGGCGGGTTCTCAATCAGGCCGCCGCCGGTGATGTGGGCGCCGCCTTTCACGCGTCCCGACTGAAGGAGCGGCAGGATCGACTTCACATAGATGCGGGTCGGGGCCATCAGGGCCTCGGCCAGCGTCTTGCCTTCCGCGAACGGGGCCGGGGCGTCCCAGGCCAGGCCCGAGCGCTCGACCACGCGGCGCACCAGCGAATAGCCGTTGGAATGCGGACCCGACGAGCCGATGCCGATCACCAGGTCGCCGGCCCGCTGCTTGTCCAGCTTGGGCAGCACGCCGTCGCGCTCTACGGCCCCGACCGAGAAGCCGGCCAGGTCGTACTCGCCGTCGGAATACATGCCCGGCATCTCGGCGGTCTCGCCGCCCACCAGGGCCGAGCCGGCCAGCTTGCAGCCCTCGGCGATGCCGGCGACCACGCTGGTGGCGGTGGCCACGTCCAGCTTGCCCGTGGCGAAGTAGTCGAGGAACAGCAGCGGCTCGGCGCCCTGGGCCAAGAGGTCGTTGACGCACATGGCCACCAGGTCGATGCCGACCGTGGCGTGCATGCCGGTGTCGATGGCGATGCGCAGCTTGGTGCCGACGCCGTCGGTGGTGGAGACCAGCAGCGGGTCCTCGTAGCCGGCGGCCTTGAGGTCGAACAGGGCGCCGAAACCGCCCAGTCCGGCCTCCGCGCCGGGGCGCCGGGTGGCCTTGGCCAGGGGCTTGATCGCCTCGACCAGGGCGTTGCCCGCATCGATATCGACGCCGGCCTGGGCGTAGGTGAGGCCGTTCTGGGGGTCGCTCATGCGTTCGCTCTGGCTCGAAAACGGCCCAAGGGACCGTTTAGACAAGGAAAAGTTGACGCCCAACTCATGCTTTAGCTTGCAGACTCGGGGGTGCGCGAGGCTATTAGCAGCCGATGACGACGATCACCACTACCGCTGAGCTGGCGGCGTTCTGTAATGAGCTGAAGGGACAGCCCTTCATCGCCGTGGACACCGAGTTCATGCGCGAGACCACCTACTGGCCCAAGCTGTGCCTTATCCAGGTGGCATCGCCGGACACCGAGGCCTGTATCGATCCGTTGGCTGACGGCATCGACCTGACGCCGCTGCTCGACGTGCTGCGCGATCCCTCGATCCTGAAGGTCTTCCACGCCGCCCGTCAGGACGTCGAGATCTTCAACAACCTCAACGCCATGCCCACGCCGCTGTTCGACACCCAGGTGGCCGGCATGGCCGCCGGGTTCGGTGAGCAGATCGCCTACGACGCCCTGGTCCGTCAGATGCTGAAGGTCGAGCTGGACAAGTCCAGCCGCTTCACCGACTGGGCCCGCCGTCCGCTGAGCGAGAACCAGCTGACCTACGCCATCGCCGACGTGACCCACTTGGCGACCCTGTTCCCCATCCTGCGCGACCGCCTGGAAAAGGCCGGCCGCCTGGCCTGGGTGGAAGAGGAGATGAAGGCGCTCAACGATCCGGCCGCCTACGACGTCGATCCCGAGAAGGCCTGGCGTCGCCTGCGTCCGCGCAAGACCGCCGCCAAGTACCTGGCGGTGTTCAAGGCCGTGGCCGCCTGGCGCGAGCGCACCGCCCAGACCCGCGACCAGCCGCGCGGCCGCATCCTGAAGGACGAGGCCATCGACGAGCTGGCCACCCAGGCCCCGACCTCGCTGGAGGGCTTGAACACCCTGCGCAGCGTGCCCAAGGGCTTCGGCGGCTCCAAGTTCGGTCCCGACCTGCTGGCCGCGATCAAGACCGCCCTGGCCGATCCGGAGGGCTACGCCCCGGTGCTGGAGAAGTCCGGCCCGCCGCCGCCCGCCTCGGCCGGCGCCGTGGTCGAGCTGCTGAAGGTGCTGCTGAAGGCCCGCGCCGAGGAAGCCGGCGTGGCGTCCAAGCTGATCGCCACGGTCTCGGACCTGGAGAAGATCGCCGCCAACGACGAGGCCGACACGCCCGCCCTGCAGGGCTGGCGCCTGGAGGCCTTCGGTTCGGACGCCCTGAAGATCAAGCGCGGCGAGCTGGCCCTGGTGCTGGACGGCACGCGCGTGCGGGTGGTCGAGGTCCGCCGGGCGACTCCGAAAGCGTAACAATCAATCCGCTCATCCCGGCGAATGCCGGGATGAGCGGTGTCTTTCCTTAGACCGCCCCGCGTTCCATCGCCGCGGTGATCGCCTCGATCAGCTTGCCGGCGTCGACGGGCTTGGCGACCACGCCGTCCATGCCGGCCTGGGCGTATTCCGCCACCTGGTGGTTCATGACATTGGCCGACAGGGCCAGGATCGGGGTCGGCGACAGGCTGTGGGCGCTCTCGCGCTCGCGGATGGCCCGCGTGGCCTCGATGCCGTTCATCACCGGCATCTGCACGTCCATCAGGATCAGGTCGAAGTCGTCGGCGTGGAAGGCGTCCACGGCCTCGCGGCCGTTGGCCACGGTGTGCAGGTCCACGCCCGCCGGCTCGAGCAGGGCGCGCAGGATGAACTGGTTGGTGGCGTTGTCCTCGGCCGCCAGGATGCGCAGGGACCGGATGTCGCCGTCGGCCTGGGCGGAGGGCAGGCAGTCGTCGGCGTCGGCGCGCACGAACGGCAGGCGGAAGACGAAGGTCGAGCCCTTGCCCGGGGCGCTGTCCATTCGCAGGGTCCCGCCCATGCGCTCGACCAGCTCGCGCGAGATGGCCAGGCCCAGGCCCGTGCCGCCGAACCGTCGGGTGGTCGAGCTGTCGGCCTGGACGAACTTCTCGAACAGGGCGGCGATGCGCTCGGGCGCGATGCCGATGCCGGTGTCGGCCAGGGTGAAGGTCAGCCCCTCGGGCGTCGCCTCGACCGAGAGCCGGATCCGGCCCTCAGGGGTGAACTTCACGGCGTTGGACGCCAGGTTCGACAGCACCTGGCGCAGCCGCACGCTGTCGCCGCACCAGGTCCCCTGGGCGTCGGGCGCGATCTCGGTGACGAAGGCCACGTCCTTCTGGTCGGCCAGCAGGGCGAAGGGCCGGCAGGCGGCGGCGACCGTCTGGCGCAGGTCGAACACGTGGTCGTCCAGCTCGAAACGGCCGGACTCGATCTTCGACAGGTCCAGCACGTCGTTGAGGATGGCCAGCAGGGTCTCGCCGCTGTCGCGGATGATCTTCAGGTGCTCGCGGTGCGGCGAGCCCAAGCCGCTCTGCTCCATCACCTGGGCCATGCCCAGCACCCCGTTCAGGGGCGTGCGGATCTCGTGGCTCATATTGGCCAGGAACTGCGACTTGGCGAGGTTGGCGGCCTGGGCCCGGTCGCGGGCCTCGACCACCTCGGCCAGGGCCTTCTTCTCGCCGACCTCCGAGGCGTCCAGCTCGCGCAGGACGCGGCGGACCCGCAGCGCCAGGGCGGCGCCGGCCGCCACCAGCAGCAGGACGCCGGGCAGGACCAGGGGCGCGGCTTCGCGGACCGCGTCGAGGCCGGGCTGCTTGGGCGACCAGGTCAGCCAGCCCAGCGGCTCGCCGCTCGGACCGGTCAGGGCGATGGCCGCGCCCCGCGCCGGCTGGGCGCCAACCAGACCGGGACGGCGGATGCGCATCTCCTGGGCCAGGGCGGGCAGCAGATGGCGATCGGCCCGCTGGGCGCAGATCACGATCATCGCGGGCGTGTCGGCCCGAGGCCGCGCGGCCTTTTCCGGCGTGACCGTCGAAAGGGCGACCAGATACACACGGCCGTCCGCCCGGACGACGCCGTGGGCGGTCTCGGCGATCGTCGCGACCGTGGGATCGGTGGGGCGAGAGCGCTTGGCCGCGGCCTTCTCCTGGCGGCGGACCTCGGCGATCAGGGGCGCGACCGCGGCGACCAGCCCCGCCTGGCTTTCCGGCGCCGCCCGGCCCTGGTCCACCCAGGCGTAGAAGGGCCGGTTCGTGGAATCCAGCACGATCGACAGGTCGTCGCCGCGGTTGTTGGCGTAGTAGGAGCCCATCTCGGAATCCATCCACGTGGGATCGACGCCCGGGCGGATGGTCTCGAAGGCCTGGTCCCAGACCGCGGCGGCGGCCACGTCGCTGTCCAGGCGCAGCAGCGACCGCTCCAGGGTCTGCCGGACGACGACATGCTCCTCGCGCGCCTGCAGGCGGTCGACGGACACGGCGGCGAAGGCCAGCAGGGCGCAGCCGCCCAGGACGACGATCGTCACGACGATCGCCCCCAGGACCAGCAGGCTGCGCACCGCGCGACGTCCCGCCGGCATGCCGTCCAAGATGTCTATCCCCCTGCCCATGGCCCCAGATTGCATGCGCGCGTGTTCAAACAGTAAAGGTTGCGCGCTTGCGTAACGCTGTTCCGCCGCCGGCGTTCCGGAGGGTTAACGCACGATCTGCGGAAGGAGGCCGCCGGCCGCCAGGGCCAGCGAGCCCAGGACCGCAACGTGGAAGACCAGGCCGACGATCACCGTGCGCTTGACCGACCAGCGGGCATCGGCGGCGAAGGCGTGGGCCAGGTCGTCCTGCAGGCGGTGGGCCGGTCCGATCACGGACACGTCGCTGTCGTCGGCCAGTCGCGGCGCGGGCCGCACCCGCGGCGGCGGAAAGGCCAGGCTAGGGTCCTCGAGACGTTCGACTTCGAAAATCCGCTGCTTCTGCATGGATGCGCTCCCCGTTTCTGAGGTGGAGCTTGCGACGCCTGTGGATAACAAACCGTGCTCATCGACCGCGGTTCGGTGCGGCGGCGTGTCGCGGACCCGACGGAGCCGGGGCGAAGGGGCAAAAAGAAAGGGCCGGCTCCTTTCGGAACCGGCCCCCTTCAGGCGATGGCTTCGAGCCTAGTACTCGAAGCGGACGCCCACCTTGAACGTCCGGCCGACCAGACCCGGATAGTGGAAGGTCGTCAGGAAGTTCGGCGCGCTGGCGTAGGCGGCCGGAGCCACCGGCGCGCGGGCGTCGAACAGGTTGCCGACGTTGCCGTACACCGTGAAGCCTTCCTTCACGCGCGCGGAGGCGTTCAGGTCGACGTTCACGAAGCGCTTGATGTAGCAGAACTTGTTCCCGATCGTGGCGTTGCCCGGCGAGTACAGGTTGTTGGTCGCGCAGTCGGTGCCGGCCCGTTGGTCCTGGGCCACTTCGGCGATCTTGCCGACCCAATAGGTGGTGGCCGACACGGTGTAGCGGCCGAACTCGACCGAGTTCTGCCAGTTGCCGCGCCAGTCGGGCGTGCCGTTGCCCGACGACAGCTGGTACGGACCCAGGGTGCCCGCGTACTTCTGCACGCCCTTGCTGGTGTGCAGGTCGTACTGGAGCACGTGCGTCACCTCGATCCGGCTGGTGAACTTGCCGTCATAGGGCAGGTTCACCTTGGCCGTGGCCGAGAAGTCGACGCCCGAGGTCAGCGAGTAGTTCGCGTTGACGAACGGGGCGTTGATGATCAGCACGCGGGGCAGGGCGGTCGGGTACAGCGGGTCGATGGCGTCGACCAGGTTGCACGAATAGCCCGCGCCCACCGCCGCGACGGCCGCGCAGGCGTCGGTGACGTTGGTCTTGGAGTAGTAGGCCGCGCGCGCGTCGGCCATCAGCGGGCCGGCGACGATCAGGTCCGACTTCTTCACGTTGTAGTAGTCGACCGTCATGCTGAGCCACGGGAAGGGCTCGGCGATCATGCCGACGGTGTAGCTGCGCGAGGTTTCCGGCTTCAGGTCCGGATTGCCCACGTAGCCGCCGCCCAGATTGTACTGCTGGGCGTAGGGGTTGGTGTTGCCGGCCGAGACCAGGCCGCCGTGGGCGTTCTGGAACGAGTTCGGCGGGGCGTAGGTCGAGAAGCCGGCGTACTGGCTGCGCGGACCGGATTCAGCGAAGGTCGGCGCGCGGAAGCCTTCCGAATAGGTGCCGCGGAACGCCACCTGCTTCACCGGCGTGTATTTCACGCCGATCTTCGGCGAGAAGTGGCTGAAGCCTTCCGAATAGTGGTCGTAACGGCCGCCCAGGTTGACTTCCAGGTTGTCGAGCACCGGCGCCAGCAGTTCGGCGTAGGCGGCCGACACCGTGTGCTCGCCGAAGGCCGACGAGGTGGTCAGGGTGTAGGTGTCCAGCTTTTCGTTCTGGTTGTTGTTGACCAGCTTTTCCTTGCGGACCTGGGCGCCGACGGCCAGCTGCATGTCGCCGCCAGGCAGGGCCCACAGGCGCTTGGTGACCGAGGCGTCCAGCGACACCATCGACGAGTGCGACGGGGTGGTGATGGTCGGCGAGATGAAGTTGCGGACCGCCGCGGTGTTCTGCGACGGGTTCACGAAGTTGTAGGCGCCCGTGTTGATCGCGTTCATCAGGTTCGCGATGTTCAGGAAGCCGAACTGGTCGATGCTCAGGTTGTCCTTGGCCCCGACCGCTTCAACGCGCCAGTTCCAGTCGCCGTCGATGTCGCCCTTCAGGCCCGCGGTGCCGCGGTACACTTCGTTGGTGCGGTCGCTGCCGGCCGGCAGGTCGCCGAACAGGTAGTAGATCCGCGCCGCGCCGTTGGCCGGGTCGTTGGCGAAAGCGGCGGCGTAGGGGTTGTTCGGGTTCAGGCGACGGCCGGCCGCGGTCGGGTCGGCGCAGTTGGCGCCCGAGGTGCAGATCCACACCGGCAGCACGATGCCCGGGTTGTTCGAGGCCAGGGCGGCGGCGCCGCCGAAGGGCTGCGTGTTCCGGATGGCGCGCGGCTGGTTGATGATGCTGACGAAGTCGTACGAGTAGCTGCCGGTGACGTAGCCCTCGACGTGATCGCTAAAGCGCTTGCTGATGCGGCCGTTGACCGCGTAGCGCTTCTGCTTGGGCGCGATCTGGTTGTACTGGTCGACCAGGTTGTACTTGCAGCCCGTGCCGCGCGCGCCGCCGCTGGTGACGGTGTAGCTGCCGTTGGCGCAGTTCGTGTTCAGCGAGGTGTAGTTGCTGTACGGCTGGGTCGCGCCCGAAGAGTCGACATAGGTGCCGTCCGGGAACGCCAGGACGCCGCCCGAGAGCGGGTTGTTCAGGTTGCTCTGGGTGGTGCGGACCACCACGGCGTTCGGGCTGGCGGTGTTGATCGAGTCATCGCCGCGGTTGTTGTCCAGGCCGCCGATCGAGGTCAGGTCCTGGGTGTTGTAGGGGAAACCCCGGTCGTGGCTGGCCACGCGGCCGTCCGTCTGGAATTCGCCGTTGATGTAGACGTTGAAGCCGCTGGCCGAATAGTCGCCATAGCCCAGCGTCAGGTCGAAGCGCTTGTGCTCGGCGTCGCCGCGGTCGGATTCACCGACTTCCGCGCTGCCGGCAATGCCTTGGAACTGCGGCTTGAGGATCAGGTTGACCACGCCGCCGATGGCGTCGGCGCCGTAGGTCGACGACGCGCCGTCCTTCAGCACTTCGACGCGGTCGATCAGGCTGAACGGGATGCTGTTGAGGTCGACATAGGCGTTGTGGCCGTCGTCGTTGATCGGGAAGTTGGTCGAACGCAGGCCGTCGATCAGGACCAGGGTCGAGGACACGCCCAGGCCGCGCAGCGAGACGGCCGAGCCGCCGGCGCTGAAGCCGCTCTGGAAGCCGGTGCCGATCGAACCGGCGCCGTCGGCCGAGACCGAGCGGATCGCGTCGGTCGCGGTCGTGAGGCCGGCGCGCTGCAGGTTCTCCGAGGTCAGCACGGTGACGGGCGAGGGGGTTTCGGTGTCCGTGCGACGGAACAGCGAACCGGTGACGACGATCTCTTCGACCTCGGTCTGGTCGGCGGCCGGAGCGGCGGTCTGGGCGGTCGCCGAGCTCGCGGCGAACAGGCCGGCGGCGACGCCGCAGATCATCGACGACGCAAGCAGGCGCTCACGCAAGAGTTTAGTTGTCAAGATACATCCCCAATGTAGTGACCACGCCGTTGGAGGCGCGAACGAGTCACCGACTCAGCTTTTCTGACCCCGGCTTTAGAACGGCTACAGATCAACGAGACGCACGGTCAACAATCATTGCATTAATGAAATGTAACGTGGTTCTTTTGTCACATAATCGAGACTTATCGTGTCACGATAGAAACATCCGACAAGTTATCGTTTGTCGATAGCCCAACGCGCGCGGACGTAGAGCGGGCCGTGGCCGGCCAGCCGGTACAGCCTATGCGCGTGGCCAGGCTGGCCGGCTAGAGCGCGGTGATCTTGAGTTTCAGGCCCAGCAGCGCGGCCAGGGCGCCCGCTCTTTTGGCGGTCTGCTCCCCCAGAAGCAGGTCGGCGTAGCCCGGCTCGGCGGTCAGCAGCAGGTCGCCCTTGTCGATGGACAGGCGCGAGCGGGCCAGCAGGGGCGCGCTTCGGCCGGACAGGTCGCAGCCCAGGCGGATGGCCGCGCCCACGGCCCGGGCCCGCTTCAGCCGGGCCGGCGTGAGCAGGCGCTCCAGCACGTCCACCTCCGGCGGCGTGAAGGCCGTGGCGTGGCGCGCGAAGGCCGCGGCGGCCAGGAAGGCGCGTTCGGCGTGGGTCTGGCCGGCGATCGGGGCGCGCAGCACCTGCTCGAACACCAGGTCGGCGCGATGGTCCGGGTGCAGGCGCGCGCCCAGGTCGGCCAGGCGGCAGGCCGCCGAGACCAGGACCGCGTCGCGCTCGCCGAAACAGGGCGGCAGCTGGTCCAGGGCCGGCGTCAGCCATGTGTCGAGCGCCGCGCCCAGTTCGTCGGCGACGCCTTGTCGAGCCCCCAGCGACGCGCAGCCCTCGATCAGCGGATCCAGCCGGCGCACGCCGGGCGGCATGGCCTCGAACAGCAGGCCCTCGCGCACGCCGTAGGCCGAGATCTCGATGCGCTTGAGGTCCAGGCTCTCGATCAGCTGCTCCAGCACCACGGCGGCGTAGGGCAGGGTCTCCGAGCGCTTGCGGCTCATGCCCTCGATGCGCTCCAGCGAGCTCTTCGACTGGTGGGCGACCAGGCGGGCCGCCTCCAGGGCCTCGGCGCGGCCGATGCTGTACTGGTGGACGACGTGCAGCGGATAGCCCGTCAGGCGCATGTGCAGCAGGGCCAGGTTGCGCCAGGCGCCGCCCACGGCGTGGAAGACGTCGGTCTTGAACGCCTCGGCCACCGGGGCCAGGCGCTGGGCGCACAGGCGGCGCACCTTCTCCAGGTCGAAGCCGTCCGAAACGCCCAGGCTGAACGGGCCCAGGGGCAGGGTGACGCCCAGGCCCGCGCCGGTGGCCTCCAGGCGGATCAGCTCCAGGCTGGCGCCGCCCAGGTCGCCGACCACGCCGGTGGCGTCCGGCGCGCCGGCCAGCACGCCCAGGGCGGCGTAGCGGGCCTCTTCCTCGCCCGACAGCACGCGGGTGGAGAAACCGGTCTCGGCCAGGATCTGCTTGACGAAGGCCGCGCCGTCCTTGGCCTCGCGCACGGCGGCGGTGGCGGCGATGAAGGTCTCGGCCGGCTTGACGGCCTCCAGCACGGCGCGGAAGCGCTTGAGCGCCGCCAGGGTCTGGGCCACGCCCTCGGGGTTCAGCTTGCCGCCGTCGCCCAGGTCACGGCCCAGTCCCGCCAGGACCTTCTCGTTGAAGACGGTCCAGATGGCGCGGCCTTCCAGCCGGTACACCACCAGGCGGACCGAGTTGGAGCCGATATCGATAACGGCCGCGTCGCGCGGCGCCGCAAAAGGCATGGGGGTGGTTTAGCGCATTGGGCGGGGAGGGGAAGGCGCCGCACGGAAAAAGCTGTCGACCGTCGCGTGCGCCGCCTCCTCTAGGACAGCGGATGCGCCGTGACCAGCGGCAGGGGCTCGTTCAGGGTCTTGCGGCAGGCCCGCACGCGCCAGCCCGACGGGCCCTTCTCGTAATAGCAGGCGCCGAAGCTGACGGGCCGGCCGTGCTCGCGGCGCCCGCCCTTGGTCATGGCGTAGGTCGCGTCGGGGCTGACCAGCAGGTGCTCGATCGGCTTGGGGCGACCTGGTCCTTTGGCCGGACAGCGGCCCCACGGGCGGCCGTGCTCCATGACCTTCCAGCCGGAGCGGTAGATCACACCGGACTTGAACAGCGCCCGCTCGTGGACCTTGGCCCAGGCCAGGTCGGCGGCGTCGCCGGCCTGAGCGTCGCCGGGCGCGGCGGGCAGGGCGAAGATCGCGCAGATGTCGGCCTGCTCGGCCGGACGCGGTCCGCAGGCGGTGAGACCAAAGGCCGCCAGGACGGCTATGAGAGACCGCCTCATCCCCGCTTGCGCGGACCCACGTGGTCGAACGCCTGCGGCAGGTCCTTCACCTTGTGGCCCCGGCCCGACAGGCTGGGATTGGTCATGAAGTATTCGTGCGCTGAGAAGGCGCCCTTGCGGTCCCAGGCCGGGTCGCGGGCGTAATGGCCTTCCGGGTCGAGGTTCCAGCTCTGGGCCTCGTCGTTGAGGTTGGCGACCATGATCTGGTTCAGCACCTGCTGGTGCACGGTGGGGTTCTCGACCGGCACCAGGCTCTCGACCCGGCGGTCCAGGTTGCGCGGCATCCAGTCGGCCGAGCTGATGAAGACCCGGGTCTGCGGGCTGGGCATGGCCCCGCCGTTGGCGAAGGCCACGATGCGGGCGTGCTCCAGGAACCGGCCGACGATCGACTTGACCCGGATGTTCTCCGACAGCCCCTTGATGCCCGGCCGCAGGCAGCAGATGCCGCGCACCACCAGGTCGATCTGCACGCCGTCCTGGCTGGCCGAATAGAGCGCGTCGATGATCTGCGGGTCGACCACGGCGTTCATCTTGGCCCAGATCGCCGCCGGCTTGCCCTCGCGGGCGTTGCGGGCCTCGGCCGCGATCATGGTCAGCAGGTCCGGCTTCAGCGTCTCGGGCGAGAAGCTCAGCTTCTCCAGCCGTCCGGGCTGGGCGTAGCCGGTGATGAAGTTGAACAGCTTGCCGCCGTCGCGCCCCAGGGCCGGGTCGCAGGTGAACAGCGACAAATCCGTATAAACGCGGGCCGTCTGGGGGTGATAATTCCCGGTGCCGAAGTGGCAGTAGGTGCGCAAGGAGCTGTCGCCCTCGCGCCGCACCACCACCGACAGCTTGGCGTGGGTCTTCCAGTCGACGAAGCCGAACACCACGTGCACGCCGGCCCGCTCCAGGTCGCGGGCCCACTTGAGGTTATTCTCCTCGTCGAAGCGCGCCTTGATCTCGACCAGGGCGGTGACGTTCTTGCCGTTGTCGGCCGCCTCGATCAGGGCCGCCACGATCGGGCTGTCCTTGGACGTGCGGTACAGGGTCTGCTTGATCGCCAGCACGTTGGGATCGCGCGCCGCCTGGCGGATGAACTGGACCACCACGTCGAAGCTCTCGAACGGGTGGTGGACCAGGATGTCCTTCTCGCGGATCGCCGCGAAGCAGTCGCCGCCGTGGTCGCGGATGCGCTCGGGGAAGCGGGCGTTGAACGGCTTGAACTTCAGGTCCGGACGGTCGGGCGGGATCAGCTCGGCCATCTGGGCCAGGCCCAGCTTGCCGTCGACCAGCACCACGTCCTCGGGCAGGGCGCGCAGACCCTCGATGATGAAGGCGCGCAGGTCCTCGGGCATGGTGGTCTGGATCTTGACCCGCACCACGCGGCCCAGGCGACGCTTCTTCAGCCGCGCCTCGAACTCGCGCACCAGATCCTCGGCCTCTTCCTCGATCTCCAGGTCGCTGTCGCGGATCAGGCGGAACAGGCCGCGGCCCTCGACCTCGTAGCCGGGGAACAGGTGGTCCAGGAACAGGATGATGAAGCTTTCCAGCGCCACGATCCGCCGCTCGCGCTTGCGCGTGCTCTTGGCCGGGGTCTGCGACAGCTCCCAGAACCGCTGCACCTGGCTGGGCACCGGCACCAGGGCGTACAGGTGCTTGTCGTCGGCGATGCGGCGCAGCTTCAGCGCCAGGCAGAAGCCCAGGTTCGGGATGAACGGGAACGGGTGGGCCGGATCGATCGCCAGGGGCGTCAGCACCGGGAACATCCGGGTCAGGAAGATCTCCTCGGCCCGCTCGCGGTCGGCGCCGACGATGTCCTTGGCGTCCAGCAGCTTCAGGCCCTCGCCCCACAGCTCGGCCCGCACCTCGCGCCAGATCTTCTGCTGCTCGGCCATCAGCTCCGCGGCCGAGGCGTTGATCCGCGCCAGCTGCTCGCCCGGCGTCAGCCCGTCCTGGCTGACCACCCGCACGCCCTCGCGCACCTGGCCCTTCAGGCCGGCCACGCGGACCATGTAGAATTCGTCGAGGTTGTTGGCCGAGATCGACAGGAACCGCAGCCGCTCCAGCAGCGGGTGGCGCGGATTGCCGCTCTCCTCCAGCACCCGCCAGTTGAAGGCCAGCCACGAGGTCTCGCGGTTGAAGAACCGCTCCGGCGCGGCCAGCAGCTCGTCGTCCAGCCGCAGGCCCGCCAGGTCCGGCGCGGCCGGCGAGGGCGCGGCGGGCAGGTCGAGGGCTGTGGCGTCGTCGGGCATGGGGAACTCCGTTTACCGCGTACAGAGTGAAGGACGGTGGTGACAGGAGCAAGACAAACGCCCCTCACGCGCGCGGCGTCGCAAGCTTTGCCTGGAAGAAGTTCCCAAAGGTTTGCGTTCGGCCAAGTTCCTCCACGCCCGCCCAAAGGTTGTCATCCCGGAAAGCGCGCAGCGCTTGTCCGGGACCCAGGAGACTGGGCGAAGGCGGTGCGGTTCACCTGGGTCCCGGCTCTACGCTTCGCTTCGGCCGGGATGACAACCATTTGGGGACGATGAGGAAAGACGCGGTGCCTCTCAGTCCTCGCCGTCGTCGTCCCCGCCGAAATCCAGCACCGACAGGGCCAACGCCTTGTTCACCTCGCGTCCCTGCTCGATGGACGCCTCGTCCAGGGCCGCCACCGCCGCCAGGACCTCGGCCGCCGAGCGGGGCAGGCGGGCCATCAGGTAGGGATAGAGGTCGCCCGTCGGTCGGATGCCCGCCGCCTCGAAGGCACGGCGCAGCACGGCCTCCAGCACGATGTCGTCGGGCTCCATGACCCGGGCCACGGTCAGGGCGTTCAGCCGCGAGCGCAGGTCGGGCACCGCCGCCTCCCAGGCCACGGGGGCCAGGCGGCCGGTCAGCAGCAGGCTGCCGCCGTCGACCCCGGCCATGTTGATCAGGTGGAACAGGGTCTCGTCGTCGACCAGGTCGCCCTCGGACCGGCGGTCGGCGTCCTCGACCAGCAGCGGCCGGCCGCGCAGGGCGGCCAGGTCCAGCGGCGCGTTGCCCGTGGAGGCCGCCTCGATGGTCACGGCCCCGGTCCGCGCCGCCCAGTCGCGCGCCAGGTGCGACTTGCCCGTGCCCGCCGGCCCCACCAGGGCCATCCGCCCGTCGGGCCAGGCCGGCCAGGCGTCCAGCCCCTCCAGCGCCTCCAGATTGGTCGGCGACGACGCGAACGACTCCCGGTCCCAGCAGGGCGGGGCGGTCAGCGGCAGTCGGAACTGACGGGGCAAGGCGGCGTCCGGACGTAGTTACTCGGTGTCCGGAGATATAGGCCGGGTTGCGGGAGAGGGCGAGGGAGCGGGGTGTGGTTGGCTGGGGATGAGGAAGGCGGAGGTGTGGATGATCGACTCGCTATTCAATGCGAACCTGATCGAGTCCTTTCTTCAGAGATTCAAGGATTTTCTCAAATTTTCCTTTCAACTCACTGACCGATATGCGGGCGGTGAGCAGTATTTCCATGTTTCCGTAACGAGTTCCGTCGACTATCTCCCAACCAGAAGAAGTCAAAATCTCGCGCGCTCGGAGCAATTTATCCGCCCAAACCCGATCCATTCCCGATCTATTGGTCGACGGAAGGGCCTGGTTTTGGAACGTCAAGACAACCGATTTCGAACGAAGGTCGCCGCGGAACTTGATAGATCGCCCCGCGCGCGGTGTTCTAAGGAACTCACTACCATTTTCGCTTTCGATATAATCCGCCTGCTCTGAGCGACTTATCAGCTCCTCAGCCCAGTAATCGGCGGGAAGCGCTTCAAAATCACCAGCAGTAGCTTGCTGGAGGAGCTTAAGCTCCGCACTCAAGCGTTCAATTGGCATCCTGTCATTCGGATCGGGTGCACACGCTTTCTCAATGGTACGCTTGAGCCTCGAAGGTGCCGACCGCCAACGGAGGCGTGTATCCGCCCGAAATCTAGTGCTTAGCTCCTGTTGCCAATCAGTCGACTTGCTGCCCCCCGTGGGTGGCTGTCGCCGAGTAAATGCATAGAACACACACATTCCACAACCGAATGAATCGACCAGCGTCGATCTCGAAGCTTCCGAATTTTTGGACGAAGTCTGCTCCGGCGCGTAATATCCGGCTTCTTCCAGATTTCCAGATATAGTCTGCCCGGCCGCGTTTGCATGCCAAGACATATCATAATTCAACAAGGTAACATCGAACCTTCCAGATCCAGATTGCTCTGCATCATCTTCTTGCCAATAGTATTTGGGAACCATTATATTAGACGGCCTAACATCCCTATGCAGAACGCCCTGCGGAAGGTTGTGACTATACCTTAAATGTTCGCAAACATTAAAGAGTATCGATAACCCCTCATCCCAGAAAGAAAAATTTGGATTTTGGACAATGTCATGCAAAGTCGATCCTTCGACAAATTCCATAACGACAGAACTCGGTATTTCGTAGGCATCAAAGAGTTTCGCCGTTCCAGGAACTTGAGCAGAAGTCAAATATTCGAGCGACTTTACGCCGCGCCTAAAACTTTCAATTTGCGGACCAGAATGCAAATTCTCAATTCGCAATGTTTTCAGAGCCATTACCTGGCCATTGCCGCCCTTTATCTTCCACACATTGGAAAAAGGAGAGCTGGAAATTTTTGACACGACCTCGTAATGATAGAATTTGTTGTGCGGCTTTTCGGAAGTTATGTGCCAAGCCTGATGCACGCAAGGGGAGTATGTTTTAAGAAATTCCACATATTCTTCGGAATTCGTATCTCCACCATTTCCCTCGAGCAGTTTTCGCGCATATCCAGATAACATATTTCGCAGATCGTCATCTTCCTGCATCCTCAACTCTTTGACGGACGGAAGATTTTCAACTTGAATAACGTTTGGAATGAGAGCCGATGCATTTTCGTCTCTAGAAACAAACGACCTCAAATCAGAGAGCGCAGTCAGTATGGGGGCGGAATGATCTTCCCCGCCAGACGCATTGGTTTCTGGATTGTATCGAATAATGCTTATATCAGCATTCGCGGCCCAGGCGTGGGTAGCAGCATCAGTTCGATGCGTTATCCAATAGTGCCCGCCAAGATCAAGGCCCTCAGCGGTCAGCCTCTCAAGAAACCCTCCGGCCGAAGAATCTTCGGCTGATATTCCCAAGAATACAACCGTCATATTAGCGAATATGAAGTTGATGAAGTTCCGATATCCGCCTTGACCAGTTAATTCACCAATTTCGGACTTTGTAAAAACCCAAGACCGCTCCGCATCCATGACGCCATGAAGGTTCGCGATGAACGTCCTTCGAGCTCCAACCACATGGGCATATTCAGTCGCATCGCGCCCAAAAAAAGTTACCGGATCTTCGTTAGGCCTTGCTCTTTTATGGGACTTCGATGCGAATTCATCCAAGTTCAACGTAAGCATACCGCCGACTCCGGGCAGAGCCCAGATGGCCTTATAGGTTTCAGGTATTCCGACGCTAGAATCTGGCGTCAAAACACTTCTCATGGTCGCTTTATATTCTGCGCGACCCATAACTTTTTTGAGAGATTCAAACGCTTCCCAAAAATTAGTATTTGATGAAGCTAATTCAATATCAACTTCTTTCTCCCGAGCCTGATCGGGCGGGAGCGTAAGTGTCGTTTCAAGCGCTTGTGAAACTAGTTCATCTCGAAGTTTCTTCCAACCTGGTAAGCCTGCCGGCTGACTAAGCCCAGCGCCAACCCAGAATGCTAGCGGACGTCGACGCTCTGCATGCGCAACCCGTAAACGTTGATAGGCTGGCTGATCCAGATTGAAGCTCATCGAGGGGCCCAGGTCCTTTGATTCGATATGGCTAAGCTATCTAATGCTCAGCTTGCATGCACGACTAACGGTGCCCAGGAGTTGCGTTATCGAGCAGTTGAACGACCTCGCCACCTGGCGCGCCCGCATCACCAAGCCCGCCGGGCCGTTGGGGAACGCCTCGCGGGCCGTGCAGCGGAAGATCAACACGATCATCCCCGAGAAGGTCCACGCCGCGATCACCGCCGCCATGGAGGCGATGACCAAGGCGATCCTGACCGGAGCCGACTTCGCCACGGCCTCGCCGTTGCGCGACGCCACGCTGGACGAGCGCGAGGCCAAGGTCGCGACCGCCATCCAGGGCTGGAAGACCGCCGCGGGGGCCGAGGGCGGGGTGGCCGGGGCGGGCGGGTTCCTGCTGGCGGCGGCCGATTTCCCGCTGCTGATGAGCTTCAAACTGAAGCTGCTGTTCGAGATCGCCGCCCTCTACGGCCATGACGGGAGCGTGCTGAGCGAGCGGCTCTATATCCTGCACATCTTCGAGCTGGCCTTCTCCGACGCCCCGCACCGCGTGAAGGTGCTGGAGGCCATGGACGACTGGGATAGCCGCGGGCATCCGACCGACCTGAAGGCCTTCGACTGGCGGTCGTTCCAGCAGCAGTACCGCGACCACATCGACCTGGCCAAGCTGGCCCAGCTGCTGCCCGTGGTCGGCGCCCCGGTCGGGGCCGTGGTCAACTGGCGGCTGACGGCGCACCTGGGGAAGACGGCGATGATGGCCTACCGGATGCGGTGGCTGGCGAGGGAAGGCGAGGGCGCCTGACGACCTTTCCCTCCCCCTCGTGGGGAGGGTGGCCCTGGCGGAGCCAGGGTCGGGTGGGGTTTGATGCGCCAATCGGCCTGGACGCCGGAGGCCCCACCCACCAGCTTCGCTGGTCCCCCTCCCCACGAGGGGGAGGGAAGGATTGAAAGACACATGCCGCTACCCACCACCCGCGCCAGCCGCCTGATCCCCGCCGCGCCCGACGCCGTCTGGGACGCCCTGATGGACCCCGAAATCCTGGTCCGATGGCTGCCGCCCGGCGACATGACCGGCCGGATGCACGCCTTCGACGGCCGGGTGGGCGGCGGGTTCGAGATGTCGCTCTACTATCCCGAGGGCGAGACCGGACACGTCGGCAAGACCGCCGAGCGCGAGGACCGCACGCGCGTGCGCTTCGCGGCCGTCACGCCGGGCCGCCGGGTGGTCTGGGCGGTGCTGTTCGACACCGACGACCCGGCGCTGAAGGGCGAGATGACCATCACCGTCTCGCTGGAACCGGCTGAGGGCGGCACCCGGGTGACCTTCCTGTCGGAGAACCTGCCGCCGGGGCTGCGGCCGGCGGACAACAAGGAGGGCTCGAAGGAGAGCCTGAAGAAGCTGGCGGGGTGGTTCGGGGGGTAGCCGGGGACGCGCACTCACGGCATAGCGGCGGCCGGTTCGCAGGGCGCTTGGGGTGAGTGCGTGTCCCCCAAGTCGTCCGCTGAGTTGGGTGTATAATCCTGTGACGCCGCGGCCGAAGGAGGGGACACGCACTCACACCACGGCCGTTGATTGACTGGTAAAAGCCTTGCCGTGAGTGCGTGTCCCCGTCGCTGCGGCGATCAACCCGCTGATATCCCTGCGCTAAATCTTTATTCCCCGCAGGGTTTCCCGGCCGCGGCATAATGGCTCCACCTCGCCGCAT